>DATHMO010000305.1:0-38078 GCA_035486995.1 Bryobacteraceae bacterium
GGGCGGATCGAAATGATCGGTAGATTCGGGTCCACCGACGCGATGGCGCGCCGCACCTGCGCATCCGACAGGCTGGCTCCGGGCTTGGTCAGAATGATAATGTCGTGCAGGAAAAGCGATCCCTGATTGCGCCGCGTGTAATCGGCCTGCGCTTCCGGCAAGAAAAAGAACGGACCAATCGGCTGGTCGAGATTGTCGCTCAGATAGCGCGCATTTTTCGCGATGCCCACCACTTCTAATTGACTGCTGGCGCCGGGTGCCGTGCCGAAATGCTTGCCGATCGGATCTTCATTGTTGAAAAACCTTCGTGCAAACGCTTCATTGATCACTGCGACCTTCTGCGACGCCGCCGTATCCTGTTCGGCGATGCCGCGCCCCCGATCAATCGGGTTTCCGATGACGCTGAAGTACCCCGCCGTCACGCGATCCCAGGCAGCGAAGTTGTCATCCTTGGGCCCAGCAGGGTGACGTCCATCCACCCAAACGCCAGCCCCCCAACCGCCGACTAGCGGTGAATACAGGCAGAGAGCCACGGAAGATACGCCGGGAATGCTCGCAATGGAATCGTGGATGCGCCGGTAAAATAGCGACAGTTGCTCGGTTCGATAACCGGCGAGCCGTGGATCTATGTTCGCCACGATGCGCCGGTTCTGTTCGAATCCGAAATCCTGATGCTCCAATCTCTGCAAAGCGGCGATGAGGAGTCCTGACGCCGACAGCAAAGCCAGCGAAAGCGCAGCCTGCAACACCACCAGTGCCTTCCTGGGGAGCGAACCCACCCGAACCGTGCTTCGGCCGACTCCACGCAGCGCCTCTATCGGATCCACTCGCGTTGTCATCCACGCCGGAGCGATGCCAAACGCGAGGCCAGTCAGTAGCGAAGTAACCGAGGCGAACAGCAGCACCGGGATGGAAGGCGATGCATCGATCGGCACGCTTGCGAATCCGGGCATGGAGGGGAATGCGAGGTGAAGAATCAACCGCGTGCCGGCAAACGCGATTGCGAGTCCAGCCGCGCCGCCCAACAACGCGAGCAGTATGCTTTCCGTGAGCGCCTGCCTGACAACGCGCGACGACCGCGCCCCCAGCGCAATGCTCAACGATGTTTCGCGCCGCCGCTCCAGCCCGCGTACCAGCATGAGGTTGGCCACGTTCGCGCAGACGATCAGCAGCACAAATCCGGAGACCATCATCAGAATCTGGAGCCAGTGCTCGTATTGTTCCCTCATGCTGGTGATGCCCGCACCTCCGGGACTCAGGTACAGCGTCTGCTCGGGGAATCTCGCGTGATCGTTGGGGCTCATTTCGCCCCAGTGCGAGCGCAGCCACTGCTTTAACTCCACACGCATCGCGGCCTCGACCGCTCCAGGTATCGCGCCAGGCTTGACGCGGCCGATCAATTCCAGCCAGTGTGTATCGTACTTGTTGAGATCGGCATCCGACTCGACGAACGGTTCCACGTTCAGCGGCATAAAGAAATCGGGTGGTGTGCTGCGCAGCGAATCGCCGAAAAAGCCTGGAGGAGTGATCCCCACGACGGTAATCGGCTTGTCGTTGATATTGAACACGCTGCCGATTACCGACGGATCCGATCCATATCTTTCCCGCCACAGGCGATAGCTCATCACGGCCACCGGCGCAGCGTTCGGCCGATCGTCTTGCGGCGTCAACGCACGTCCCGCATAAGCTCCGATGCCGAACGTGGTGAAGTAATTGCCAGAGACGAACTCGCCTGGATAGCTTTGCGCTGCCTCCGATCTTCCCGCGCGCTGGACCCCGAATAGCTCCGTGAATGCCGGAAAAGCCGCTAATTCCGAAAACTCTTTGGTGTTGTCCCGAAAATATTTGTACAACTCGTACGAGACTAGCGAGAATTCCTTATCTTGACTGTACCCGCCCACGTAGCAGCAACGGGTTTCTTTCCCCAAGCGATACAACTCAGCGGGATTCGCTACCGGCAGCGACTTCAGCAGAACGGCATGCACCAAAGTGAAGATGGACGTTGTCGCGCCGATCCCGAGCGCCAGCGTGAGAACCGTGGTGATAGTGAACGCCGGGGCCGTTCGCAGCCGTCGCAGCGCGTATCGCGTGTCTTGAAGTAGCGTTTCCACAAACGGCAGCCCTTTCTGATCGCGATATTCTTCGCTCACCGCTTCCACCGCGCCGAACTTCAGCAGCGCTTGACGCCGCGCTTCCACCGGCGATAAACCGGACCGAAGATTTTCGCCTATCTGCATCGCCAGGTGTTCCTCAATCTCTGCCCGCAATCGCTCTTCGTCTTGCCGCGTTCGCGTCCACGATCCCAATCGCCGGAAGAATCGCCTAAGAGCTTTCATCGCAGAAGCTCCTATTCCGAGCGCAAAGCTTGCACCGGAGAAATCGAACTGGCGCGCAACGCCGGCACCAGCGACGCGATCAATGCCGAAAATCCTAAGGCCGCCGCTGCCGCCGCAATCACCACCGGATTGTACGGATTCACGCCGTACAGTTGGTGTCCCAGGAAGCGCCCAGCCGCGGCAGTCAGAGGCAAGCCCACCAGCAATCCAAAAGCGATCAAGATAGACGCACCGCGCATCACCAGCGTGACCACAGCCCCTCGGCTCGCTCCCAGCGCCATGCGCAGTCCAATCTCGCCCGTGCGGCGCCCGGCATTGTAGGCCGTCACTCCATACAGCCCGATGGAAGCCAGGACCAGCGAAAGGATCCCGAAAAGCGACGTGAGACGAGCAATCAATCGCTCTTGTGCGAATTGAAGCGACACCTGGTCACGCAAGCTCGTTATGAAGTTCAC
This sequence comes from Bryobacteraceae bacterium, assembly GCA_035486995.1. GTDB lineage: Bacteria > Acidobacteriota > Terriglobia > Bryobacterales > Bryobacteraceae > Palsa-89. The sequence goes on from DATHMO010000305.1 coordinate 2,792, forward strand.
AGGCAAGTTCGAATCCACGCTGGCCATGACGCGATGCACCTCCGAGTTTGAGACGCTCGCACCTGGTTTGGTCACGATCACAATATCGTGCAGGTAATGCGTTCGAACATCGCGCTCCGTGTCATCCACTTTTGGATAGACATCCACTTGCGCTTCGGGCAAAAACACGAACGCGTCGACCGGCATGTCCAGATCCGTCGTCAGATAGCGTGCATCTTTGGCAACCCCCACGATTTCATATTGACCGGCTGCTCGGATGTCCCCTCGGCCGAAATGTCTTCCAATCGGCTCCTCATTCTTAAAGAACTTCCGCGCGAACGCCTCATTAATCACCGCCACGTGCCGGGTTCTCGCCGTATCCTGTCCGGAAATGGCTCGTCCCCGAACGATCGAATTTCCAATTGCGTCGAAATATCCCTCCGTCACTCGATCTACATACGACCAATTATCTTCGTTCGTTCCCGGAGCTGGACGCCCGTCCACGAAAATCGGATCGCTCCAATGATCGCCACTTTGCGGCGAATACCAACCCAGAGCTACTTGCGATACGCCCGCCATGCCCGCCAGCGAATCATGGATGCGCCGGTACAGCGGCGTGAGTTGCTCGGGCCGGTACCCTGCCAGTTGCGGATCGATGTTCACAATGGTTCGGCGATCTTGCTCAAAACCGAAATCCTGGCGTTCGATCCCGCGCAGCGCAACCGTGAGCAGCCCGGCGGCGGACAGCAATACCAGCGAGAGCGCGGCCTGAAAAACCACCAGCGTTTTGCGCGACAACGATCCCTGCCGGCTCGTGGAACGGTTGCCGCCCCGCAAAGCTTCGATCGGATCCACGCGAGCGGCCGTCCACGCCGGCGCGACGCCGAAGAGTATTCCGGTAATGAGCGAAATCGCGAACGCAAACAGCAGAACCGGAATCGAGGGCGAAGTGTTGATCGGCAGACTTGCGAAATCGTTGTGCGTTGAGAATGCGAAGCGAACGATCAGGCTCGTCTCGGCGTACGCCACCACAAGTCCGGCTCCGCCTCCCAACAACGCCAGCACCACGCTCTCGGTAAGCGCTTGCCGGATGAGACGCCACGGCCGAGCTCCCAGCGCAATGCTGAGCGAAGTCTGGGATCGCCGCTCCATCCCGCGCACCAGCATGAGATTCGCGACATTGGCGCACACGATCGCCAGCACAAATCCGGAAATCAGCATCAGAATTGCGAGCCAATGCTCGTATTGCTCCCGCATGCTCGTAATCCCCGCGCCACCGGGGCTCAGAAATAAAGTCTGGCGCGGCAGATTCGCCCGGTCGTCCGCGGTCATCTCAGGATCTGCCCAGTGCGAGAGGATCCACTGCCTCAGCTCCACTCGCATTTGCGCTTCGATCGACGCAGGTTTGGCTCCGGGTTGAATGCGGCCGATCAAGTCCAACCAGTGTGCGTAGGGTACACGCAGCCACGAACTGGCGCCCTGAACCAGCGGTTCGGTGGTGAGCGGCATGAAGAAATCCGGCGGCCTCTCGCGCAGCGTATCGCCGAAGAAGCTTGGAGCAGCAATTCCGACAATCGTAAACGGATGATCGTTTAAGTTGAATACGCTTCCGACCACCGAGGGGTCGGACCCGTAGCGCTGCTGCCAGAGCCGATAGCTCATCACCGCGGCCGGCGGGGCGCCCGGTTGATCGTCGTCAGCCCGAAGCGCGCGTCCCGCAAAGGCGCTCACACCGAACATCGAGAAGTAGTTGCCGGAAACGAATTCCCCCGGATGACTTTCCGCCGCCTCTCCGCTGCCCGAGCGCCGCACTCCAAAAAGCGAGCTGCCATCGGCCTGAAATGCTGCTAATTCCGCGAATCCTTTTGTGTGATCTCGAAAGTATTTGTACAAATCGTAAGAGACAATCGAAAACTCATCGGGCTGGCTGTATCCGCCCGCGATACAGCAACGGGTTTCTTTGCCCAGCCGGTACAGCTCGTTTGGATTCGACACCGCCAACGACTTCAAGAGAACCGCGTGCACCAACGTGAAGATCGATGTTGTCGCGCCAATGCCCAGCGCCAGCGTGAGGATGGTGGTGATGGCGAACGCCGGCGATTTGCGCAACCGCCGCACTGCCAGCCGCGTATCTTGCAAAAGGGTTTCCACCATCGGCAGCCCTTTCTGCTCGCGATATTCTTCACTCATCGCGTCCCCTGCTCCGAACTTCAACATCGCCTGGCGGCGCGCCTCCTGTGGCGATAAACCAGCGCGTAGATTGTCCGCGGTTTGCAACGCCAGATGTTCTTCGATCTCCGCCCGCAACCGCTCTTCGTCTTCGCGCGTTCGCGTCCACGACCCCAGCCGCTGGAAGAGTCGCCGTGCGGCTTTCACTTCAGATCCTCCGCCTTCACCGCGAAAAACCGGCCGATAATCGCTGCCGTCTGCTCCCACCCTTGCGTCTCGGCGTTCAATTGTTTGCGTCCCGCGGCCGTCAACCGGTAAAAGCGCGCCTTGCGGTTGTTCTCCGATGGCCCCCATTTGGATGCGATGGAACCCTCCTGCTCCAACTTCAGCAACACCGGATAAAGCGTGCCTTGATTCACGCTAAGCAGCTCCCCGCTGATCTGCTCGATGCGCCGCGCAATGCCGTAGCCGTGCAGCGGCCCCAGCACGTCCAGCGTCTTCAGCACCATCAACGCCAGCGTCCCCTGCAAAACGTCTTTTTTCTCTTTCATATGGTCTATTGGGTTTCCCACAGGAAGTATGGCACATGTCCTTTGGGAAAACAACAGGTCTCTGCGCCGAGGGCGCCCGCCCGATCCGCTCGCCTTGACACAACACGCCCCGAAAGCAATAAGATCGAAGGTGCACGGAGGAATAACTAGAACGCATGCCAAGTCGATCGTGCTTGCGCCGCGTGGCGGCGGCATGGTTTATAGCCATGGTCCCAGGGGCTTTGTTCGCGCAGTGGCTGGACTACCCGACTCCCGCCGTTCCCCGCACGCCCGACGGCAAACCCAACATCTCGGCGCCCACGCCGCGCACCGCCGACGGTAAACCCGACCTCACCGGAATGTGGGGATGGGTCCCCATGGGCAAGCCGTGCGGCTCACACTGCACTGATCTCGAAATCAGCTGGGAGTTTCTCAACATCGCGCGCAACCTCAAAGGAGGCCCGCCCTATCAGCCCTGGGCCGCCGACCTCGTCAAGAAACGGAGAGCGGACAACGCCAAGGACGATCCCAACGTCCGCTGCATGCCCCGCGGCGCCCTGCGCATTTGGACCGACGACTATTACAAGCGGATCTTCGAGGCCAAGGATCGCGTCATCATCCTCACCGAACGCAACATGCAATATCGCCAGATATTCACCGACGGCCGGTCCTTGCCGCCCGATCCGAACCCCACCTGGAACGGCTACTCCACTGCCGCTTGGGAAGGCGACACTCTGGTGGTCCACACCAGCGGCTTCCGCGACGATCTGTGGCTCGACTCCGATGGCAACCCGCTCACCAACGCCGCCAAGGTAACCGAGAAAATCCGGCGCCCGAATTTCGGAACTCTCGAAGTCGAAATCACCGTGGACGATCCCAAAGCCTACACTGCACCATGGACCGTGAAGATCACCCAACCGCTCGCGCTGGACAGCGAGCTGCTCGATTACTACTGCCTCGAAAACGAGAAGGACTTCAAGCACATGGTGGGCAAGTAAACATGTCCGATCAAGATACACAAACGCGACGGAGTTTACTACAGCAAACCGCCTTGCTCTCCGGGGCAGCCGCGCTGGTAGCCGCCAAAGCCGGTGCGCAAACAGCAACCACCAGTGACCAGCGGCCCTACATGAACTTCTTCCCGCCGAACTTCCGCAACGAGCGCATCAAAACCTCCGGCGCCGAGATCAACGCGGTGATCGGCGGCTCTGGACCACCCGTGCTGCTCTTCCACGGCGCGCCGCAATCGGTCATTACCTGGCGTTTGATCGCACCCGATCTGGCCAAGGATTTCACGGTCGTAATGTGCGATCTTCGCGGCTACGGCGATTCGAGCAAGCCGCCGGATGAGCCTAAACACACCAGCCAGTCTAAGCGGCCCATGGCCCTCGACGGCGTCGAAGTCATGGAACATCTTGGCTACCGGCAATTTCTGATGGTCGGCCACGATCGCGGCGGACGCGTCGGCCGTCGCATGGCGCTCGATCATCCGGATCGCGTTCAGAAGCTCATCGTGATGGATATCGTGCCCGCGCATTATCTCTATTCACACGTCACCATCGATTTTGTTCAGGCTTATTTTCACTGGTTCAATTACCTGCGCCAGGCGCCCGGTCCCGAGAACGAGCTCAAAGCGGCCAACGACGCCGCGCTCGCGCGTGCGACCGACGATGTCCAACGCGAATATCTGCGCAACAACACCAACCCGCTTACGATCCACGCCATGTGCGAAGATTATCGCGCCTCGGCCTCGGTCGACCTGGAGATCGACGCCGCCGACATCAAAGCCGGCAAAAAGATCCAGTGCCCGCTGCTGACTCTCTGGGCGGCGGCCGGCGCCATGGGCAAATTGTATGACGTGCTCGGGATCTGGAAGGACGAGGGTGTGAATGTCGCGGGCAAAGGCTTACCTGGAAATCACTCGTTGCAAGAAAGCGCACCCAAGGAAACTCTCGCTGAAATCCAGCAATTTCTGCGGCCCTGAACGGTTTCGCTAGCCGGCGCCGTTTGCCAACCGGTACGAAGGGGCGTAGGATTAGGGTGTCTCACACGAGGAAAGAAATGGCCTTTATCAGAGTTTCTAGCCAGATCATCAATCTCGATCAGATCGCGCACATCGAAGTGATGGAGTCCAACAATAGAGTTGAGATATCCCTCAATAAAATTGAGATTCATTTTGCTGGCGTCGCGGGAACCCTCCCCCTTCACGGGGAGGAGGCGGAACTGGTTTTGAACGCCGTGGGCGCGAAGGATTTGCTGAAGGCTCACCGCCGAAGTTTGGATAGTTTTGACGAACTACTGAACGCCAATACGTGAACCACCAATACAGAGCATCAGTCAAAGCGATGCTGGCTGCCATTTGCTTGGCCGCCCTGAGTCTTTGCTCCAATGCTCGCGCTGACGAATCAATCATGCCCGCCGCGCAACAAAACGCGGTAGTCCAGAAATATTGCGGGAGTTGTCACAGCGACGCGCTGATGTATGGCGGGCTATCCGTTCAACATTTCGACGCCGCGCATTCGGAACCGAGCCTGGCAGCGATGCTCCTGAGCAAGATCACCAACGGGCACACGCCCAAGGATGTCATTGCAGCCGCCCACGGCCCAGATCCAGATGCTACGATATTGCGGCTCATGAAAAGTTCGGCCATGGGCGCGGCCGGCAACGGCGTACCCGACGAAATCACGCAAGTCGCATTTGCGAAAGCTCTAGCGGCGGAAGCCGCGGGCGCCGATCAGTGGGGTTCCCGTTCGTCCGACAAGCCTCAGACTCTCACTGCCGCCATATTGCGCGAAGCCCTATCGACGAAGTTTCCCGGCCTCACAGATATGTATCGCCTGATTCTCACCTGCCGAACGGCCACTCACGAAGGCGAGATCAAGCTCGCCTGGGCCAATGGCGTCCCTGAGGAAGGCCGGCAAATCACGGTCGCAGTGGACGGGAACGCGCCCTTCTCTCACAAGGTCGAAGGCGGCAAAAAGCAAGGCAATGGAGCGAACGGGCCGGGTGCAACGATTCTTTATCCGAACCCGACAACTAAGGTACCGCTTCCAACGAAAAGCTTGACCATCAGCAATCTCTTCCCGGATGAGACTGTCGTGTTTCCGTTTTCAATGCTAGATCCAGCGGTTCGGCAAGACCTATCGAGTTGCTTCGCGCCCGGCGCTATTTCTTCCGCGACGCAGCCGCATCCCTGATCGCCTTCAAATGCGGAAGATCGTGATCTTCCTCGTGACAGGCCGCTTCAAACAACATGCCCTCTTGACGTTTAATCGGAAATGCGATGGTCCACGGCCGCGTGTACACCACTGGATCGGTGACCGTCGCCTCGTAACGAATAGTGTCGGGATCCGTAGGCGTGAATCGCTCCACCACGTGCTCGGCGTAACTCACAATCTCGCCCACTTCGTTCAGCCACGTCTTGCCATTGAGGTTCGTCGTATCGACCACCAGCGTGTCGCCCTCCCAATGGCCCACTGAATCGCCCTGCCACAGGCGCATGGAATCGGGAAGATGCGGGCGCGCCTTTAACGACACGATGCGCCACGCGACACGTTCATGCAGAACCACCAGGTAATCGGCAGTTTGAATGAAGTGGTACGACGTCGGAACGTACATCGATCGCGGAACACCAGCCGGGAAGCAGTGTGCCGTCGGATCATCGTATCCACGTTCGGGGCGGTCGCGGTCGGCTTTTTCGTCCACCGCCCACGGCTGCATCGGAAGCTTCGACTCTGCCGGATCGATGATGATTCCTCGTCCAGCCGGAGTCAGTCCATCACTGGTGTGTCGCTCCAAACCGAAATTCGCGCCGCCTGCGTCCGGGACATAATATCCCTGAAAATCCGGCTTGCCGTCAGGCTTGCGATGAACGTTTGCCGTGTCCTTCGCCGCAGTGGAGGACGTGCGCGGAGCCGCAACCGGTACGGTCATCGCAGGCGGCGGTGTTCCATTTCCCGGATACCAGGTTTTGGCTTCGCGCGTAAACGCACCGTTGGCCTCTTCCACTTCGGCCTGGCAGGCGTATTCGAATAGCCGATCCCGATCGGTTCTCCGATGCAGCGCGAGCCGAATAGTCCACGGCTTGGTGAAAACCTTCGAATCGTCAATCGTCGCCTCGTATTCAATTGTGTCGGGGCCGGTCATGCGGTACCGCTCTACAACATGCAGCGCATCGCTATGAAAGTCCCCCGCCATGTCGAGCCAAGTTTTGTCATTATTGTTTGCGACGTCCACCACCAGCGTGTCACCGTCCCACTTACCGCGCGAATCGCCCATCCAAGCCGAGATGTCGTCCGCGTTCGGGTGCGGACTGCCGTCCATGTAAATCAAGCGATAATCCAGCTCCCACTCGAAGGCCATCGCGACCGTTTGCGGCGTCTGGAAAATCTGAAACGGAAAGTCGAGATACATGATCCGAGGAACGCCGGGTATGTAGCACTGGCCGAGCGGATCGGCCTTGGCGCGATTCTGAAAATTCTCGGCCTTCTTTGCCGCGGCCCACGGCTGATACGGGATCTCGTTGCCAACGACGACAGATCGGCCGGCCAGCATATTGAATCGCGCGGCGTGATCCTCAAGATCGGCCGCGGCCGTGCTGGACGCCTGCCAAATGCCCTCAAAGTTGGGCTTGCCGTCGGGCGTGCGGGGCAAAGTCTCGGGAGCCGCGAAAAGTGCGCTTGCTAAGGCCATCGCCATGATCGTGCCGACATGGTGTGTACGCATACAAGAACTATCAAAGCACATACGCTGCAAGGCGGGACAGGATAAACTGTTCTATGCACAAGACACTCGTCGCGCTCGCCGTGGTGCTCTGCGCCGCCGGCCAGACTTCGGAATCCGCGAAGACCGCCGTCATGGCGACCGTTCATCAGTTCGTCGACAGCTTTAACAAGGGCGACACCAAGACGGCCGCGGCGGCCTGCGCCGATCAAGCATCCATCATCGATGAATTTCCGCCCCACGAATGGCACGGCGCGGGGGCCTGCGCGAAGTGGATGGGCGACTACGACGCCAACGCCAAGAAAGATGGCATCACCGACGGGATCGTCACGCTCAGCGAGCCCTGGCACGTGGATGTCACCGCGGACCGCGCCTATGTCGTCGCTCCCGTCAACTACACATTCAAGGCGAACGGCAAGCCGACGAAGGAAACCGCCTCGATCATTACGCTTGCACTGCGAAAAGTCCCAGCCGGTTGGCGAATCACGGGCTGGGCCTGGTCGAAACATTAGGCCCCAACTCCCGATCGAGCCACGCCAGATAGCCTTCCGAACCGTCCACCACTTCGAGGGCGATCACTTCCGGCACTTCATAGGAATGCAGCCGCAGGATCTCGTTCCGCAGTTCTTCAAACAGCGGCCGGCTGGTTTTGATGACGAGCAGCACTTCCTCCTCGTCCTCGATAGCGTCTTTCCAGCGATAGACACTGCGGACTCCAGAGACGATGTTCACACATGCCGCCAGCCTTTTCTCCACCAACGCGTGCGCCAGCCGCTGAGCCTCCTGGGGCGATCCGCACGTGCTCAATACAACAATTTTGTCGCTCATCGCAAGTTTTTTCGCTGTTCCTCTGGATCTTTTTGCAAAAGAGGATTATAAACAAATGTAAGGACTCATACCGCAACGAATGAGTAATACAGTACGCCGCGCGATCCTTGTCATCGTTTTTGCTTTGATCGGCGTTTATGGTCTGATGGAATTGCGCGGCCCCCAAGGCCTTCCGGCGCTGCGAGATCGGTGGACCGAGATCCGCAAGCTGGAAGAGGAAAACGCCAATCTACAGCGCGAAAACGACTACCGGCGCGACCGCATCAAGAAGCTGGAAGGCAGCGTTTCCGAGCAAGAGCTTGAGATTCGCAAGAAGCTGAAACTGCTGCGGCCCGGCGAGACATCCTTCATCTTGCCGGAACAACCCAAGCACGACGCCACGCCACCGTCCGATCAACCGCCCGACTCAAAGTAGAGCGTGATGATCCAGCGGACCTGACCCCGCTCCCAATCCTGGATTGCCCCGAATCGCTTCGGTGATGTAACGTTTTGCTCTCTCCACCGCGTCCGGCAGCTCGTAGCCATGGGCGAGCGAGGCCGTGATGGCCGCCGAGAACGTGCAGCCCGTCCCATGCGTGTTTCGGGTTGCGATGCGCGGCGACGTGAACTCCTGCCACTGGCCCTGATAAAACAAAACATCGGTGGAATCGCCCGCCAGGTGGCCGCCCTTCACGAGAACGGCTTGCGGTCCGAACGCAGCCAGAGTCTCAGCCGCCCGGCGCATTCCCGCGACGTCGCGGACCTCCGTGCCGGTTAGTAACTCGGCCTCACGTAAGTTTGGCGTCAGGAGAAATGCCAGCGGCAGCAGCCGGGTCTTCAACGCGCCGACGGCATCGGCTTCGAGTAAAACTGCGCCGTGTTTGCTCACCATCACCGGGTCCACAATCAGGGGAAATGAGAAGCCGGCGGCGAGTGCGGCTACAGCCTCGATGATGGCGCGATTGCCCAGTGCCCCGGTTTTCGCCGCACCGGGCGGAATGTCGCCGACTACGGCGCGGATTTGATCGGCCACCAGATCGGGCGCAAGACACTCGACGCGCTCCACGCCGAGCGTGTTCTGGACAGTGATGAGCGTGAGCACGGCTTCGCCATAGACGCGAAACTGATGAAATGTTTTAAGGTCGGCCTGGACGCCGGCGCCGCCGCTCGGATCGGATCCGGCGATGGTCAGCGCTACGGCTTTAGTTCGGGCCATCCAGTCCCAATCGCGCCACCAGGTCCCGGTACTGCGGTTCCGTGCGCAAGCTCGCGAACGTCGGGGCCACGTTCAGAGCCACCATGTAAATCTCGCGGTTCTTATAGGAGGAGTTGAGATACTCCAAAGCTTCGCGCTTTCGGCCCAGCATCGCGAAGGTTTCGGCCACCTGGAAGCCCGGGTATCGCCCGTCGTCTGCGAACTTCTTCTGCGCCTGGAGCAGGCTCTCGAGCATCTCGTGCGCGCCTCCGGCATGGAACCCTTGTTGTGCTGCGGCCACGATCGCCAGCTCCACGGGATTGCTCGATGATTCGGCGGCTTTTCGAGATTCCTCTAAATAATCGCGGCAGTCCCTAGCGACGAAATAGATGTAGGCGAGATACACATGAGCCGAACGAAACGCCGGTTCCGCGATCTCGATCCGGTGCAGCTGGTCGATGGCCTGACCGCTTTTGCCTTGATAGAAAAGCAGAAGACTTTGGTCAGCCAAAATGGATCGCGACCCCGGCTCGAGTTCCCTGGCCCGTTCCATTTCATCGGAAGCCTCCGCAAGACGGCCTAGCGCCATCAAAGCGTTCGCGTACCATTGATGCACTTGAGCGTAATTGGGGTTGAGTTCCAGGGCGCGTTTGAACTCGCGCTCGCCACCTTGTAAATCGAGCGATCCGTAGAACAAATCAAATCCAAGCGAGCTGTGAGCTTCAGCCAGCGAGTCGTCCAATTCGACGGCTTTCCGGGAGGCCGCCAATGCCCGGGGCCATGCCTCGCTGTCGGGCATACCGGCGAATTCCCGCAGCAGCCCGTAACAATCGGCGAGCCCAACATAAGCTTTGGCATACCCGGGATCGGCGACGACGGCCTGCATAAAGTAGTCCTCCGCTTTATGAAGATCCTCGGGAGTCCGTTTGCTCCAATAGTATCTGCCTTCGAGATACAATTGCGCAGCCGGCGATTGAGCCTTCGAATGAGATGGGACGGTGTTGGCCCAGACTTTCGCGACGGCGTCCTTCCAGCCGCCCCACGAAACCAAGACCGTTGCCAAGGCGGCGGCGATTAGGCCGGCAGCGGCCAGCCATCGGCGGTGTGTCGGTGAGCGCGGAACCCAGCGCCGGACCACGGGATCAGGTGGAGCGGTAGCCGGCTCGGGAACCGTGTCGCAGGAAAACGAAGCCAAGTACCCGCCCTTGGGTAATTCAATCCGCAAAGGATCGTTCTTGCCAACGGTTTCATAGTATTCGTGCAGTTTGAAGCGCAGCAGGCGCGCCTGGACCCGCACCACCGGGTCAATGCGGCAATCGTAATCCGATGGGCGGCCGAAAACCTGCACTCCGATTTCGAATTCCTTCGGTGAATCGGCGCGTCCCGATAGACGCTGTTCCACGGCGAATCGCAGGAACTGGGCTAGGCGCGGCGAGCGAACGAACGCCGGCGTTACGAGAATCCGCTCCAGCGCGGTGCTGACTTCCTTTGAATCCATTTCCTGGCGCCTCCCCGTAAACCCTTGAAGGGAAAACGAAAATCGCGCGTATACTACCGTAAAACCCTGACGGTTTCCACTAAAGAGCCTCATTATACCTTACGCTCTGCCAATCCAGAGCCCTTCGGAGGGGTGTCTAATGAAAAAACTGATAGTGTTGTCTTGCTTCGCCGCGTCCGGATTGCTGGCACAGGCGCCGCCGGCGCCGACGATCGCCAGCGTGGTGAACAACTATATTACAGCCAGCAGTGTCTTGTGCCCGGGTTTGTTGGCGACTGTCTACGGAACTAACTTCGGCACTGCCTCCGGTACGGGCAATCCCAACAATGTCACTGTGACCGTAGGTGGCGAGCCCGCTTTTGTCGTGGGAGGCACCCCCACTCAAATCAATGTACAACTGCCGTTCGATATCTCAACCGGCCCCACTACTGCAACTGTAGGGGTGGGTGGAATTACTTCGGCCCCATTCAACGTGACCATCTCCGCGGTGGCTCCCACGTTGCCCCCAGTCCCAAGCTCGACCAATGGGCTCTTCTACAACACCAAAGGCACCCTCATCAGCAGCACCGTTTTGGCAAATCCGGGCGATACGCTGACGCTTTATGCGACGGGACTGGGAGCCACCAATCCTCCGCTGGTCGCCGGAGTTGCCCCAACCGGTTTGACCCCCACCGCAGTCACACCGACGTTAAGTGTTGGGGGAGCGAACGCCACTATTTCATTTGCAGGCGCATCTTCCACCCCGAGCCTGTACCAGATCAATTTCATCGTTCCCACCACGGTGCAAGGGTCCGTGCCCGTAACCTTAAGCATTAGCGGCCAGACCAGCAACTCCGTTATGCTGACTCTCACCGGGATTTCCGCCATCGTGAACGGCGGTTCCTTCCTCAACACCGGCACCGTGGCGGCCGGCGAAATCGTCAGCCTGTTTGCGAACGGCCTAGGGTCGACCAATGAAGGCAACGTGTTCCCAAGCACCACCACGCAGGGAATCTCGGTGACTTTCAACGGAACGCCCGCGCCGATTTTTGAACTGATCGCCACCGCGAACCAGATCAATTTGGTCACTCCCTCGGAGCTAGGCACCTCGGGACCCGTGCAGGTGCAGCTAACCACGCCAGCCGGCACGGGCCCCAATTTTGCGATGACGCTAGAGGCGGCGGTTCCCGGAATCCTGCTGATCCCCGACCCTTCGAATCCTGCGGCGACGGATGCCGCGGCTCAGTTTGCCAATACGGCCTGGGACGTGCTGCCTCCTTCAGCCATAAAGGCATACGGGTTTGCCACGAACTGCACGGTCTCGATGGCGCCTCCCGCGTCCGCGTGCGCGCAACCAGCGGCGCCGGGCGACTTTTTGTCGGTTTACACGACCGGTCTCGGCTTGGCGACGCCGAATGGAGCACCCAATGGTACGCCGCTCGCCACCGGCGCGCTTCCTCCCGCGAACGGGAGCGTGTTGTACGAAACCGTCGCGACGCCAACCGTCGAAATCGGCGGCGTGGCGGTGAAATTGTCGTACTCCGGCCTGACGCCGGGCGACGCTGGACTCTATCAACTGGTGTTCCAGGTTCCCACGGGAGTTCCTGAGGGCGATGCGGTTCCGCTGACGGTTTCGATGCCGGGAAGCACCACCGGAACGGCTACGTTAGCGATTCAGTCGCGATCAAACTAGGGCGCCTGCGAGGCGCTGTACCGTTTCGAAAGTGTCGGATTCGGCAGCGGTTTTGTCGGTACGATAACGTTTCACTCGGGCAAATCGCAGGGCCAAACCGCTCGCGTAACGCGGGCTGACCTGGATTTCGTTGAACGCAATCTCGACGACCAGCTTTGGCTCGACATGCACGGTGTAGCTGTCGCGGCCGATTTCGAGTTTCAGCAGTTCTTGGGTCTGCCACTGGAGCATTTCGTCGGTGAGGCCTTTGAACGTTTTGCCGAGCATCGCGAAGCCGCCCTTTGCGGTATCGCGAGCGCCCAAATGCAAATTGCTGAGCCATCCTTTGCGGCGGCCATGTCCCCATTCGGCGGCCAGGATCACGAGGTCGAGCGTGCGGGCGCGCTTCACCTTCACCCAGCTTTGGCCGCGAGCGCCGGCGGCGTATTTCGCGTCGATAGATTTGGCCATGATGCCTTCGTGACCTTGGGCGAGCGCCCGCTCCAGGAACTCATCGCCGGCTGAGGCGTCTCCAGTGACCATGTGCGGGATCAGGGAACTAGGCGCGAGTTCCGAGAGCGCGGCGAATCGGCGGGTTTGCGTTTCGTCGAGAAGCGGCGAGCCGTTGAGATACAGCAGGTCGAACCAGAACGGCGTCATGGGCAATTCCTGGCGCAGACGTTCGACATCCAATTTGCGACCGAAGCGCCGCATCGTGATTTGAAACGGCTGCGGGCGGGCGTCGGGTAAGAGGCTGATCACTTCGCCATCGAGGATCAGGTCTTGGGCCGGAAGGGCACGGACCAACTCGACCACTTCGGGAACAGCGAGCGTAACATCTTTTAAGCCGCGCGAATAAACCGCGACTTCATCGCCCGATTTATGGACCTGGACGCGCGCTCCGTCCATTTTGTATTCGAGAGCGGCTTCGCCGATCGAGGCCAGGGCTTCGGGGATGTTGTCGGCGGATTGGGCCAGCATGGGCTGGATGGGCCGGAACAATTGAACGTCGTATTGTTCGAGGCCCGTTTCACCCTGTTCGAGCGCCGCGTGAGCGACTCGCGCGATGTCGCCGGCCATCATGGCGGCCCTGCGGACGCGATCGGACGAAATGCCGGACGCTTTCGCGACGGCTTCCACCATGATTCCTTCGAGTGCGCCTTGGCGCAGTTCGCCCATCAGCAATCCGCTGAGGAACTGCTGCTCGGGTTCGGTGGCGCGCGCAAACATGCCTTGGAGCAGCTCGAAGCGCTGGTTTTGTGATCCGCTGCCGCTGGCTTTCGAAATCGATTCAAGCGTTCGATCGACGTCGAGAACATCTAAAGTTGGGCTCGAGGCCGGTGAATTTCGGGCGTCACGCAGCGCGGCATAACCGGCGCCGATGCGGCCTTGGCGGATTTGTCCGGCCAAGAATTGAACGACGATTTCGATTTCCTGGGGACGCAGTTCGCGAAGTAACGCTGCGATCAATGCGATTTTTTCAAGCCGCTTGCTGGTGTCGGCGACGCGCCGCGAAGTGTCGACCACGGTCGCAAGCAACATGCTTGCAGAATACTAGTTCTCGATCGGGATCTGTTGCGCCATGACGGTGCCCGCGGAATTGGTCAACTCGGCCATGACAAACCCGATTTGGGTGGTATCGCCCGCGACGGGGAAGGTCGCGAGCAGCGAGAACGAGCCGCCGGCCTGTGTGGTGGCGAAATATTGCTGGAATTGGCTGGCGGCGTCGACACTAATGGGGCCCTGGCCCAGCGCGAGGCCCTTGAGGTCGTAAAAAGTGAACTGGAGCTGCGACGCCGAGTAGGTGTTGTCGAATCCTGAAAATGCGACGTTCAGCGAGCCGAACTCGCGAACAGCGGTAAAGCTCGCGAGCGAGATCTGGGCAGGTGGAATGGTCAACGTGGCTTGCTGGGGCGCGTTGTTTTCCAGCGTAAGCGAAAACGTGATGGTCCCGGCGGTGGTCCCGGTCTGGAATGCGATGTTAGGCTGGCCGCCGATTTGGGCGGTGGTGTCGCCAGGAGAAACGGTGACGGTGGCCATCCGCAGCGGGCCGGAGAGGAACTGAATCGCCGGATCGTCGGTGACGCCCGTAACACTCGACTGAAATGACAAAGTCAGCGTGCCGGTGCCGCTCACTTGCGAAGCCGAAGCCAGCGAAATAGAAATGCTGTTCTGTTGCGCGCTGCCGCCGACGGTGGATGCGAAGATGATGGTGGCGCTCGGGAGCGGCGCGGAGAGTCCTTGGCCGGCGAGGTTGAAGGTGCGCGCATCGACAGTCAACACGCCTTGCGCGAGAGTGCCGGATTGCGGGGTGAACGTTACCTGGAACATCGCCGTTTGGCCGGGCTGGAGTTGGACTGGAGCGGTGAGGCCGGTGGGTCCAGTGAAGTCGGCGCCGGAGACGGTGAGGGTTCCCACCGTGATCGCAATGGTGCCGATGTTGGCGAGCAGGAAGCCTTGCGTTTGTAGCGATCCGACGGCAACCGATCCGAAATTCACCGTTGCGCCCGCGACGAGCGGCGTGGTGCTTCCCGAGAGCGAGAGCGTGGCCGTGGGCGCGGCTGTCCCTAGGAGGATGATGCTGACGGAGTTGATGGCCAGCGTCGCGCTGTAGGAAGCAATGATGGTGGGGCTAAAGTTGGTGTCGATTTCGGCTTCCGATGTGGGGCCAACGTAGGGCGGCAGAGTATAGGGAAGCGAAGGCGAAGATTGAATCGTGAAGCCTTCCCCCGCGAGCGTGATGGTCTGGAGCACGACAGGTGCGCTGCTCATGTTGCGCACGCGGAATCGGGAGATGAGGGTGTCGCCCGGCGCGGCTGTACCGATGTTCACTACGGCGCCGACCGGCGTGTAGTTGGTCCCGTCGAACTGGAAAACCTGAAGCTGCGCCAGCGCGGACAGGGGCAGGAGGGACGCAAACAGGAGAAGGCGCGGGATCATTGGCCGGCCTCCGGGAGTTGATAGAAGCCTTCGCGGCCGGGAGTGAGTCGAATGGCGTAGCGGCGTGGGCCGGCGAGGTCGCTGAGCTGGACCCAATCGGCGTCCATTTGTGTGAGCGAAAACTGCGCGGGTAAATTTCCGGCGATGTGAAGCTCGGAATTGCCGGGCTTGCGGAGCACGATTCCGTTCCCGTCGGCGTAGACCAAGTCGCCAGAAGCGAGCGCGAGCAGGGGCGCTGTGATGCCGGGAAGCGCTTTTTGCGAATTGACTCGGGAGCGGGTGAAAGGGAGCTGAACCTGCCAGATTCCTTCGTTTCGCTGGACGATGAGGGAGGCTTCGAACGCATTGGGCAACGCGATGGCGAGCACGATGTCGTCGGGCGAGGTCTCGGGGCGGAACGGCACCGTGGCGAACTTGAAGCCGGTCCATTCGATGAGCATGTTATCGCTTGCGACGTAGACGAGCGCGGTAACTCCATCGGGGGCGAACGCGAACAAGGCCGGGCCGGACGCCGTGTCGCTGGTCGCAAGCATGTGGCCCTGGGCGTCGAACGCGGCCAAAGTCGAGGCGGTTTTCAAAAGTCCGAGCGAGCCCGAGAAAGCTTGCGAGAGAACGCTTCCGGCAACGGACGGGCCAAGGATGAAATTGCCTGCGAGGCCGTAGACCGAACGTACCGATCCGCCGGAAATGGCCGCGAAGCCGAGTTGCGGAGGTTGAATGGCCGGTTGGGCCACCAAGGTAACGGCGGCACCTGCGGCGAGGAGTATGGCGAGGAACAATTGCTTCATTACGGATGGCTCACAATGATGCTCGGCGTGCCGATGGAGAGTCCAGTGACGGCCGAGGTGGTGGTTGAAGGAGACGATGGCGATCCCTTCGCGAGTGCGAACGCGGCGCCGGCGCCCGCGCCTACCGCGATGGCGGCGATCCAGAGCCACTTATGACTGTGCGATGCGGTGAAGACGCCTTCGCCGCCGGATTTGGGGGCTACAGAGTCACTCAGATATTGCGTGCTGATGAGGCCGGCGCGCGCTTGTTCCTTGATGGCAGTGACGCGGATCTCGACGGGGCCGGGGGTTTTGTTCCACTGCATGCCCCAGACGGTGGCGCGTCCATCGGGGCCGGTGGTGACGATTTCGCTCCGCAAGCCGGAGCCGAACGTGCCGGATGCGCCTTCATCGGGCAGGCGAAAGCTGACGGCGGCCATGTCCACGGGCTTGCCGGTTTCGTCGGTTACGAGGACCGTGAGGCCCCGTGTGGCGCGCGTACCGGTGCGATAGACCACGCCTTCGCCTTCGACGACTTTGAGTTGCACGATAACAGTGGCGTTAGCGGAGACAACGAATGCCAGAGCGCAGCAGAAAATGCCGCGGGCGGCGGTTACTACTCGGAATTTCACGTCCTATACGTGGGATGGGGGCGGGGATATTCTCTGGTTGTTGGTTGTTGGTTTTTGGTTGTTAGTGGGGGTGGTCGATGGCATGCGGCGAGCGGCTTTTTTCAAAGTTTCAAAATCGAAGCCAAGGGGCCACGGGTAGCTTAGGCGAACCTTTTCTCCATTCGAATGGAAGCTTGTATAATCCAACACATGCAAGGAATACCCTGGAGAACGATGGCGCTCGGCTCGCTATTGGTCGTCTCGGCCTACTTAAAAGGAGGACAGGAAGTGCAAACTCCGCAACCTGAAAAGTCAAAGCCCCCTGTCAAAACAGAGCAGCGCGGGCGCATCCTTGGAATCGGCGGCGTCTTCTTCAAATCCGCTAATCGTGATCAGATGCGCCAATGGTATTCAACGCATCTTGGACTCGCTGACAAAGGCCAAGGCGTGATGCTTCCGTGGCGCGAACAAGACGACCCTCAAAAAGAGCATGTTACGGTTTGGACTATTTTCCCCGCCTCCACCGACTACATCCCAGCCACGCAACCGTTCATGGTCAACTACATCGTGGACGATCTGGATGCTTTGCTCGACCGCTTGAAAGGGGAGGGAGTAAAGATCGACCCCAAACGAATGAATGAATCCTACGGCCGCTTTGGCTGGATCTATGACCAGGATGGGAATAAAATTGAGCTCTGGCAGCCGGTGTCCGCAAAGCCCTAAAGTGAACCGGAGCACGTACAAAATTCTTACCATGCATGTCGGTAGTTTGCCTGCACCAGAGGGCTTGACGGGGGAAGGCGCTGTGCGGAAACTTGGCGAACGGCAGCGCCAGACCGGCCTGGACATCATCAACGAAGGCGAGTACACCAAGGTTGGCGACTGGCTGTCCTTCACCGACGATCGCTTCGGCGGATTCACGGCAGGCCAGCGCAAGGGACCGCCGATCGTCACGCAAGGCAAGGATCGCGAGGAGTTCGCGGATTTTTTACAAGTGGGCCTCCGAACGCGGCACGCTGTTCTTCGAGCCGGGCGATCAGATCCAGGCGGTTACTACGAAATTTCACGTCCTATACTTGGCTCGAGGGCGGGGATATCCTCTGGTTGTTGGTTGTTAGTTGTCGGTTGTTGGTGCTAGTACCGGATGACTGATTGTTGGCGGGCCTGAACCGAGCGATTGCAGGATTTTATGGCAGGCCAGATCTTTATGCTCGAAATCGCCCTGAATAATCTCAGGCATTGCGCTCAACGCAGAAACGAGTTAGCATGGGGCCCTTAGAAAGGACTCCGAAATGCCGACGAAAATGCCGACGAATAAGATGATTGCAATACCCGGCAGCAAGAAGGCCCCCTTTCGGGATGCTCAATTGATCGGGCCAGCGCCCGCCGATGAGCGGCTGGAAGTGACCTTACGATTGCGGCCGAGAAATCCATTACCGAAGGCGCGAGACCTGCTGAAACCATCCAAGGTTCCCATACAACAGTTGACGCATGAGGAATTCGCGGATGCCCACGGCGCCGATAACGCGGACATCGCTCGGGTTCGAAAATTCGCCGAGGACCACAAACTCACTGTGGTTCGAGCAGACCCGTCGCGGCGTAGTGTCATGCTGTCGGGGGTGGTGGCTGACTTTAATACGGCCTTTGGACAGAAGTTAAAGACGTATTCCTACGCGAACGGAACTTATCGGGGCCGCACCGGATACGTGCATATTCCAGCGGACCTCAAGGAAATCGTCGAGGGAGTATTTGGCCTTGATAACAGGCCGGTGGCCAGCCGGCGCGGGGCTCGTCCCAAAAGCAAGTCCGGGTCGTCGGGCAAAGCCCGTCCTTTTACAGCGCTGGAAATCGCCCAGGCCTATAACTTTCCTGCGGGGCTCGATGGATCGGGCCAGACTATTGGCATCATCGAGTTAGGGGGCGGCTATTTCCCACGAGATCTACAACAGTACTTCGGTAATCTGAAGCTTCCCGTGCCAACGGTGCTTCCGGTCTCAGTAGACGGCTCCAATAATTCGCCGACCACTGCCGATAGTGATGATGCGGAGGTGGTGCTGGACATCGAAGTGGTGGGAAGCGTGGCTCCGGGCGCACAGATCGTGGTCTACTTCGCGCCTAACGAGGCCACTTCGAAGGGCTTTCTCGACGCCATAACGAAAGCCGTCCATGACACCGAATACAATCCCTCTGTCATCTCTATCAGTTGGGGCGGTGCTGAAGACATGCCCACCACGACGTTCCAGACACAATTCGATCAGGTGCTGCAGGAAGCAGCCTTGTTGGGTGTAACTGTTTGCGTGGCGGCGGGTGACGATGGCGCGGCCGACTTGGGACCAAAGATCTGGGACGGGAAAGCGCACGCCGATTTCCCTTCATCGAGCCCTTTTGCCCTGTCTTGCGGCGGGACGCGGCTCATCACATCCAACGGAGCCATCCAGTCTGAATCCGTCTGGAACCAGAAAAAAGCCGACCTGTCACCCCAAGCGGGCCCCGACGGCTCGTTCGGATCTGGAGGTGGCGGGGTGAGCGGAGTGTTCCCCATCCCGGCTTACCAGCAACAGGCTAACGTACCTGTATCTCTCAACCCGGCGGGATTCAGAGGCCGCGGCGTCCCCGACGTCACTGGCGACGCAGACCCGGACACCGGATACAACATCCAAGTAGATGGTCAGCCGATACAAGAGGGTGGAACCAGCGCGGTCGCCCCGCTGTGGGCTGGTCTGATCGCGCTCATCAATCAGAAACTAAATGGCCGCGTCGGCTTCGTGAATCCTCAGCTTTATTCGCTTCCGGCAAACTCGGGAGTGTTTCGAGATATCGTAGCCGGCAACAACCGCGTGAGCTTCAAAACGTTCAAGAACGTCGGCTACGATGCGGAAGAGGGCTGGGACGCATGCAGTGGCCTTGGTTCGGTGGACGGAACCAAGCTTTCACAAGCGATCACTGCCGGCGGGCAGCCTCAAAAGAGCGCACATGCGGCGTCTCGGCGGAAATCGAAAGCGGCAGGAGCCTAACACGCCGTTCGCGTTGACGTGCCCCGTATAATCGGGGCATGCAACGGAGCACGCACAAAATTCTGACCACGCATGTCGGTAGTTTGCCTGCACCAGAGGGCTTGACCGGAGAAGCCGCTGTGCGGAAACTTGTCGAACGGCAGCGCCAGACCGGCCTCGACATCATCAACGAAGGCGAGTACACCAAGGGCGGCGACTGGCTGTCCTTCACCGACGATCGCTTCGGCGGATTCACGGCAGGCCAGCGCAAGGGACCGCCGATCGTCACGCAGGGCAAGGATCGCGAGGAGTTCGCGGATTTTTACAAGTGGGCCTCCGAACGCGGCACGCTATTCTTCGAGCCGGGCGATCAGATCAAGAAGGTGCGGAGCCACTGGATTTGTACCGGTCCCGTCACCTACACCGGGCAAGCGGTTTTGCAGCGTGAGATCGATCTACTCAAGGCAGCCGCCAGTCCCGGAGACGAATTGTTCCTCACGAGCACGGCTCCGGCGAGCCTGGAAGTTTATCGCTCCAACGAATATTACTCGAAGGACGAGGATTTCCTGTTCGCTCTGGCAGACGCGCTGCATGAGGAGTACAAGGCGATCGCCGAGTCGGGCATTATTCTGCAAGTGGACGATGCCTGGCTGCCCGCGCTTTGGGATCGCATCGGAATCGGCATGGGCCTGGAAGCTTTCAAACGACGCTGCCAGGTGCGCGTTGAGGCGCTGAACCATGCGCTGCGCGGAATTCCCGAGGACCGGATTCGCTATCACTTTTGCTGGGGAAGCTGGCACGGTCCGCACGCCTACGATCTGGAGTTGAAGCATTTGGTCGATATTCTGCTGGCTGTGAAGGCGCAGGCATACCTGATTGAAGGAGCCAACGCGCGGCATGAGCACGAGTATGCGGTATGGGAAACGGCGCGGCTGCCCGAAGGAAAGATCCTGATTCCGGGCGTGATCACGCATTCGACGGACGTGGTGGAACATCCGGAGCTGGTCGCGCAGCGCATTCAACGATTCGCGGCTGTACTCGGCAAAGAGAATGTGATCGCGGGAGCGGATTGCGGGTTCGGAGGCCGCACGCATCCGCAGATCGCGTGGGCGAAGCTCAGGGTGCTGGTGGAGGGTGCGAAATTGGCCAGCGCGGCGTTGTGGTAGGGCGTGCTGATTAACGTTTCGCTCGGCTCCTCCGCTTTGGACCAGCGGGCAGGATGCCGAAGCGGAGGTCGTTGCCGGCTACGCGCTTCGCCACCCGGTCCATGGTCGATTCGAAATCTTCGTGTGTGGAGTCGATGAAGAGCCACTTTCGTAGAACGCCATGCGGCATGAGCGCCGGGAACTCGGCTTGAATGGACGCGTGATGCCGGTAGTCGGTGCAGATCAGGACCCCGTGCCAATTCCAGCGGCCGGATTTGGTTGGCTCAACAAGCAACAACATCTGGCGCTCGAAGAGATAGGCGGCCAGTCCGCCGAACATGCTCTTGGTGAAGAAGGTGGAGTGCTCGGCGAACGCCTCGAAAATCCACTCGTGCTGGAACTTCTTCATGCCGTCTACGGCTGCGAGGGAAGCGACTTCATGTGCTTGAGGGACTGCTCGCCTTCCGCACAGATTTCGTCCACCAGCTCCGTGTCGACTACGATGCGCTGCTGCAAATGGACGGTCCATGGCTTGGTGTAAGCCTTGGGATCGTCCACTGTAACTTCGATGTCCAGGTGCCCGAAGTCAGGGCGGCGGATTTGCTCGCGGACCTTGGCCGCTTCGGTGAGCACACTTCCGTTCCAATCGATCCATGTGTCGTCCCGCAGTCCGATGGTGTCAATGATGAGCGTGTCGCCGGACCATTTCCCCGAAGAATATCCTTGCCAGGATGGGTTCGGATCCACGGGCAAGGGCCGTGCGTCCGTGAATACCTGTCGATAGCCAGCGTCCACTTCATTGAGCACCAGCAGAATACCTGGCTTGTGGACGAACTTCAGCAAATGCGGCATGCCGTAGGCGCGAAGAAAATTATCGGGTAAACAGCGGATGTGGGGATCGTCCTTCGCCAGGTTGTCGGTGCGCACCTTGGTGAGTGCCGCAAGCCAAGGCTGATAAGGCAAACCGCCAGGAAGATCGATACCGATATTGGCCATTTGGCGCGAACCAATGATTGCGGTAGGGTCGCCGGGAGTCTGCGCGGCTGGGTAACTTTTCGGATCGGTTGGAGGTGGCAGATCTTTGGGACTCGACAGGCCATGCCCACGGCGGTCAAAGGGCTCGCCAGTGGTCCAGATCCCGGAAAAGTCGGGTTTGCCATCTGGCATGCGGGGGGCCGGAGCGAACATGTCCACCTTGCCGTCGGTTTTGTGCGGTACTCCCGCGGTGGGATAGTTCAGCCATTGAGCGGACACCGAGGCGGCGCTCAGAGTGACGACAGCGGTGGTCAGGAGCGTTTGGCGTGGGGAAAGAAACAGGCGCGGCATCGGGGTTAGCATACACCAACCGATGCCGCATCGGGCGCCCCCGGCCGACAAGGGGTCCGTCCTACAATTTCACGTCGAGCGATAGGTCTTCGATCATTTTGTCGAGCGTGGTCTGAGCGGCTTGCTTTCGTGCGTCGAGTTGCTGGCTCTCTTTGCGCAGCGCATCCAGGCGCGTTTCCTGCGCGTCGAGTTGCTGGGTATAGCGTTCGAGCAGCTTCTTCTCCTCGGCGCTGCCCTTGAGCGACTTCATGTTTTCACGCAAGCGCTGCTGATCGTCGAAGATTTGCATTTGCTCGTCGTCGAGATCGCTTGTCTTGGAATCGAGATCGGCCACCACGGCCTTTTGCGCGACGATCTTTTCGAGCGCGTCCTGGACGGTCTTGTTGATGGATTTCTCGCGGACGAAAAGCGCGACCTGATCGCTATCGACATTGGTGATGGCGTAGTTGGTTTGTTCCCGGCGAGCCTCTTCGACGATGAGCGACGTGGTTTGCTTGGGCTCCACAGGCACACGAAATCGCTTCCATGCCGCAGTGGTTTCGGCCGGTTGAACGTCGCTGCAAAGCTCATAGCCGGCACGGACGGGGTGTTCCACGATGACGGTGCGCGCAGTTGTGTCCTCGTTGCGGAAGGTGTAGGTTTTCTTTTCGCGGATCTCGCTTTCCTGCACCATGGTGCCGTGGCTGATGCGTACGCGCGCCACGCGCTCGCGCTCGGTATTGGTGCGGGAGCTCGCGTTGAGCGCAAGATCGGTGGCGTAGGAGACCAGGCGTTTTTCGTCGGGGCGGATAGGATCGAAGATGCCCTCGCCGGCGAAAGTTTCGTCTTCCATTACGCTGAAGCTGCCGCCGTCGAGAGTGAGGCCGCTCGAGTTGGTGAGCCAGAGCGCGCGCTGGGGCCGCGGGAGGCCCGACTGCTCGTTCCAGACCGATACCTTTTCGGCCGCAACGGTGGATTGAACGATGGGGACGAGAGCGGAGCGGTTTTTGCGGATAGTGATGGGCTCTTTGAGCTTGTATTCGAAGAGGTCGCCGCGTTCCTGGGCTTGGGCGGCGGATTCGGCTTGGGCGCGGGCGGCGGCGACCGTAACACTTGGGGGTCGTTGGAGGTTGGCGAACTGCTGGGGCTTACTGCGATTTCCGGAACCCAGCGACCCGCCGCTGCCGAGGTTTCTGCCCCGATTGGACAGCCCGGAAGATTCCGTCTGAAGAGGGAGCGCAGAGGCTTCTACCGTCACCGTTTCGGATTGACTTCCAACCTGAAGCGTCGCGTTTTGTTGAAGCGGTTTCGACGTGGAGAAATTCACTCCGTTGACGATCGCCTTGTTGAAACCCAAGGAGCTGAACTCCAGATTCAGCGGACCTTCCGGCAACGATTCAAATCCGTACTCACCGTTGGCATTAGTTTGCGTTTGGCCTAGAAGCGCGCCATCGACCGAGTAGGCTTTGACTCCCGCATTCGGAATGACGGCCCCGGTGGGATCGGTGACGATCCCCGACAATGCGCCGAAACTCGGGATCAGCGTCGGTTCATACGTCTGCGGCGAAACCAAAACTTCTTCAGGGACCGGCACCACCGGACGACGCGAATAATACGGCTGCGAAAGGTTCTGGATGAACGAGTGCGGCGCGCCCGCCACGAGCGACAACTCCACTTTGTCCCAATCCTCGCCGACGGTGTTGTCGACGATGGCCCAGCCCTGCAGCAGAGGCTTGGCTTTGGCGCCAAGCACGATGCGATAGGTGGTCTTCCAGACTGGCACCTCGCTGACGTAGCTGACGAAGAGCGAGCGATCGCCGGTACCCGAGGTCGAGATCACCATGCGGCGCACGTCGGCTTCACGGCCGGCGGAAACCACGTCGAGAAATCGATCCATTTTGGCGGGCAGTCCCCGATCCAGCAGCTTGACCGAGAACGCGGGCGTGAGTTCGGTGGTGCGAAGCTCGCCCGAATCGGTGATCAACGAAAGATAGTCGACTTCGAGGGTTGTTCCGCCCGCGATGCGGGTTTTGCGCTCGACGCTGAGCAGGCGGCCGGTGATGATGCTCGAGCCGCTGCGAACTTCGAGACGCGCACCGCGCAGTGCGCCCAGAAACTCGGTCAGCGACGCTTTTTCGCCGACCGGAAGACGAAGATCGCCGAGCTGGCGATCCATGGGAGCGGCCGATCCATACTCGACGCCGGTGATGCGTCCGCCGTTAAGATCGAGAACGGTGAGCGATTTGAGCACGTCGTTGAGTTGGCCGGAGGTGAAGGGAATGGTTACGTTCTGGCTTTCGCGGACGCGACCGAGATGTTCGAAGTACCCGACGCCGGTCTTATAGAGAACGACGCGTTTGACTGGAAGGAGATCGCTAACTGGAGTGTTGCTTTGCGCGAACGCTGCGATTGGCAACAAAAATAGACACACGTACCGCTTGGATATTTTCACGACTAACCTCCCCGTGGCCGGGCGCTTACTGCATCACCCCTGCGCTCGTGCCAGCGTTTTCGCTTACGCGAGATCTGGCGAGACAGACGCAAGACGTGACCGGCAAGTTTCAGGTCAGTTGGAGAAACGCGGGCTGCTCTAATGCTTGGCGATGAACGAAAGCACGGCGCTATTAAACTTGTCGGGCGCTTCCCACCAAACGGAATGGCCGGCTTCCGGCACCGCTATAAACTGGGCGCCCTTAATGCGATCCGCGATTCGGCGCATCATGGCCGGCGGCGCATATAGGTCGGCATCGCCAGCAATCACCAGCGTGGGGATTTTGATTCCTTCGATCAGCGCCAGCGTGACTCGGTTCTTGCTGGGCTGAGCCGGGCCCCGGACGGCTTCCGGTGCTCGACTATTCCTCTCCAATTCAGACCAGCGGGCCACGCCATCGGGGTTCGCAAATCGATAGGAGGGCGAAAGCTCGATAAAACTAGGCGGCATTTTTTCGAAGCCACCGGGCCTCATTCTGCGAGTGGCCTCGACGTAATCCGCGTCTTGTACACCGGCCGTGGAGCAAAGCAGCGTGAAGCTGCGAAGGCGTTGGGGATACGAGATCGCGAAATCGATTGCAACAAATCCGCCGCCTGCCGTGCCAACCAAATGGAATTTATCGAGTTTCAAATGATCGACGAGAGCGAGCAGGTCGTCCGCGCCGGTTGATGCGGGACCATTCGCGCCGGCCACGGTCCGGCCGTGCCCGCGACGATCATAGGCGATAAATCGATAACCTGCATGGGTGAAGACTGGGATTTGATATTCCCACACGTCGGCGCTGCCGGTATTGGCGTGGAGAAAAATGACAGGCACACCGCGACCGCCGGAGTCCTTGTAAAAGATCTTCGCTCCTGGAACTTCGACGGATCCCTCAGAAAGTACGGGCTGGTTTTGCGCAAATCCCAAGCCGGCCGACATAACCATCGCGGCAAAAGCCGCGGATGTTGGGATGAAGCCGTTTTTCATCCCAGCCAGTATACAGCTCAGACTATTGGGAACTGCTCACCAGGGCGTTGGCTCCGCCGAAGCGATGCCACTGGCCATCCGAGTAGCTGTTGTTGCTGGCCTGTGGAGGCGGTGGCGGAGGCGGATTGCCAGGAGCCGAGTCCTGCTGCGGACGAGTCTGCGCCGGAGGCGGACCCTGCGGATATTGTTGCTGTTGCTGCTGCGGTGGCGGATAACCGTATTGTTGCTGCTGTTGTGGTGGCGGATAACCGTACTGCTGCTGTTGCTGTGGCGGGTAGCTGTATTGCTGTTGCGGCGGGTAGCCGTATGCATTGGGATCGTTGTAATAGTAGGGGTCGGAATAATAGCCGCCGTAAGACGGATATCCATAAGCGTAGGGATAATACGGATAGCCGTAATAGCCGCCGTACCACGGATAACCGAAGCCGAAGCCCCATCCTCCCCATCCCCAACCGCGGCCATAACCGTAGCCACCGCGGAATCCATACCCGCCGTAGCCGCCACGATAACCACCTCCGTAGCCGCCGCCGCGATATCCACCTCCGCCTACTGCGCCGCCACGGAACCCGCCGCCACCGACTGCACGTCCGCCGCCACCACCT
Organism: Bryobacteraceae bacterium; assembly: GCA_035486995.1. Lineage (GTDB taxonomy): Bacteria > Acidobacteriota > Terriglobia > Bryobacterales > Bryobacteraceae > Palsa-89. The sequence continues at coordinate 29,166 of DATHMO010000305.1, forward strand.
CCGACGGCGTGTCCGCCACCACCTCCACCGTGTCCACCTCCACCGCGCTGGGCGAAGCTGACACCAAGGGCGAAAACGAGCGATAGGAAAACGATTTGCAGGGCGCGCATACGGAGACTCCTTCTAAGTACTCTCTCCCAACATAATGGACGCGGCTAGCCGACCTTCGGATACCGAATTCTATCGCGTTCCGAGAAGCTTTTCCACGTACTTGCCGATCACGTCGACTTCTACGTTGACGGCCGAGCCGGGGCGATACTCGCGCATTACGGTATTTTCATACGTGTGCGGAATGATCGCAACGGCCGCAATACCCTGGTCGAGAGACGCGATGGTCAGGCTGACGCCGTCGAGCGTGACCGAGCCTTTGAGGATCAGATAGCGGTCGAGATCCCGCGGAATGCGTACCGTCAGCCACCAATTTCCATCGGCGAGCGGGGCGAGCGCCAGGAATTCAGCCGTGGCATCGACGTGGCCTTGGACGATGTGGCCGCTCAAGCGGTCGCCAACAGCTGCCGGCCGCTCCAGATTCACGAGCGAACCTTCGCGTAACGCGCCGAGGTTGGTGCGGGCCAGGGTTTCGGGCGACAAGTCGCACCAGAAGCCGTTGGAATCGATATCGACGGCGGTCAAGCAGACACCGTTAACCGCGATGCTGGCGCCTTCCTTGATATCCGCGAGGACGAGCCGGCATTCGATGCGCATGCGCGTTCCGGCGGCGGCGATCCGGCCGGCCTCTTCAATGATCCCGGTGAACATTTATTCTTGAACCTATTTATCAACCCAGGCTTCCACCACGAACTCGTCGGGCGGGATGGAGTGGATCCGCACATTGTGAAACTGTATGGCGTCGGTGCGGCGTAATCGGCCGGTCCCGCCGGCGACGGGCAGAGATCGCAAACCGCCCAGAATTTTCGGCGCGTAATAGAAGAAGATTTTGTCGGCGATGCGCGATTCCAGCACCGCCCAATTCAATTTGCTGCCGGATTCGATCATGAGCGATCGATAGTGCTCGGCGGCCAGGAAAGCGGGCAGCCTGGTGAGATCGGCGCGGCCTCCGGGACCATCGAACACCAGCACTCGCACCCCGCGATATTCCAGCGCGCGGCGCCGTTCGTCGGACGCGGCGGAGGTGGTGACGACGGCAAGGTCGCCATTGGCGCTTGTGACCATGCGCGAATCGAGTGGAATGCGCAAGGTGGAATCGGCGACGATCCGCAGAAGCGGGCGGCTGCGCTCTTCTCCGGTGCGATCGGTGAGCAAGGGGTCGTCGGACAGCACGGTTCCGATGCCGGTGAGAATCGCGTCGGCGTTATGGCGGATTTGCTGGACGTGTGCGCGGGCGCGCTCGCTGGTGATCCATCCGGTGTTGTCTTCAGGCGCTGAGATCTTGCCGTCGAGCGTGAGCGCGGCCTTCAAAGTGACCAGTGGCAGGCCGGTGCGCATGGAATGGATGAAAGCTTCGTTGAGGCGCGACGCTTCGTCGGTGTACTCGGCGGCAACTTCCACTTCGATGCCCGCGTCGTGCAAGCGGCGAAATCCTTGCCCCGCGACTTGCGGATTGGGATCTTCCATGGCCGCAATCACGCGTGTGATGCCGGCGCTGACCAATGCATCGGCGCATGGCGGCGTGCGGCCGTGATGGGAGCACGGTTCGAGCGTGACGTAGAGTGTCGCTCCACGCGCTCCCCCGGCAGATTCGGCATCTTCCAGCGCCACGACTTCGGCGTGCTTCGCCCGCGTGTATGTGTGAAAACCGCGACCGACAATCTGGCCGTCCTTGACTAGCACGGCGCCGACGGTGGGGTTCGGACTGGTGCGGCCGAGGCCCTGGCGCGCGAGCTCGAGCGCCTCATCCATGAGAGGGTCTCGCATCATGAGAAAAGGGATGCTATGAATTTGTCGGGCTCAAACGGCAGCAGGTCGGCTGCTTGTTCGCCGACCCCAACGTAGCGGATCGGCAGATTCAATTCGCGAGCGATCGCCACCACCACTCCACCCTTGGCCGTGCCATCGAGTTTGGTGAGCACGAGCCCGGTGACCCCGCTCGACTCGGTGAATTTCCGCGCTTGTTCCAAGCCGTTCTGCCCGGTGGTTGCGTCCAGCACCAGCAGCACTTCATGCGGCGCGGAGGGGATTACCTTGGCGGCCGTGCGGCGCATTTTTTCGAGCTCCGACATCAGGTTCGTTTTGGTGTGGAGACGGCCGGCGGTGTCGATGATCACGTAATCTACTTTGCGAGCCTTGGCGGCTTGCAGGGCGTCGAAGACGACAGCGCTCGGATCCGCGCCGGGAGCTTGCCGGATCACGTCGACCGAGGCGCGTGTACCCCACACCTGCAACTGGTCGATCGCGGCGGCGCGAAATGTATCGGCGGCGCACAACAAGACGCTGCGGCCTTCCGATTTATAGCGGCTAGCGAGCTTTCCGATGGTGGTGGTTTTGCCCGCGCCATTGACGCCGACGACGATCACGACCGCGGGCGGCTCGGCCACGTGCGGCACCGGGCGATCGGACGCTTCCAACACTTCGAGCAGATGCTGCGCAATCAGCTGCTTGATTTCGGCGGGGTTGGCCAGCTGTTTGCGGTCCGCACGCTGCCGGATATTCTCGAGAATTTCGGTGGCGGTATTTACGCCGATGTCGGCGGTGATGAGCGCGTACTCCAGCTCGTCGAGCAAGTCGGCATCGATTTCTTTGCGCCCGGCGACGGCGTCTTCCAGGCGATCCAGCAAGCCCGCCCGAGTTTTTTGGATGCCGGCTTTCAGGCGCTCCAGCAGGTTCGGCTCTTGTTCTGTTGCGCCAAATAAAGTTTGAATCATTGAAGAGGAGGTGAAGTCTCATTGTAGCGAACGCGTGTTAAGCTGAAGGCGTGATGCGGTGCGCGCTAGCCAGAGTCGCAATTTTGCTCTCGATAGCGCTGGCCCTCGCCAATGCCGAATGTTTCACGCGTTGTCTGGCGCAGCCGGTTGATCATGCCGCGCCTCCGTGCCACTCGCACAGCAAAACGCAGCTGGAAACGCCGCAGCAACAACATGACGCGCAGCCGTCGGCTAGTTTTACACTGGCGCCCGCGGTAGCTGTGGCGGCCATTCCGGTGAGCTCGCTAGGCGAGCCGTTGCCGGCGTCGAGGGACGATCAGCCGCAGCTCAACTACGATACCGGTCCACTTCCTCTTCGAATCTAACCTCCATACGCGGCCGTTCACCCATGACGATCGAATGAAGGGGAAGAAGTGTGTTTCGAATTTTCTTATTTACTCTATTTTTCGTGCGCGTGGCCATCGCGCAGGACGACTTGATGAATCTGGCCTCGGGAACCAGCGAGAATCCGGAATCCGGATCGCTCCCGATGATGATGGCGAGCCATTCCGGGTGGGATTTCATGCTGATGGGCCAAGCTTATGTGATCGACACGCAGCAGACCGGACCGCGAGGCGCGGACAAGTTCTATGCGCCGAACTGGGGGATGTTCGCCGCGGACCATCCGCTGGGCGGCGGCACCTTTCAATTCGATTTGATGCTAAGCCTGGACCCGGCCACCATCACAAATCGCAGCTACCCGGAATTGTTTCAAACAGGCGAGACGGCTTATGGCAAACCGCTGGTGGACGAGCAGCATCCGCACAATTTCATCATGGCTTTGGGTGTGCACTATACGCATCCGCTGAGCGAACACACGATGCTGGAGCTGTATTTTGCGCCCGTGGGCGATCCGGCGCTCGGCCCGGTGGCATTTCCGCATCGTGCTTCCGCGTCCGAAATACCGCAGGCGCCGCTCTCGCACCATTGGCAGGATTCCACGCACATCGCCGACGAAGTGGTGACTGTCGGGATCAAGTACAAAAAGGTGCGCCTGGAGGGCAGCGGATTCTACGGCTCCGAGCCCGGCGAAAACCGCTGGATCATCCAGGACGGGCCGATCAACTCGTGGTCCACGCGCCTGTCGTATTTTCCTAGCAAGAATTGGTCGGCGCAAGTGTCGGCCGGGCGATTAACAAAGCCCGAGCGGCAGGAGCCTGGCGACGTGATTCGCGCGACCGCGTCCATCGAATACACGCGGCCGATGCAGGGGTCGGACTGGGCGACGAGCGTGATCTGGGGTCGCAATCACGACACCTTCACCGAGCATAATCTGAACTCGTATTTGATCGAGAGCGTCGCGCCGTGGCGGAGGAAAAACTTCTTCACCGGCCGGGTCGAACTGGTGGATAAAGACGAGCTGTTCACCGACCAGCCGGATCTGGAAGCGCAACTGGACCGCACCGCCGGGAGCACGTTTCGCATCGGCGCGTACACGGTGGGCTACACGCGCGACATCGGCACGTTTCACAAGATCGAGACCGGCATCGGCGCGAATTTCAGCACCTATTCGCTGCCGGATGCCATCAAACCGTATTATGGGAATCGTCCCGTTGCGGTGAACTTTTTCCTGCGGCTGCGGCTGCGACCCTGACGGGCGGTGACTCCGATGCTTCCGATTCTTCAAACGACTAAGGCGCGCGATCCGGTGTGCGGCATGTTGGTGGACCCCGAGCAAGCGGCGGGGGCGGTGGAGTATCAGAGCCACACCTATCGCTTCTGTTCGAAGGGTTGCGCGGCGAAGTTCCAAGCGGATCCGGAAAAATATCTGCATCCGCAGGCTGTCGTCGAGCCCATGGCCACAGCCGCGCCCGCAGGCGTCGAGTACACGTGCCCGATGCACCCTGAGGTCCGGCAGATCGGGCCAGGGTCGTGCCCCAAGTGCGGGATGGCTCTGGAGCCCGTGCATTTCAGCGCGGCGACCGTCGACGACGTCAACCCGGAGTACGTGGACATGCTTCGGCGCTTCTGGTGGAGCGTTCCGCCATCGGCAGCATTGCTCGGGCTGATGTTCTTCGGCGTTCACCAACCGTGGATCGAGTGCGCGCTCGCGAGTCCGGTGGTGCTGTGGGCCGGTTGGCCGATCTTTGAACGCGCCTGGGCGTCGCTGGTGAATCGCAGCCTGAACATGTTCACGCTGATCGGCGCGGGTTCGGGCGCGGCCTATCTGTACAGTGTTGGCGCGCTGCTGCTCGGCGGCCACGGCCGGATCGGACTCTATTTCGAACCCGCCGCCGTGATCGTCACACTGGTGTTGCTCGGACAAGTGTTGGAACTGCGCGCCCGCAGCCAGACCAGTAGCGCGATCAAGGCTCTTCTGGGCCTGGCTCCCAAGACGGCGCGCGTGATTCGTCCAGACGGTGTCGAAGAAGATGTCGCGCTGGATCTCGTACACGTTGGCGACGTGCTGCGCGTGCGGCCTGGCGAGCGCATTCCCGTAGATGGCGTGGTTACCGACGGCTCAAGCTCTGTTGACGAATCCATGCTCACTGGCGAGCCGATTCCCGTAGAGAAATCCGCGGGCGATCGCGTAACCGGTGGGACCATCAACGGCACGGGCGCATTCGCGATGAAGGCCGAGCGTGTGGGCGCCGAGACCATGCTGGCGCGCATCGTCCAGATGGTGAGCGAAGCGCAGCGATCGCGCGCACCCATCCAGCGGCTGGCGGATCGAGTGTCGGCGGTATTCGTGCCGGCGGTGATCGCAGTCGCCGTCGTGACGTTCGCGATCTGGGCGGTGTTCGGTCCGGAACCAAGGCTGGCATACGCGCTGGTGAATGCGGTGGCAGTGCTGATCATCGCGTGTCCCTGCGCACTCGGATTGGCCACGCCGATGTCGATCATGGTCGGAACCGGCCGCGGCGCAAGGGCCGGCGTGCTGATCCGAAATGCCGAGGCGCTCGAACGCCTGGAAAAGGTCGACACGCTGGTAGTGGATAAAACCGGAACGCTCACCGAGGGCAAGCCCAAGCTGATTTCGGCCACCAACGATGATGTGTTGCGACTGGCGGCTAGCGTCGAAAAACTTAGCGAGCATCCATTGGCCGCGGCCATCGTCGCGGGCGCCGCTGAGCGGGGATTGACCTTGGCGAAGGCGGAAAAATTTCGATCGGAGACCGGGCGCGGCGTGGGGGCGCTCATCGATGGCCGCCTGATCTTCGTCGGACGCGCGGAAAATGGCGATGGCCAGTCGGGACAAACAGTGGTCGGCGTCTCGATCGACGGAGAGCTGGCCGGCACGATAGCGCTGGCCGATCCCGTCAAACTCACTGCGCGCGACGCTATCGATCAGTTGCATCGCGACGGGCTCCGTATCGTCATGCTGACGGGCGACAATCGATCGGCAGCGGAAGCGGTGGCGCACACACTTGGCATCGATGAAGTACACGCGCAAGTGCTGCCCGACGGCAAGGCGGACGTAATCGCGCAGCTACAATCGCAAGGCCGCGTAGTGGCGATGGCTGGCGACGGAATCAACGATGCTCCGGCTCTGGCGCGCGCCGATGTGGGAATCGCGATGGGCTCGGGCACCGATGTCGCCATGGAGAGCGCGGCTATTACACTGGTAAAGGGAGATTTGCGCGGGATCGTTCGCGCCCGCGCGCTGAGCAAAGCTACCATGCGCAACATCCGGCAGAACCTGTTTTTTGCCTTCGTCTATAACGTGATTGGAGTGCCGCTCGCCGCGGGCGTTCTGTATCCTTTCTTTGGATTGCTGCTGAGCCCGGTGATCGCGAGTGCCGCCATGACTTTCAGTTCGGTCTCCGTGATCGCCAACGCGCTGCGGCTGAGAAAGCTCGCGCTGTGATCGATCTGCACAGCCATACCAACGAATCGGACGGAACCTTTACTCCTTTGGAGCTGGTGGACTTGGCCGTCGAACGCGGCGTGGAAGCGCTGGCGATTTCCGATCACGATACCTTCGCCGGATATGACCAAGCTCTGCCCGAGGCTCGTCAGCGAGACTTGGATTTGGTGTGCGGAATCGAACTGAGCACGCGTGTTCCTGGGACGAAAGAATACACCGTGCACCTGCTTGGATATTTTCTGCGCCAGCCGCCGCCCGATGATTTCCGCGCGTGGCTAAACGAGCTGCTGGCCGGACGGCGCGATCGCAATCAACGGCTGGTGACGAGTTTGCGCGAGAAGGGCGTGGAGATCGAACTGGGCGAAGTGGAGCGGCTGGGCCGCACGTTGACGGGGCGTCCGCATTTTGCGCGGGTGCTGATCGATAAAGGCTACGTGAGCAGTTTCGACGAAGCGTTTCGCCGCTATCTGGGCGAATCGGCCCCGACCTATGTTGAGCGTTTCGCGCCTTTCGTCGCCGCGGCGATCGAGCGGGTTGTGAAGGCGGGCGGGCTGCCGGTGTTGGCGCACCCCATCCGGCTCGGTCTGCGCGATCCGAAAGCCGAGGAAAACTTTATCCGCGAATTGCGCGACTCGGGTCTGCGCGGCATCGAGGTGTTTCACTCCGACCATCGTCCGGACGACATGGAGCGCTACGCCGGGCTCGCGCGAAAATACAATCTTCTGGTCACGGGCGGGTCCGACTTTCACGGCAGCGTCAAGCCGCAGATTTCGCTCGGCACCGGTAATAACGGCAATCTGAATATTCCGATAACTGTGCTGAACGATTTGCGCGCATCGGCATGAGCAGGAGCTTCGATGCCGTCGTGATTGGCGCGGGCGTCTTCGGCGCATGGACCGCATTACAATTGCGCCGTTCCGGCCGGACGGTTGCGCTGGTGGATATTTATGGCGCGGGTAACAGCCGATCGAGCTCGGGCGGCGAATCGCGAATCCTGCGCATGGGCTATGGCGCGGACGAGATTTACACGCGCTGGGCGATGCGGTCGCGCGAGTTGTGGCTCAAGCTGTTCGAACAAATCGGGCGCCCCGAGCTTTTCCAAAACACCGGAGTGCTGTGGACGCCCCCGCCGGGCGATACGCGCGCGGCGAGCATCGAGACAGCGTTCGAGAGGTGTGGCGTAGCATTCCAGCGGTTAGCGCCGGCGGATCTGGCCCGGGCTTTCCCGCAATTTCGGTTTCGCGATGACCGCATGGGCCTGTATGAAACGCAGGCCGGTGTGATTCTGGCGCGTCGCGCGGTGCAGGCGGTGGTGGCGCAAGCGGTTCGCGAGGGCGTCGAGTATCGCCACGAAGCGACGGCCGCGCGCGATTCGTCGGGAATCGTGGTCTACGCTTGCGGGCCCTGGTTGCCGAAAATCTTTCCCGAAGTTTTGGGCGGTCGAATTCGAGTCACACGTCAGGAAGTATTTTTCTTTGGACCGCCCGCGGAAGATCCGAGCTTCGCTCCACCTCTAATGCCGGCCTGGACCGACATTACGGACGAGCACAGCGCATACACCATTCCCGATCTCGAAAACCGGGGCTTCAAGCTGGCGTTTGACCGGCACGGCGAGGAATTCGATCCCGACTCGGGCGATCGTGCAGTGCGCGGATTGGAGGAAGCTCGCGCGTTCCTGGCCGAGCGCTTCCCTGCCCTGGCCGCCGCGCCGCTGGTAGAAAGCCGCGTTTGCCAATACGAGAATACGTCCAACGGCGATTTTCTGATCGACCGGCATCCGGAACTCGATAATGTCTGGCTGGTGGGCGGGGGTTCCGGGCACGGATTCAAGCACGGTCCTGCGGTGGGCGAACACGTATGCGCACGGATCGACGGGCGGGTGGCGGCTGAGCCCCGATTCTCGCTCCAGACCAAAGCTCGCGCGCATCAGCGGTCAGTGTTTTGAGCAGCCCCACACATGACTACGTATCCTACTGATACACTTGGTTTCGTTCGATACTGGTAACAAGGGGGAGCGTCGTGGAATCCTATTATGCCAACCTTCTCGCCTATCGCGTGTCCGCGCACGAGCTCGTGTTGGAGTTCGGCAATTTTTTCGCGGGCCAAGACAATCGCTCGACAGCAGATTTTAAGGACTTTAACATTCGCGTAGTTATGGTGCCAGATCTCATCGAGCCGTTGATCAATCTGTTGGAACAAGCCAAGGTTGCCAGGGATCAGCAGCGAAATCTTTTCGATCAAACC
>DATHMO010000306.1:0-10994 GCA_035486995.1 Bryobacteraceae bacterium
TGAGCTGTCTTCGAGCGGCGCACGGTGAGCCTCCGGCCGGCCAGCCACGTGGCTAGCACCGCGATCATCGACCACCAGGGGCGACGCGGTTCCGGAGTGGCCAGGACTTCGGTTAACTGAAGATCGCCCTCGAAAAATTCCACCGCGATTGAATGTTCCACGCGTATACGTAGTCCGTCGGGCCGCCATATGCGACAAATCCGGTGTCCGCTGTAACCGCGAAATTCGTGGGTTGAGCGGTGAGATCCGCGTAGAGCGCGTCGGATGCCGGCGTCCGTGTATTGTTAGGATCAAAAGCCGTCGACGTAACTAAAAGAGGATCGTCATTCCCGACCTTGGTCCGCCTGTGGGCCGATGTTGCCGAATTGCGTCTCCGCTGTCATCGCAGACATTGTTGAGAGCAAGGTACCGCTGGGCGAAAGCAACTGGGCCGATCCATAGTAGATGCCCACCCAGGAGAATGCATCCACAATGGAGCCGGCTTGAACTGTTGCCGCCAACGCAGCCATCGCCGCGAGCACAAGCAATAGACGAAAAGCCATGCTGTCCTCTTTCACCCGGATACGGCGCAATCTCCTTGGAAGGGGCGTCACGGGCGACCGCGCGAGAGTACTACGGGAGTTTGGCCGTCTGATACATGCGGAAGGTTTTTTCCAGGGCTTGCCGCGTAGGAGTCGGTGTCTGCTCAATGAGCGCGAGGGATTGTTGGATCGCCGCAACGGCATGCGGGCGATCGCCGTTGAACCAGTAGGCCTCGGCCAGAATCTCTTGGATTTCGGAGTCCTTTGCGTCCAGTTGGCTGGACTTAATCGCGAATGTGAGCGCGAGCTTCGGATCGCGCAGCCGGCGAACCTCGGTCTCAAGCAGATGCCGCGCGGCGATTGCCAGCTCCACGGCGCTCGCATCCGGGCGTTCGGCGGCTTGCTTCAGAACCGGCAGAGCGGCGCTGGCCAACTGCTCGGCCTCGCCCATGCGTCCCAGCTTCGTCGCGAGATTCGCGGCGCTCGATTCGAGTTCCGCCCTCGAGAAGCGATACCCAAGATTGGACGGGCTCTGGACAATTAGCCTGTCCATGACCTCGATGTTGGCCAGGAACGTCTGGAGACTCGCTGCGTTCTGGCCCGCCATTTGGTGCACGATCGCGAGATCGCGCAAAGGTATGCTGCGGAAATATAGCGCCTGGATGTTCTTGGGATCTTGCTCCGAAGTGCGATCGCGAATCTGCCGCGCCTCTTCCAAAGCCGCGAGAGAAGCAGGAAAATCGCCCAGGTTGCCGAGGTTCCAGCCCAGTCCGAGCAGCGCGGAACTGCGCGTGCTCAGCGCCACCACCGATTGCCGGTCGCTCTCGTTCAGTTGATCCAGCGCGGCCAGCGATTGGCGAAAGAACTGCGTCGCGCCGGGACGGTCGTGCAACTCGGTCAAATCGCCCATCACTTTGTAGCCCGAGCTCAATTGGCGGACCGTATCCGGATCGCCGGGTTTCAACAGCAAGGCGGCTCGCGCCTGCACGGTGGATTCGCGCGCGGCGTCGAGCGCTGGTCCGGCGTTGTTCGTCGACACATATCCCAGCGGAAGCAGGCTCTGTGCAAACGTATAGTATGCACTCGCAGCTTGCGAGTGCACGGTGAAATCCGACGGCCAACGCGCGGCCAGCCGGCCGAACTCTTCGGTGGCGCTTTCCACCAACTGGCGCCCTTCGGCCGACGCGGCGTTGAATCCAATGCTGCGGCCGAGCATCAGTTTGCCTCGCGCCAGGTACACGCGCGCGTCCCGATTCTCCGGCGATTTTGCGGCGATCGGCTCTAGGATCGCGATGGCCTTGCGATAGCTTTCCTGGGCTCGCGCCGGTTGGCCGATATTCGGATGGAACGGATTTCCCAGCACATCCGCTAGCTGCAAATAGCCGCGCCCCAGCTCCACGCGCAGGCTCTCGTCGTTGGATTTTTCCGCCGCCAGCCGATCGAGATACGCGAGCGAGCGGCTCACCATCTCGGCGCGAACGGGCGTGGATCCGGGCAGATCGCCCACTGACGTCTGGAGTTCGAAAACCAGGTAGCGCGCCAGTTCCCGAGCCTCGTTGAACCGCCGGTCGGAGGCGATCCTCTCGCGTTGCGCCACACGCGCCTGCCAAGTGGTTCCAACCAATCCGGCGACGAGTGCGATCGCGATCAAGGCCACGGCGATCACCCGCGTTCGATTGCGCGCTACGAACTTCGCGGCACGCCGCCACGGGCCCACCGATGTTGCCAGCACGGGATATCCCGAAAGATAGCGGCGCAGGTCTTCCGCCAATTGTTCAACGGAAGCGTAGCGATCGGCAGTCGATTTCGCGATAGCTTTCGCAGCCACCGCATCCAGCTCCCCGCGCAGTTGCCGCCGTATCTCTTGCGCCGCATCCACACCACGCGCCTGCGCTATTTCGGGATCATCCGGCACGGCAGCGCTCATCGGCGGGGCGTCGGACGCGAGCACTCGTTCAATGATTTGCGCCGGCTGTAGATTCGCTCCACTGAAGGGCCGCCGGCCGCTGAGCAGCTCATACAACATCACCCCGAGCGAATAAACGTCGCAACCGACGCCCGGATTCTGTCCCAGCAAGACTTCGGGGCTCGCGTATAACGGCGTCGCGAACAGCCCCGGGCTCAAGGTTGCCTGAGCATCGCCGCCGTTGCCCGACGGTTCCAGCGTTCGAGCGATGCCAAAGTCCAGCAGCCGGGGCTCGCCCCCTTCGGTCACCAGAATATTGCCCGGCTTCAGGTCGCGATGCACGATCAACTTCTGGTGCGCGTAGCTCACCGCTTCCGAAACCTTGAGGAACAGCTCTAACCTCGCCCGGATCGACAGCCGGCGGCGATCGCACCAGGCATCGATGCGTTCGCCCTCCACATACTCCATCACCAGATAGGGAGCGCCGTCCGCCGTGAGCCCGCCATCCAGAAATCGCGCTATATAAGGATGCTGCAGCTCGGCCAGAATCTGCCGCTCGCGCCGAAACCGCTCGTCGAACGCAGGCGACCATAGCACTCCGGCGGCCACCTTCACGGCCACTCGATGCCGCAATTCGCCGTCCTCGCGCGTGGCAAGATACACCGCGCCCATTCCGCCCGCGCCCAGCAGTTCGCGCGACTGGTAGGCTCCAAAACGAGGCAAGCGCGGAGGGAGCAAAGACGGTCCCCCGCTCGATGCGCTGCGCTGAACGTCCGAGTCCGATTCCAGCAGTCGCAGCAGATCCTCGCGGATGGTTACATCACCGCCCGAGACCTGGGTCACATAGTCATCCCGCGCGGCGCCGGCTGGAATCCGCAGGGCTTCCCCAAACCAAGCGGCTAACTGCTGGAAGCGTTCCTTGGAAAGGGCAGGCATATCAAGATACGGCGTAATCGGCTCGGAAAATCCGTCAAGTTTGCGAATGCAAACGGCTGTGCAGCCACGCGAGCGAGAAGCGCACGCTCCTATCGACAGTGGATGCCGAAATACCCAGCAAAGCCGCAGTCTCCTCCCCGGTGCAGCCGAGAAAATATCGCAATTCCAGTGCGCGGACGCCGATGGCATCCAGCGTTTCCAGTTCGTCGAGGGCGGCGCTCAAATCGAGCGATTCTTCGTTGAGGGCTCCCGTCCAGCCGAGTTCCGGATCGAGCGGGAGGAGCCCGGGGACGGACCGTTTGGCAGCCTTCACCCGCCGCGCATGATCGATCAACACTCGCCGCATCAGCTTGGCCGCGAACGCGAAGAAATGCGACCGGTCGTTGAGAGATACCTGGTGCAGATCGAGCAGCCTCAGAAATGTTTCACTCACCAGCGCCGTCGGTTGCAGCGTATGGTCGGGGGCTTCGTTGCGGAGCAGATTATCGGCGATGGTGCGGAGCTGGTCGTACACCAGTGGCGCGAGATGATCGAGAGCAGCCGGCTCACCCTGCGCCCACTGTTCCAGCCAGCCCGTTATGTCCCCGGAATTCTCGCCGTCCATTGGATCAGAGTAAGGTAGCCCTCAAAACTGGTGAAGAAACGATTCTACCCGACTCAGCCCGCTTTTCGCCCCTGGCGTTTCGCACGTGGGGGCAGGTAGTAGAACCGGACCAGGTAGATATTTTCGCCCTTGCCGTGTTTCGCAATCTTGAGCAGATCGTTGAGACTCGCGAAACCCGACTCGCGCACCAGCTCCGGCGTGATGTCGTCAAGCTCGATCGGCTTGATCGATTCGATCTCGATCTCACCTTCTTCCATCGGGTAACGCCCGCCCACTTTGACGTGAGGGCGCAACCAGATTCGGATGCTGACGGTGATGTCGCCATTGCGAACTCCGTCGCGCAGACGTTTGGTGAACACCATGCAGTGAGTTTACATGGGGACGAATCCCCGCAGCCGGATCTATAATTGCGGCATGGCAATGAAGCCGATCGAAATCTTCACCGAGTTTGCCGCTGCCATCAACAATCACGACGCGAAAGCCATCGCGGCGCTCATCACCGCCGATCACTTGTTCGTCGATGGCCTCGGGAACCAGGTGCAGGGTGCAACCCAGATGGAGGCTGGCTGGCGCGGCTACTTCACAATGTGTCCCGATTACCAGATTCGCATCGAGCATGTGCTGGCAGACGATAGCCTGGCGCTGGCCGCGGGCGTTGCGGGTGGAACTATCGACGGGGTCGAGTGGCGAACGCCAGCGGCGTGGAAAGCGATTATTCACGACGGAAAGCTCGCCGAATTCCGCGTATTCGCCGACAATAAACCAGTATATGAAATCCTGGCGCGGCGCCAGCGGTCGAGTTAAAGCTAAAGCTCTGTTTCAGTTACGTCGATAGCTGGGATTCAGGTATGTCTTTGCCCAGAATCGTCGGCGCGCTCTCCGGCGCACTCGCAATCCTGCTCGGATCGGTAGTCCTGGTGGGATGGGCAATCCATTCCGCGTTTCTCATTCAGGTGGCGCCTTATCTTGGCCCGATGCAAGGCAACACCGCGGCAGCATTTATTCTTACGGGACTCGCCCTGCTCGGGATCGTCACCAGCCGGCCGCGCCTCACTTTCACCGCTGCCGGGTTCGCGTTCATTCTCGCGGGCGCATCGTTGATTGTTGGACACATGTCGAGCGCCAGTGCGTTTTGTTTCGTCGTTTTGGCAATCGGGTTTGCCCTGGTCCAAACCAATCTGCCCGCGGATAAATCGCTGATACTCGGGATCACGGGTGTTCTGGTAGCCGCCGTCGGCGCCGCTTCAACGATCAGCGTCATATGGGGCGATGGGCGGGCCTTGTTGGGTAGCCTGGCGTGCGTAGCCGTTCACACGGCCGTCGGCTTCATCGCGCTGGGATTCGGCGCGGTTGCGGTCGCTTTGGATATGATTCCAGCCGGGCAGCGCGTCCCGGCCTGGGCGCCGATCGCCGCCGGCGTTTTTGTGGCAACCGTTCGATCCGGTTTGTTACAAGCCTTTTCGCCTAAGAATCAAACTGGCTTCGCATTCGCGCTATCGGTGGCGGGAGCGCTCTTCGGCGCGGTCGTCTTTGCCATATTTGTGCATCTCGCGCTGAAGGCGCACCTGCAGCGTGAGGCGCTGCGAACCATCAATCAAAGGCTGGAGGCGGAGATGGTGGAGCGCAGGCGGGCAGAACAGGCGGCACTCGCTGCCAACCGCGCCAAGAGCGAATTTCTGGCCAATATGAGCCACGAGATCCGGACGCCCATGAACGGGATTCTCGGCATGGTCGACCTGGCGCTCGAGACCAAGCTCGACGCCGAACAGCGCGATTATCTCGATACCGCTAAGGAATCCGCCGATGGGCTGCTGGCGGTGATCAACGACATTTTGGATTTCTCGAAAATCGAAGCCGGCAAGCTGGATCTGGAGGTCGCTAACTTCAGCCTCCGCGAGAGTCTGGCGCAGACCGTGAAGCCGCTCTCGATTCGCGCACAGCAAAAGGGCTTGGATTTCAGTCTGCAAGTGGATCCGCAAGTCGTCGATCTGGTGGCCGGCGATCCGGTTCGTTTGCGTCAGATCATCGTGAACCTGGTCGGGAACGCGATCAAATTCACCAGCACCGGAGGCGTGACGATTTCTGTGCGGCGAGAACCGCACAGTGGTGAAGGCAGCATGGTGCGGTTCACCGTCAAAGATAGCGGGATCGGAATTCCCGCCGAGAGACAGAAGGAGATTTTCTCTTCCTTCACGCAAGGCGACAATTCAACCACCCGCAAGTACGGCGGCACAGGCCTGGGGCTGACGATTTCCTATCGGTTAACCGAGATGCTCGGCGGACGCATCTGGGTCGAAAGCGAACCGGGCAAAGGCAGCGCATTTCATTTCACGGCGCGATTCGGCCGGGCCATCGAGTCGAAACGAGCAGGTGATGAAGGCGCGTCTCAGTGCGCGGTCTCGGTCGCCGGTTGAGGGCGAGCTACTGGATTTTCCGCTTCTCTTCCAGCGTCCGGCGCAAGATCGGCAGCACGGCGCGGTCTTTTTCACCGCCCAGTTCTTCCTGAATCGCGATGAGCGTTTCAAGATCGAGAACGCGGATGCGAAGGCCTTCAGCAATGGCCCGCCAAAACGAGCAGTAGGCGCGCGACGTTAGCACGCGCTGTTCGAGATATTCAAGCCGCCTCAACGTTAAATCGACGCCATCCGGCTGTATTCCGTAAGCCCAGCCAGATCGCCAGTTGCCACGACAACCAGCATAGTGGTTCAAGTACAATAGCTCCAGTGTGTCCCGAATTACGGAGCGTCGACGCGTCCACGGCGGGGACTATCCCATTGGTTGTATGGTTCTAGACGTACCCCCAAAATATAGTGAAAGACCCGCTTTACTTTCCCAGCCAGGGCGGTTACCATAATCCCATCCCCCGAGACGATAATAGGAAGGGGACCGTACTTTGCTGAAGCTCAAGCGGGTTGAAATTCAGGGCTTTAAGTCCTTCTTTGACAGAACCGAGATGAAGTTCGCGGGTTCTGGCATCGCGGCCGTGGTTGGACCGAACGGCTGCGGAAAATCGAACCTCAGCGACGCCATTAGCTGGGTGCTGGGTGAGCAGTCGGCCAAAAGCCTGCGCGGCGCGCGGATGGAAGACGTGATCTTCGCCGGTACGCGGGATCGCAAGCCGCTAGGCTTAGCCGCAGTCACCATGACGCTGGTGGATCCGGCGGCGGCCGACGCCGAGCATGAGAACCACGCGAACGGCAACGGTCACACCAACGGGCACCACAAACCCAGCGAAATTACCATCACGCGGCGGCTGTTCCGATCGGGCGAAAGCGAATACCTGATCGACGGCCGAGCGGCGCGGTTGCGCGATATCCAGGATCTCTTCAGCGGCACGGGCTTGGGCCCGGAAAGCTACGCCATTATCGAGCAGGGACGCATCGGGCAGATTCTGAGTAACAAGCCGCAGGACCGCCGGGCGATCATCGAAGAAGCCGCCGGCATCGGCAAATTCAAAACCAAGAAGCGGCTTGCGGAAGCGAAGCTGGAAGGCGCGAAACAAAATCTGGCGCGCGTGTTCGACATTCTGGAAGAAGTCGGCCGGCAGGTGAATTCGCTGAAGCGCCAGGCTTCCAAGGCGCGCAGGTACGAAGAGCTGAAGGTGGAAATGATCGCGCATCTGCGTGGGTCGCTCACCGCGCGCTACCGGATGCTGGAGCGCGATGCGGCGAAGACTGCGCTCGATCTGAATCTCGCCAACGCGGAATTCCACAATCTGTCCACACAGGTCACCGAGAGCGAGCAGGAACATAAGGCTTTGCAGGAAGCCTGCTATCGCAACGACGCCGAGTTGGCGGAAGCTCGCCGGCGGCTGGCCGATTTCCAATTGGAACAAGAACGCACGCGCGGGCGGCTGGATTCGCAGGCGCAGCAAATCGCAGCCATCGAGCAGCGGCTCGGGCAGGGCGAAACGGAATCGCAGGAGTTGGAGACGCGGCACCAGCAGTTGCAGCGGGATTTGGAGGCGCACCTCCAATCGGTGGTTGAGTTAGAGGCGGAAATTCAAGCGGCGCGCGAGCGTCTGGCGGCCAAAGCTGCCGAACGCGGCGAGCTGCAACAGGCGCTGCAAGAGCGTGCCAAGACTCTCGAGACCGGCCGTCAGAACGTGCTGCGATTGCTGGGCGAATCGTCGACGCTCAAGAACCAGTTGGTGCAGATCGGCGAGTATCTGGCGGGCGTGGATCGTGACTCGGCGCGTAACCAGCGCGAGGAGCAAACGGCCACCGCAGATCTGGAGCGGCTCACCGGCGTGAAGGCGGAATTGTCGCGCCGGATGTCGGCGGGGCAAATGGAGTTGGAGTCCACTGCGGATCGGAAGCGCCGCGTGGAAGAAGAACTGAGCGTTCGCAAAACCGAAGCGGTGGAAGCGCGCAAGACGCTGGATCATTTGCGAACCGATGCGTCACGATTGAAAGCACGCAAGGATTCGCTCGAAGAAATCCTTTCGCATCGCGCATATACCGCCGAAAGCGTGAAGCGTTTGTTTACAGCCATCGAACGCGGCGAAGCGGAGGGGTTTCACGCTGCGGGCGTGCTGGCTGATTTCGTCGATGTGGAACCGGCCTTCGAAAAGGCCGCTGAAGATTTCCTGCACGAAGAGCTGGAATACGTCGTCGTGCAGAACTGGAGCGAGGCCGAGCGCGGCATCGATATCATGCGCACCGATCTCGACGGACGCGCGACGTTTCTCGTGCATCCCGAAGCCAGCGAACAATCGCGGGCGCTGGAGTCGTTGGCTGACGCCCAGGGCGTGGTCGGGCGGCTGAGCGATCATCTGCGGTTCACCAACGGATTTGCATCCGCTCCCAGGGATTTGCTGCCCCGGCTCGCGCATTGTTTCCTGGCCGAGGATCGCGCGGCGGCGCAGAAGCTGGCCACCGATCATCCGGAGTTGTTTTTCCTGTTGCCCGATGGCGTGAGCTATCACGGGCACGCTGTGAGCGGCGGTAAAAAGACGGGCAGCGGTCCGCTGGCATTGAAGCGCGAGTTGCGTGAGTTGACCGGCGAAGTCCAGGTGAAGCAGCGCGCGGTGGATGCGACGGCGTCGGCGCTGGAGCAACTGGAAGTCGAGATCGCGGGGCTCAGCGAAGATCTTGAAAGCTTGCGCAGTCTGCAGCAGCGTCAGGAAAAGGACGCGCTGGCTCTCGATCACGAGCATCGGCAGTTGGCCGAGGAATTCACGCGCGCGCAGACCCGATTGTCGGTGGCGCGGCTCGAACTGGAGCGCTTGCGGCAAGAAGTCGGCCGGGCGCGGGAGCAGCAGGAGCGTAATCAGCAATTGTTGGACGAGCGCGAAGCAGCGCGATCGGTGGAAGAGCAGGTGCTGGAGCAATCGCGCGCCGATTTCGAAGAGCTGCAATCGCAATCGCATCGCTTGGTCGAAGAGCACGGCTCGCTGCGCGCCGAACTGGCTGGATTTGAGGAACGGCAACGATCCGAGCGCGCAACCCAGGCTCGGCATGAAGCGGGGATCGCGGCGGCTGCGGCGCGCAAGCGGGAAATCGCGGCCGAAATGGAACGCCTCGGAGTGGAGCGGGCGCGGCTGCTTTCCGACAACATCGAGCTCGATCGGCGCGCCGGCGAATTGGTGGATGCGATTCGCGCGGCTGAGGAAATCGTCGGAGAGCTGGCCGCGCGTGAGACCACGCAGCGCACAAATCTTCTGGCGCTCGATGAAGCTCTCAAGCAATTGCGCATGAATGTGCAAGCGGCGCAGGAGCAGCGATCGCAGATCGAGCTCGATCTGGTGCGCAAGCAAGCCGAGCTGAAATATCTCGACGAAACCAGCCGCAAGGAACTGGGTCTGCCGGCCGAAGAACTGTCCGCGGGCGAAGAGGCCGTGCTGGATGAGGCGGGGTTGCTCGAAGCCGAGCAAAAATATCAGGAAGTGAAGGCGCGCATTGAAGCCCTGGGGCCGGTGAATCCGCAGGCGCTCGAAGAATTCCAAGAGGCCCAGCAGCGCTACGATTTCTTGAACGCCCAGCGGCAGGATTTGCTCGATTCCATCCGCGATACCGAGAAAGCGATTCACGAAATCGACGTGGAGTCGCGCAAACGGTTCACCGATGCCTTCGAAGCCGTGAATGGATTCTTCCGCGAGATGTTCCGCACGCTGTTCGGCGGCGGCGTCGGCGAGATGCGGTTGACGGATGAAACGAACATGGCCGAATCGGGCATCGACATTGTGGCGTCGCCTCCGGGCAAGCGGCTGCAAAACGTGCTGCTGTTGTCGGGCGGCGAGAAATCGCTGACCGCGATGGCGCTGCTGATGGCCATCTTCCGCTACACGCCCAGCCCGTTCTGCATTCTTGACGAAGTCGACGCGCCGCTGGACGAACCGAATATCGAGCGGCTCACGCGCCTGCTCAAAGAGATGTCGTCGCACACGCAGTTCATCGTGATCACGCACGCCAAGCGGACCATGGAAGCAGCGCAGTCGCTCTACGGCGTCACGATGCAGGAGCCCGGCGTTTCAAAGCTCGTGTCCGTGCGGTTCGGCCAAAATGGCGCCGCGCTGCCGCCACCGGCGAGCACTCCCGAACTCGCGTTGCAAGGCGCGGCGGGTTAACGCTTCTCGAAAATGATCTTTCCCGCGCGGATCGTGTAGCGCACTTGCGTGAAAGCAGCGAGACCTTCCGACGTCGGGTCCGCCGACAGCACAGTGAGATCGGCCGGCAGGCCCGGCGCGATCCGGCCAGCGTCTTTAACTCCGAGTCGCTTGGCGGGCGCGGTGGTTAACATCGTCAACACGTCTATGAACGACAGGCCCGCGAGCGCCAGCTGTCGATATTCTTCGGTGAGATCGTAGTCGGTTACAAATCCCGTGTCCGTTCCAAATCGGCGCCCGCCGCAATGTTTCGTTCGACGATGGCGGTGGCTTCGGCCGGCGTCGCAGGCTGTGGGAGCGTGGCGCGGGTTTCCGCAGGCAGATCGCTGAGGTAATAAGGAACACCGTTGGGCGGATACCGTCCTGAGCCCGCTGTGTAGATGCGCGGGCCGAGTACTTCCCCGGATTCAATGCGCAGTG
>DATHMO010000307.1:0-26798 GCA_035486995.1 Bryobacteraceae bacterium
GAGCGTGATCGTATTGCCCCGGATGGCGGCAATGGTTCGCCGCTCTGCCTGATGGGGATCGAAATCCGTGGACGCGAGGGCAATCGCGTCGCCGGCCCGCCAGCCAGCGGCGTTCAGGACTTCAATCGAGTTGCTGCCTGCTTCGGCGGTTCTGGACAACTTCGTCCATGAGTTCGTCCGGTTACCGTGCAGGTTCAGGGTTCCGCCCATCATCATGATCCCGCGGTCACTGCGGTCATTCGTTCCACCGATTCCACTCATATCTTCGTCTTTGACGTTGTCAGTGAGGGTAATTGTGGCCTTGCGCGTATGGGGCTTGGCTTCGGTGCCGATTTCCAGTTCCCCGTGCACCATGACCCACTCGGTGGACAGTTCCAGATCTTTATTGTCCGCAAAGCTCAGTTTGCCGTTGATCGTCAAACTGCGCAGCGGTGGCGGAGAGACGTCGAGGACGACGTTCATATCCTTTTCAATGGTGACAACGGCGTCTTTGCCGGGCACCTTTTTGTCAGGCCACGTGGCTGCGTCCGACCAGCGCTTCGCGCCGGCCGTCGAAGTCGTTTGCTGCGCTTTGAGGACGGCATATCCGCCCAGGCCTAAAAAGGCTGGAACCAGCAACGAAAGGAACAAGAGAGAACGTTTTCGCATCGTTAAATCTCCGTGATCGATGTAAATCAGTATACGAAAATGAGCTGGTCCACGATAACAGGATCCAGCGAGGGTGGCAAGGGACGGGGGGATCTCTAAGGTGTCCCAGAGCTTCTCGCGCAGCGATTCAACAGTTCGGCGTGGCTTGGACAGATTCCCGGCTCACCGAACTGCGCGACACGCTCTGAGCCATCTCCGGATGTATGTCCGCCACTTGAATATCCGCCAACCCACCTAAGAATGGGGCTCTCACTTAAGCTTCGCGAGGGTAGGCGATTGATATCGCGACTCCCGTGTCCCTTCTCGATTCGAATCGCATTTAATTGATAACGTTTGGCGGTTAGCGTGGAGGCGATTATACGGTAGTCCGAACGTAAGAAATGACCGAGATGTTAGACGGAGCACTGATTACCGAACCCCTTGATGACGATCCATTTTGGGAACGTTACGCGGAGATCAATGGGCAGCCCTGATAATGTCCTTCTTTTCGCCGGCCAGCTTAGATTCCCATTCGGTGGCTTTGTCCGTACGGCCCCAAGCGCGGTAGAGTTCGACTATCCACTCGCCGGCATCCATCAGACTCGACTTGTTTAGGAGCGGGATAGCACTTCTGTACTGAATGAGGCCATTGTAGCCCGAGAGCAGTAACGGCTCCGCATCCGCATACTGCCTCTGACGCATAAGAACGGAGCCCAGAAGACTCTCGATGTAATACGTCCTCCAATAGTCTGGCTGTGTCTCTTTCAAGCCGTTCCATGTCTGTCGTAGCAGCGGTTCGGCCTCTCTGTAGTTGCGTTCCTGTACCTCGAGCTCGCCGAACGAAGCCATCGTGTCCATGGTGTTGTTATGTCGTGGACCCAACGTCCGCCGCAGAATATCCAACAGCGTCGTGTAAAGGGAATGGGCTTCTCCGTATTTGTGCTCTTCGCCGTACACGCGAGCCAGATTGTACATAGTACTGAGACCGGAAGGATGCTCCGGACCCAGAACGCGCCGCTTGATCTCCAGGTTTTTCGAAAGTATTGCCTCGGCCTCAGCGTATTTACCTTCCGCTTCGTATGTCACTGCCAGATTATTCATGCTGATCAGCGTATCGGGATGTTCGTCCCCCAACACTCTCCGTTTGATCTCCCAGCTCCTGGTGTGCAGCGCCTCTGTTTCGGCGTATTTTCCTTCCGCTTTGTAAATCACGGCAAGGTTATTCATGCTCTCCAAAGTTTCAGGGTGCTCTTCTCCTAAAACCCGGCGTCTGATTTCAAGGGTATGGGACTGCAGCCGTTCCGCCTGATCGTATTTTTCTTCCAGATAGTAGACTTGCGCCAGGTTATTCATCGCCGTCAGTGTTTCAGGATGCTCTCCTCCGCGCACGCGGGTCAGGATCTCCACAGCCTTGGCGTTCAGCACTTCAGCTTGGGGGACCTGGCCTTCTCTGATGTGAATGATTGCCAAGCCTAGCATGGCATGTAACGTATCGGAGTGCTCCTCGCCCAGCACGCGCCGCGAAATTTCGAGGGCCTGCGATTGAATTGCCTCAGCTTGTGACCACTGCCCTTGCCTTTCGTATACAGTCGCCACACTTCCCAAGCTCATCAGAGTGGCGGGATTCTCCAGGCCCAAAATGCGACGCCGGGCTTGGAGGACTCTAGTGTGGAGCGCCAGAGCAGCGGCGAACTTACCCTGGTCTAAGTAGAGGTCCGCCAAGTCGTTCATAGCAGTCAGCGTGTCCAGGTGCTCCTGACCCTGCACTTTAGTACGTAGTTCCACTGCCCGTTCCAACTGCGGCTGCGCGTCTGGATACAGGCCCAGGTCCTTATATGTATTCGCGATGGTTTGACGGATCGCCGCCTCCACCAGCGGCTGCTTGTCGAATTTGCCTTGGATACGCCTGGCCGCACGATCCAGCGCGGTGCGCACCTTCAGATCCGGATCGGGCTTCGTGTTGGGGCCAGCTTGATTGTTGGCGCTGGCTTGGGCCAACAGATCGCGCTGCAGAAAGTCACTGACCGCTTTGGTCGCGGCGGTTTCCTCATCGGCACGCTGCTTCTCGGCAAGTGCGCGATTGCGCTGTTGCACCGCCCGGCTCTCGGCAGCAACCGCCTTGTTGCGCTCGGTGGTAGCCGCCCCTTCGGCGCTTACGGCGCGATCGCGCTGTTGGGTCGCGCTTTGCTCGGCGGCCGAGGCACGGTCTCGATCGATAAGCGCAGTTTGCTGAGCGCGTCTGGCGCGTACTGCTTCCCACGTGCTGGCCGCGACGCCCGCCACCAGCACCACGAACACTGCCGCAACTCCCGCCACCAGCGCCTTGTTCCTGCGCGCGAATTTGCCGAGCTGATAGCTCACGCTGGCCGGCCGCGCCACAATCGGCTCGTCTTTCAAATACCGGCGGATATCCGCAGCCAGGTCCGCAGCCGAGGAGTAGCGACGCGCCTTGTCCTTCTCCAGCGCCCTGGCGGCGATGGTCTCGATGTCGCCGCGATAGTCGCGACTCACCGCAGTCAGCGGTGAGGGGTCCTGTTCCCGGATTGTGTGTACGGCTTCATGCAGCTTGTGGCTCAAACTGTACGGCAGTTTCCCCGCCAGAAGCTCGTACAAGATGACGCCCAGAGCATACACGTCGCTGCGGATGTCGAGTTCTAGCGGATCGGCCAAAGCCTGCTCGGGACTCATGTACGCCAGTGTTCCGATGAGCAGGCCGACATCGGTCTGACGTGTGGCTTGGGTGTCGCTGTCCGTCACGCGTGCCACGCCGAAGTCCAGAATCTTGACGTGGCCGTTCTCATCCACCAGGATATTGGCAGGCTTGAGATCCCGGTGGATAATACCGCGTTGGTGCGCATGATGCACAGCGTCGCAGACTTCAGCCAGAAGCTCCAGACGCTGGCGGGCGCTCAGGCGCTGCCTTTCCGCGAATTTAGTCAGCGGCTGACCGTTGGCGATGAATTCCATCGCGAAATAGGGCTGCGGCCCAAAATCTCCATCGGCCGTCCCAGCTTCGTATACCTGGGCGATGCCCGAATGCTGGAGCCGCGCCAGCGCCTGCGATTCCTGCTGGAAGCGGCGCAGGAGTTCGGACGGTACGCAGGCGCTCTTGATCACTTTTAGCGCAACGGTTCGCCGCGGTTGGTCCTGCTCGGCTTCATAGACGGCGCCCATGCCGCCTTCGCCGATCAAGCGAATGATGCGGTAGCGACCGATGCTGACGGGGGTCGGCTTAGGTGTTGTGGCTTGGTCGCCGGATCCCGCAGCCGGCATGCTGATGGTGGGTCTGAGGGTTTCCGGGTTGCCTGTCGTAGGCGGCGTTGAATCGCTAGCCATCCTAGTCACCTATCAAGTACTGCTCTGATTGAACTTAAGTCTACCGGAAAGCATGCGCACGTCTCAGCATGGCCGATATTACGCCCGCGTTATTCCGGCATCGTCCAGAGCCTCGTCGAAGCAGGCAATCGCGCGGCGATCCATTCATCGTGCTCCCCGTTCCGGCTGTGCATGTTGACGATTTCACCACTCCCGTCGGTATGCTCGCCGTGTACGCTGCATTGGCGCCGTAGAGCGCGTTATTGATTCCGCCGCCAGGATAGGCATCCGTCGAGAGCTTGCGTGTGCAGACGCGATCGCTCGAATCGGCAATACCATGCGTTTGATCGCTGAGTCCGACGAAAACGCAGGACCAGCGTTCTTCCCACTTCCAGATAACCCCGTTCAGCGAAAGCAAGAAGGCACCGCGTTGACGCCGACCTAATTCGAGACGGTCATCACCGGGTTGTTCGAGGCCTGACCTGCAATCGTGATCACCACCGGATAAGTGCCTTTGGCGACCTGCGGCACGATAAAGTTGGCTTGATAAAGTCCGACCGATCCGGGCGTAAGGCCCATGTACACTACTGTTGCGGAAGCTCCGCCGACGGTGATCGAGTGATCTCCTTCCACCGGCGACAATCCCGCGGGCGACGGATCGCCTGCCGTGAGTGTGCCCGAGGCCTGCACTGGTCCGCCGCCGGTGAAATACACCACCACCTCGTCGCCCACGCTCGCCGGCGCAGAACCCGAATTCAGGACGCCATCGCCGTTCACCACGGCCGCGCGATTGTTGGCAAGCGCCACGATACCCGGAGTCCCGGACGCAGGCACGTACACCGCGGCCGCGCCGCTGACGGAGCTCCCGTTCGTCACAATCACGGAAGCTACGGTGTTGCCGGGAATGTCCCAGGGCATCTGCGCGTCAATTTGGCCGGCGCTCACGAAAAATAGCGGCGCAGGCTCGCCGTTCACGGTAACCGAGGTGTCCGCCAATTGGTGGGACAGTGGAACCGTAACGCCCACATCGTCTCTGGTAGCAAGATTCAACCCAAACAGTACAAATATGCTGCCCGGTGGCGTGGAACTGTACACATAGCTGGCCAGGTTTCCAATGGCCTGGCTGGGATTATCCCAGGATGAATGCGCGGAACCGGTGCGGACAAATTGAGAATTGGCGGCGAGGAGATCTAGATTCTGGCCATAGGTACCGGAGATGACGAAGTTCAGCGTGTTCGATTTTCCGTTAGAATCGCCCAGCGTGGCGGAAGCCAGGCACGCGGAAGTGACAGCGTAATTTCCAGTTGCGGACAACGAAGCCGGCGTTATTCCGCTCTGCGTGTCGGTATATTTCGCAGTGACGTTTCCTTGCCCATCGAACTCGAGCACGCCAGCCTCGTCCTCAGAACCGTTCTGTGTGGTCCCGGATTGTGTGAAGCCGCTGGCGGTGAAGCTATATTCGCCAGAAAGCGTGGAAGTGGCGCAGGCCGGCAATCGAGTGAGTCCGCCGGTGGCCGAATAGACGTAAGTCGCATCCGAGCCGACCATCGCAAAGGTTGCGCCGCTGCTCCAGACCACCAGCGTAAATGCCGCCCCGCCCGTGGTGTTGATCGTCGCCGTTCCAGAACAATTGCTGGGGATGCTGTACGTGCCGGTATAGGAAAAGCTCTGCCCTTGCGCGAGATTTGTGTTGTCGGTCCCAGCCAGAGTTACATTGCCTTGCCCATCAAAAGTGGCCGTGCCAATCCCCTGAAACGATCCGGCGAAGTTGCCGGCGGATGAAATTCCGCGCCCACTCAGCGAGAGCGCGTAGACGCCGCTCAAATTCGATGTGCTGCACGTTCCGCCGCTGATGGTTTGAGACGCTGGGGCGACCGTCTGTGCGTACGCCGTATGCCCGCCGCCGATCATAAAGAAATTTCCGGATCGCGCGAGGCTGGCAAAGAAATTAGTATTGGCCGCAGCGACGCTATAGATGCTAAAACTCATCACGAAGGGATGGGAGTTCGAATCCGTGAGCATAGCCGACCCTGTGCAGTTGGACGATATCGAGTACGAACCAGTAAGAGTAACGGCGCTGCTGGCGGCGCCGGCGGTTACTGAGGTCACATTCACCGTGAGGGCGCTGATCCCGTCGAATTGCAAGAGTCCCGCACCGTCGCCCGCGCCGCTCACCGACGTGGAGGTAAGCAGGAATCCGGTTGCGTTGAACGTGAAAACGCCAGTGAGCGTTGCCGCCGAACAACTGACCGGCTGGGGCTGGGGGTTGCCGCTTCCGGAATAGGTATAGGTCGCGTCCGACCCACTCAGGAGGAAGTTCTTGCCCTGGTTGTATAGCGTGACATTCAGCGTTGCACTGCCGCCCGTGGTGATGTTGACCACCGCGACGCAGTTGGCTTGCACACTATAGGTCCCAGACCACTGCAACTGGGTCGCAACTGCTTGGTTGGTGTCCGCGGTGAGCGCAATGTTGACCGCGCTCAGGCCGTCGAAGGTTGCTGTTCCGGTCGCCTGGAAAGCGCCCGTGAAGTCTCCCGATGCAGAGACCTGCCGTCCGGTGATGGACACGGCATAGGCGCCGCTGAGAGACGCGGAGTTGCACGTTCCGCCTCCGATCTGGGTTTGCGCCAACAACGGAGCTGTCAGAAGGCCGAAAAGAAGAAATCGTAGCGCGGTTTGGGATTGCATCATTAATGTAGACTCCTACCCAAGAGAAGTTGTACGTTACTGGGATCACAGAAAATTACCTTTATGCAGCGCGGCAGGAAGGCGATCATCAGCAGATTGCGTCGCCTGGAGGACGCCAATGCTCCGGCAGGTCACGACCGGGCCCTGCTTGAGGCTATCTTGGAAGCGAGGCGGAGGCGCTTGGAGCCAGACTACGTCGAACCGACTCCGTCGCCCCCAGGAAGCTTCGGCGGCTGTCGCATAATGGCCGAGCGTATCGTGCGGGCCCGCGTGCTGTTGATGGAGCGCCAACGCGCGATACCATGGCGCAAGTGCTGGGCATCGGGATAGATCAATTGCGTATCCTTATTTCACAAGGGCAAATCGCTTCCGCCCCGGCTGGAGAAGTTTGGCGGGGCTCAATGCCTTCTGATATGGAAAAGAGATGCAACCAATATTAAGGAAAGTCACATTCGGCCTGGCGCTTACCGCCATAGCAGCCTTCGCTCAAACCAAGCCAGCCTTCGAAGTGGCCACTATCAAACCGTCCCCGCCGATGGACATCGCCAAAATCGCAGCCGCGGTGCAAGCCGGTGGGAAGATGCCCATCGGAGCAAATGTCGACTCCCTGCGCGCGGAATACCGGTACCTCGATCTGAAGTCGCTGATGAGCTATGCGTACGGCGTGAAACCCTACCAGATCACTGGACCTGACTGGATGACTGGTACGCATTTCGACATCGTCGCCAAGATGCCCGAAGGATCGAAAAAAGAAGACGCGCCCAAAATGCTGCAAACGCTTCTCGAAGAGCGGTTCAAGCTTACGACGCATCGCGCCAGTGCCGAACACCCGGTGCTGGCGCTGGTAGTCGGCAAGGGCGGTCCGAAGTTGAAGGCTTCGGCCGAGAAACCGGTAGCCATCGACGAGAGCGCGCCCCTGAAGCCAGGCGAGCTGAAAATGGATGGTCCTGACGGTCCCGTGCGCCTCAAGGTCGACATGACTACTGGAAGTTCGGTCATCGATATGGGACTGAAAGGCAAAATGTCGTACCGGCTGGACCCGGCCACGCGGACGCTTCACGTAGATTTCAGCATGACGACCATGACCGGTTTTGCGGATATGATCACGCAGTTGTTTGCGCAACTGGGTGGAACAGGGGGGAAGCAGGTGGTAGACATGACCGGGATCCAGGGCAACTACGACGCAACAATCGATCTCTCGCTGGCAGAAATCATAGCCATGGCCAAAGCCGCAGGCGTGGATATTCCGGCCGGCGCACCTGCCGGCACACCAGGCGGAGCCGGCGGGCCAGGCAACGTACCGTTGGCGTCGGATCCCGGCGGGGGAGGCACGTCCCTAACGGATGCCGTGCAAGGGATGGGATTGAAGCTGGAGTCTCGCAAGGCGATGGTGGATCAGTTGATCGTTGACCACCTTGAGAAGACACCGACCGAAAACTAAAACAGTCCGATCACACGGAGGGTCAAGATACATGACCCCCGCGAAGTCGGATTGGAGTGATTGACAGCCTCAGGAGGCGCTGCTTGCAGCCGAGGTAGCGTTCGGTCGTTTGGACGGATGCGTGACCTAACAGGAATAGTATCTGTTCCAACTCGCCTCCGGCCAGGTGGCACAATCGGGCATACGTCCTTCGGAGGTCGTGCGGCGCTAGCTTCTGCATTCCGGACCGTATTGGAAGACCAAGTGTTGTCTCCCCTTTGCCCGTTTCGTCTTTCTTTGGGCATGTCCGATACTGGCGGCCTCCTACGCCGCGGTTTCAGCATGGTCATGTAAAGGTTGTCCGTCGCTGACGCGAATGCCGTTTCCAGACCGCCACGACGACGCCGGTTGCAAGATGATGGTTTCTCGGATTCAAATCAACGTCTTGAGCGTGCGGATGCCCGCGTTGATCTGCCGCGAATCGGTGCCGCCGTACCCTAGGATCAATCCACCCCTGGCAGGCGATTTCAAGTAACACGATGACAGCGGCATGGCCGAAATTCCAATAGCCGCGGCCTTCTTTGCGACCGCTACATCACTCACACCCCGAGGCAAAAGCGCCACCAGATGCATACCCGCTTCAGCGCCGATCACTTCGAGCAGGTCGCTCATCTGATCTTGAATCGCTTCCACCAAGGCCGTCCGTCGCGCCATATAGAGCATTCGCATCCTTCGAATATGCCGGGCGAAATGTCCCTCGCGGATGAAATCCGTCATCACCGCCTGATACAAAGTGGCAGAAAATTGGTCGGTAGCGTCGCGCGCGATGCAGAATGCGTCCACCAAATCTTCGGGAACGACCATGTAACCCAGGCGCAGCGCCGGAAACATTACTTTGCTGAATGTTCCGATGTAAATCACGCGCTCGCCCGTGTCTAGACCTTGCAGCGAGGGAACCGGGCGGCCTCCCAAGCGGTATTCGCTATCGTAGTCATCCTCGATAATCCAGGCGCCGCTTCGCGCAGCCCAATTGAGCAGCATGATTCGTCGCGTGGCGCTCATGGTCACGCCCAGCGGATACTGATGCGATGGTGTGATGTAAATTGCGCGCGCGCCGCCGCCCCCGCGTATTCCTCGGGCTACATTGAGTCCTTCGTTGTCAACCGGCACCGGGACCAGTTGCGCCCCAGCCATGATGAGAGCTTGGCGCGCTCCGGGATAGCCAGGCTCCTCGATCCACACTCGTCCCCCTGCGTCCAATAAAACTTGCGCCGAGAGCTGTAAGCCCTGCTGCGATCCAGTGGTTACGAGAATCTGCGACGGCTTGCATCGCACGGCTCGAACTGCTCCCAAGTATTCGGCAATGGCTTCGCGGAGTGGCATATATCCCATCGCGTCGCCATAGGCCATCGACTGTCTGGTAGGTCTTCGCGAGTGGCGATTTACCAGCTTCGACCACACCCCGGTTGGAAAATGCTCCAATGCCGGCAGGTTCATTCGGAATGGAACCAGTTTGTTGGACCAGGTCTGAGCCGGAACCCGGATCAGATCAACGCGGTGCGAAACCAGACGAGGAGTTTTGCTCTTGGAAACTCGCCCGGCCGCACCCCGCATTTTTCCGAAAGCTGGTTGTAGTGCGTCGGTTGGGATGGATCGCACCACGCACGTGCCCGCCCCGACGAATGTCTCCAGGTAACCTTCCGCACGCAACTGTTCGTACGCGCTCGAAACCGGTATGCGCGATACCTTGAGTTCGGCCGCCAAGCTTCTCGTCGACGGCACTCTTTGTCCAGGCCTCAATTGGCCGCTGGTAATGGCGCCGCGAAACCATTCGTACAATTGACGGTAGATCGGAAGTTCTCCGCTTAAATCTAATGCGATCGGAGGCAGGAAGCTGGCGGAGATTCGTTTCATCGCGATGGCCTGAACTGAAGTGGACATATGATATCACGCCAAAGTGGCTATTCCGATAGGCCACGATTCGGGTTAACCTGCCTGCCAGAAGACAGATAAGGAGGCATAAAATGAACGCGATGAAATGCATTCGGATTTATTCCCTGCTGGGCGGCTTAGTGCTGGTCTCGCTGAGCCCGCTGGGATTAGCACAGAGTACAGACGCATCGAAAGTAAGCGCTCCACAGTCTACCGCGATGCGCGATGGGCAGCACGATTTTGACTTCGAGGTGGGCAGCTTCAAGATTCACCTGAAGCGCCTCCTCCGTCCCTTGACGGGCTCGACGAGCTGGGTCGAATATGACGGTACTTCGGTAACCCGCAAGGTTTGGGATGGCCGGGCCCAACTGGAGGAGTTTGAAACCGATAGCCCCGCTGCTGGCCACATCGAAGGCCTGACACTCCGGCTATACGATCCCCAATCCCACCAGTGGAGACTCTACTGGGCCAACAGCAAGGGCGGCCCCATCGAGCCACCCCAGATCGGTGAGTTCAAGAATGGACGCGGTGAGTTTTATGCCGAGGACACGCTGAATGGAAGGAGCATCTTGGTTCGGTTTCTTTGGTCGAACACCACCACGAATACGCCGCACTTTGAACAATCATTCTCGGATGATGGAGGCAAGACTTGGGAGGTGAACTGGATTACCGACCAAACGCGGGTGAACGAGGACGTCTATAAAACCCACTGACACACTCGCTCAAATGCCCCCTGTCAGCTTCTTTCGGCCGTAGCTCGACCGCAATATCCACATCACTGGGTCTGCCTTTTCAACAATGCTTCTGCGCGAGTCGACATACCTGGCTCGGCGACGGTAATCGCTTCGAACCACCTGGCGGCTTGCCAGGTTGTGGGTGGAATGATCGACTGTTCTCGACCGTTATGAATAGACGCCGCGCTGACTTTGTCGGTTCAGTTCCGTGACCGGCGATTGCATCTGCCGGCTGCGTTGGGACGGTTGCCCAAGGCGCATTCTGCACCCCCCCTACGGGGACGCAAGGTGATGTGGCGCGCAACTCCGTTCGGGGTTATGGAGCATGGCAAGACGATTTTTCCATTCGCCGTCAATTCGTGTTTCGGGAAAACATGAAGCTGCTGTTCATTGGAGAGTTCTTCAACATCCTGAACCACCCGAACTTCGGCGAGCCCACCGCGTCGCTTTCCAGCGCCCTGTTCGGCCAACCTACTACGACCCTAGCGACGTCCCTGCAGAGCCAGTTTTCCGGATTCAGCCCGCTGTACCAGATCGGCGGGACGCGCTCCGTGCAACTTCCGCCCAAAGCTGGGCGTAATCGAAAACGTTCCGCACGACAGAATCGCGCCAAACGGCCGGCTCTCCCTGTTTCCAGCGCCATTTTCTCAACCCTGCCGGTTCGCTCAGAGCAGGGAACAGAAATCAGGAATCGCAAAATTCACACTTGACATTACCAGACAATCCACTACCATAGGGTTGTGGATCGATTAGGTACAACCTTTGCTGCTTTGTCTGATCCAACCCGGCGGGGGATGATCGAACGGCTCTCGCATGGTCCTGCCTCTGTGCATGGATTGACTGAGCCGTTTGCACTCTCGCAGCAGATGATTTCAAAACATATTGCCTACCTGGTGCGGGCGCGGATTGTGATCAAGACAAAGCGTGGACGAGAGAGTGTGTGCAGGCTTAGGCCAGAGGCGATAAAGACAGTCAGCGACTGGGCGGCTTATTATCGCCGATTCTGGGAAGAGAGTTTCGACAAGCTGGATGTGGTTGTGAATCAAATTAAAAAAGCGGAGGCCAGAGATGATAAAAAACACGGTTAACGAGACAGAGCGGATGGTTGTCACAAGAGTCTTCGACGCTCCACGCGAATTGGTTTGGAAGGCGTGGACGGACCCGAAATATGTGATGCAGTGGTGGGGCCCGAAGGATTTTACTGCGCCTTTTTGCAAGATGGATTTTCGCGTGGGAGGAAAATTTCTCTGCTGCATGAGAGCGCCGGATGGCCAGGAGTTCTGGAATGGTGGTGAATACCACGAGATTGTTCTGCACGAAAAGATCGTTTTCTCCATGTACTTTTCTGACCCGGATGGAAACAAGGTTGAGTCTGCGCAATTTGGAATAGAACATGCGGCCATGGACAATGCGCACGATGTGATAACTTTTGAGGATTTTGGAAACGGCCAGACGAAACTCACCTTCACTGGAAATGAAACCATGGAGAACGCAAAAAATAGCGGTCAAGTAGAGGGCATGAATCAGTCACTCGATAAATTTGCTGCAGTCGTTGCGGGGCTGGCGAAGGCGAAATAAGAAGTTGAAATTTTGATGATCGTCAGGCGCGAGATACCGAACGTAAAGCAAACATCGGTCCATACCGGAGACCCCGGCTAAGGCGGTCAAAAAGTGCCGCTGCGCCGAAAGAGCTATCTTTTTCGCTAAGCTTCGCACAGGCCTGTTGCAAAGACCCGAGTTACTCATTGTGGCTGGGCGCAGATGAGATTTGCGGGTGCCGGTCGGGTTGTCAGAGACTCCTGCCATGTGGTCTGTGAGCCCGCACCCAGCCGGATGTGACCGGTGTTTCACGGGACTGAGGATGCAGGAGGCGATTGGTCGTTGGATCGATCCGAGACACTGGGCGCCGCGACAACACCTCTCGGTTCTGGTGTGTCAAAATGACAGCGGGGAAACACGATGCAGCGTACCGCCGTTTTTCTCGTCATCTCTACCGCACTCTGTTACGGACAGCCGAGCCGAGAACTCGCCGTAGGCTATGCCAACATGGCCCTGGGCTTTGAAAGAAATGCTGGACAAGCGGACGCTGATGTTCTTTTTCTTGCACGGAGCGGCGCACACACCATCCATCTGACCGCCGATGGAATGGTGCTCGAACTTAACAACATTTCCCCGCGCACTTCCGTGAAAATGGTCCTGAAAGGCAGCCCAAACGTTCACCCCCTTCCGTCTGCCGAGAAGGAATTACCCGGTAAAGTCAATTATCTGATTGGAAACGATCCGGCTCAGTGGCACACTAACGTTCCTGTCTTCTCCAAAGTTCGCTATCGCCAGGTCTATCGGGGCGTCGACCTGATCTACTACGGCAACAAACACCAGATCGAATACGATTTTGTCGTCGCCCCCGGCGCCGATCCGCAATCCATTCGGATGCAGTTCGAGGGGGTGTCGGAACTGCGGGTGACACCACACGGGGATCTGGTTGCGACAACACTCGGCGGCTCCATCAAGCTGCACAAGCCAGTCGTTTACCAGGAGGCGGACGCCGCCCGGAACGTGGTTGCGGGAAGTTTTGCCGTGACCTCTGGGCGCACAGTTGGGTTTCATCTCGGGACCTACGATCATCGAAAACCCCTCGTGATTGATCCTGTGCTGGTTTTCTCCACATTCCTGGGTGGAAGCGTCGCGGATATTGCGAATGCCGTTGCGACGGATTCCTCGGGCAACGTGTACGTTGCGGGCAGCACGCAATCCCTGGATTTCCCGGTAACGACCGGCGCTGTGCAGAGCACACCGAAAGGCGCTTCCACCGCCGGATCCGCGTTCGTAAGCAAACTCAACCCGGCGGGCACGGCACTGATCTTTTCAACGTATGTGGGCGGGACGGGCGGGGACGCCGCGTACGGAGTGGCGGTGGACAGCGCGGGGGATGCTTATATCGTCGGCGAAACTGCTTCGACGGATTTTCCCGCCACAGCAGGGGCCTTTCAGACCACCCTCCCGGGCGACCGGACGTCGTTCGTCGCCAAGCTGAATCCCACCGGTAGCGGACTGGCGTACGCCACCTATCTCGGCGGCCCAGCGACCAGCTACTTGTGCTGCGATGCTGCTGCCGCCGTTGCCATCGACAGTAGGGGCGCCGCTTACGTGGCGGGAGTCACTTACAGCGCCAGTTTTCCGGTTACGCAGGGAGCCGTGCAAACGAAGATTGGATCCGGTCTCGCTTCGAACGCCTATCTTGCCAAGCTCAATCCGTCGGGCAATGCACTCGTGTATGCGACGTTTCTGGGTGGGAGCGGGCAAGGGCAATTCAATATTGGTCCGGTTGTGATCGATGGCGACAGCGCGACTGCGCTGGCTGTGGATGGAGCCGGGAATGCGTACGTGACCGGATACGCCTATTCGGCTGACTTTCCGGTAACTCCGGGCGCATTCCAAACCACCAACAAAGCCGCGACCACGGCGGGCGTCGACAGTTCGTTTCCTGGCTATAACGCCTTCGTTACCAAGATCAATCCCTCGGGCTCTGCCTTGGTTTTTTCCACGTACCTGGGTGGCAGCGGCGTTACGATTCCCAATGGCGCCGAGGGTAATGAGGTCGTCGATGGAGATGTCGCGAACGCGATAGCGGTGGATACCGCTGGGAATGTCTACGTGGCTGGCGGCGCTTACTCCGCCGACTTTCCCGTAACTGCGGGCGCCTACCAAACTAAACTTAAAGCCGCCCAGCCGGTGGCGAACTTCGCCATGATCGGTTCTAACGCGTTCGTTGCCGAGCTCAACTCGGCGGGCACGAACCTGGTCTACTCCACGTTCCTCGGAGGCAGCGGCTCAGACCACGCGAACGCGCTGGCCCTCGACGGGTCTGGCAATGCTTACATCGCCGGCACAACTACATCGCTCGATTTTCCGGTAACTGCGGGGGCATTCCAGCCCGTAAACAAAGCCGCCGCGACGAACAATGCCGGTACTGCCTTCGTCGCCGAATTGAACGCCAGCGGCACAGCCCTCAGCTACTCCACTTTTCTGGGCGGAAGCGGCATCCTGAATTCGGGTAATCAGTCAGAGGGAGACATCGCATACGGGTTGGCCCTTGATGCAGGGGCCAACATAAGCGTCGCCGGAACTACCTGGTCCGCCGATTTTCCGTCGACAGAGGGAGCTTTCCAGACGAGTAACCATGCGGCCGCATCCAACGGTCAAAACGCGTTCGTCGCCAAGCTCAACCCGGCTGCGTCTCTGACCGGAGGTCCGCCTTCGATACGTCCAAACCTTGGGGTGGTTGACGCCGCCAGCTATGCTCCCTTGCTCGTGCCCGGCGGCCTCGCAACCATTTTTGGATACAGTCTGGCAGATACTTCGGCAAGCGCCGCCAGTGTGCCGCTCACCAACAGTCTGGCCGGAACGCAGGTGACAATTGGCGGCGTCCTCGCCCCGCTGCTTTATGTCTCACCGTCGCAAATCAATTTTCAGGTTCCATGGGAACTAGCCGGACAATCCCGCGCAATGATCCTCGTCACGACGCCCATCGGCAACAGTTCAGCGGTGACGGTGAACCTGGGTGCGATCGGACCGGCCGTCTTCGCCGTGAACGGATCTGGCAGCGGGCAGGGAGCTGTGATTACTTTGCAAGGCCAGTTTGCGGTGGCGGCGACGCCTGCGACACGCGGCAAATACGTGATGATCCTTTGTACGGGCCTGGGAGCTGTGACCAATCAGCCGGCAACGGGCGGCGCCGTTTCCAACGCATCGGCAATGACGATCGAGACCCCCACCGTGACCATCGGCGGAGTCCAGGCATCAACAAATTTTGCCGGTCTGGCTCCCGGCTACGTTGGCGTCTATCAGGTCAATGCGCTCGTTCCTGCGACGATCACACCTGGAGCAGCCGTACCGTTGAGTCTCAGTGACGGCGGAGTGTCGTCGAGAACGGTGACTATTGCGGTGCAGTAAGGGATGTCCAGCCCGGCCTGTCACGGTGAAGATACGAGCAACTAGGTCCGACCGCCAGCGCCTCAAGCTGCCAAATGCGGCGTTGTGGGGGATCGGTGCTGGAAGTCGCCGTCACGACCGGCGTACCGCAGTCGGACCGTCTACCGTAGCGATACCGCGTGCCGAGGTCGAGATCCACCACGAGGAGGCCAGCTCCGGGCGCGCGTTGGTGTAGGATGTCATCAGGTCGTCGAATAGGAGCAATCGCATGAATGTCCGCCACCTCGTTCCGTCCGTGAGCCTCCGGCTCCTGTCCATGGCATCCCTCATGTTGGCTGCGGGCCTGCAGCAGCCGGTTCACGCGTCAGGCGTAGACCTCTCGAAGTTCACGCGCATCGAGCCGCAATTCATCGCGGCGCTGGGAGACCCCGGGGCCACCTCCGGCAACGACGCGCAATCATGGGGCGTCTGGAACCAGGATCCGGGCCCGCGCGCTTGCAAGCTGGACCACTACCACCAATTGAAGGCGGCTGGCGGCGTGGCGCCGGCACAGTGGAAATTCGACGCTGCGGACTGGTGGCTCGAGGAACACGGCTTCATCATGGAGAAGCCGACTTTTCCGCTGCCTCCTGGGAAATACCTCGTCACGGGCGACCGCAACGTGACGACCGTGCTGACAATTCATCCCAAGGACAAGGACGGCAATCAGCGGTGGGAACTCGCCGACGGCGCGACCCTCTACGATGTCACCCATCTCGGATGCCGCTCCGCACGCTACACGCCGGCGACGGCTAACAACTCGTGCTCGCCCGAGAACGTTCGGACCACGGGTTTTCCGGTGACTCCAGGGGCAGCCATGCCCGCCGTGAACGGCTGCCGCAAGCAGGACTACGCGGTTCTCATCGTCGTTGGACTGCCCGCCACTCACTGAGTCGCCCCACGCAGGGCGGGACCGCTCGCCACGTGACCGCGCCGACACCCGAACGCTACTTCTCCACCGAGTGGCCGGAGCGACTCTAGAATCGCTTCATAGCGGGAGGATCAGACTATTCTCCCGAGTAACGCCGGAGTGTTTACCTGGACCAGGCCAAATTCAAAAATTCTTAGCGCATGGAGCCAGCCGGCGGTATCTAATCTCCGGAGGTTTTTCCCATGCTTCAGACCTTGACAGCGAACTGGTGGGCGCTAGCGCTTCGCGGGCTGGTAGCCGTGCTTTTCGGATTGTTGACCTTGTTACTTCCCGGCATAACGCTCGTAACCCTGGTCTTCTTGTTTGGAGCCTACGCGCTCGTGGACGGCGTCTTCAACTTCATCGGGTTCTTTCGGGTCGCGTCGCACCAGTGGGCGCTGCTCGGCGAAGGCGTGATCGGGATTGTTGCCGGCTTCCTAACCTTCGCGTGGCCCGCTATCACCGCGTTCGCTTTGCTCTATTTGATCGCGTTCTGGGCAATCCTTACAGGTATCTTTGAGATCGTCGCCGGCATTCGCCTCCGCAAGACGATTGCAAACGAATGGCTGCTGCTCGTGATGGGTTTTCTCTCCCTACTATTCGGTTTGCTGATTGTGTTTGCTCCTGGTACCGGGGCGCTGGCGATCGTGTTGTGGATGGGAGCCTACGCGCTGGTTTTCGGGATCTTTCTGTTGACCCTGGCGTTCCGCCTGCGAGGACACCGCCCGCTCATCGCGCAGCCGACCTAGATCGGTCTTGCTTGACCGTTACCTCTTCACGCCCCGGGGAGCTTCATGTCCACGCGGATCATGCATCGCTTTACCGTGGAACTCGGCGCGTTGCTGGGCGGCACGTTCGCCGCGCTGCGGTAATGGCCCATGATATCCCTTGCGATAGTCGAGTTTGTGATCGACATGCCCGTAGAAACGATCTTGCCCGTGATAATACGGCCCCGCTCCAATGAACACGCCGCCTGCAAACCACTCCGGCCCATAGTAGCCGTCCGGAGCGCAGTTGTAGGGCGGCTCCTCATAGTATCCGTAAGGACAAACGGGAGGCCCCACGCCGGCCACGCCTACCGCAACATGCGTACCGCACCCGGTCAGCAGCACGCCTAAACCGACCGCCACAATCGTAAGCCGCGTCAAAGTCTTCACAGTCCCCTCTCAGCAGTGAGATGGGCTGGTTTGTAAACTGTTTCACACGCGTATGACTACGCGTTCTGTCATGCGGTCAGGACCTAAATCCGTTTCGTGCCGTGGAGCACGTCCCGCTGGTCTTGGGGCGACAGCTCGTCGAGGAGCGCTGTAAAAACGGCGTTGGTCCAGCCAAAGCCCGCTTCGTTGGAATGGTAACCATAGCGCAGGCCGCTAGTGACATCTTCGCTTCTGCGCACCACGTCATATTTCTCTTCCAGATTGTGATGGCGCTGGAATTCCTGTTGCACCAACGACAGAAAGCTTTTCGAAATCCGGTCCGCTTCCGTTCGATAACCATAACGGCGCAAGCCTTGAACGGCGATCCACTGCAACGGCGCCCACCCAAACGGAGCATCCCATTGATCGCCGCTCTTGAATTCGCTGGTCTGTAAGCCTCCCGCTCGTTCGAAGCGCTTCAGGTTTTCGACGACGTGGGCAGCCTGGTCCGCGCTCGCGATTCCGGTCCACAGAGGATAGAAAGTAGTCAGAAAGGGATAGCGCCGGACGCGCTGATGGACGAAGTCGTAATCACAATAAAGCCCGGTCTCGGAGTCCCACATCAAGCGATTGATACGCCCGGCGCGCTCCTGCGCTCGCTTGCGCCAGACCTCAGCCTCCGCTCCGTGATCCAATACGGTCAGGATTTCAGCCATCTGCATTTCCATTAAATAAAGCAAAGAGTTCAGGCAGACTGGATTGTAGTGAATGATGTCGATGCTGAACGGACCGAAGCGGTTCGAAGGATCGAAGCCGGATTCGCGCATGGATCGGTCACCCTTATAAAAAAGTGCCGTGAACTGCCGGGTGGGCACGTCGAAATACTGTGAAACGTCATAATCAGAGACTTTATGAGACCGAAAATAGCTGCGAATGAGGTCGTAATCCGCCTTGCCATGCACATCGTGTTCTGACGCCAACACCTCCGGCGCCGGCCCATCTCCCAGGTCAAAATAGCGCGACAGTCCGGTCTCGGCAGTCAAGTGCGGCTCGCTTGTCCAGAAGCGATAGTACTTTTCGAGGTAGGGCACGGAGTCTTCGAGCCACTTGCGATCCTGGGTGCGGTGGTAAACCGCCAGCACCATCAGCGTGAGAAACGGGGGCTGGGAGCGAGTCAGATAGTAAGTGCGATTCGCATTGAGCACTTTGCCATATTCACGCACCTCGTAAAGAAAATTATTCGCCATGTCCCGCGCAAGTTCGAGGTGACCATCGCGAAGCAAGCCCATTTGGATAAAGAAGCTGTCCCATCCATACATTTCGTTAAAGCGCCCGCCAGGGACGACGTAGGGCCATGGCAAGTAGAGCAACCCGTGATCGCGAATCTGGGCCGGGTCAGATGGCAGCTTGCGCAGCTCGATCTTCTGTACGTCGGCCGGCTGCATGTCGACTCGCAACCGCCGTTCTATCGCTGAGATGTCTTCGTCCGCGGCGACATAGACTAGCCGTTTGTCGTTAGGAAAAGCCGGAGACTTCGGATCTGCCGCGGCGATTGCAAGGTTCGCGTTGGAGCGGGTCAGAACGCTCCAGGTCTGGTTTATGTAATCGAGAATGGACATTTGAGGCGCCGCCGTGGTGGTTAACCCTGGGCAACACAGCAAGAGTGGAAAGAGCAGCGAGTTTGGCTTCACACTACCCCTCATCAGCTCTATTATCGAGCAATCCGAACAAGCTTCCGGGCGGCGACCAACTACTTGTGCAACTCGGTGGGCGGCGGCGCTCCGAATGGAGGGGGCGGGGCAGCGGCCGCGGGCATCGGCGTCTTCCCGTCCAACTCGAAAACGAAAAGCATCGGGGGCGTATCGATCTTGGCATCAGTGGGACCGGCGGTCATAACCGAACGGCCCAGGCCGCCCACGAACGCGACGTATTGTTTTCCATCGACCTCATAAGTGATGGGCGGACCCATGCCGGTGCGGCCGATCTGAAGTTCGAAAAGCTTCTCGCCTTTATCGGCGCTGTAGGCGAGGAACCGGCCCTCATTCGTCACCTGGAAAACCAGATTGCTGGCGGTTGTGACCACGCCGCCGCCGATGCCGCCGCCACCGGGCGTTCGCCAGACCAGCTTCTGATTGACGGGATCCCAGGCTTGGAGCACGCCCCGTTCGTTGCCCAAGGGCCCGGGTCCGATGATGGGCATTGAATTCGGGCGAGGGCTGAGAAAAGCCTCCGCGAGTCCGGTGTCGCCGTAAGGATGGGGAACAACTTTGTCGCCGGTAGCGTAGGTCCAGTTTCCGTACGTAGTGGGGATGTAAACGAGGCCCGTAGTTGGATTGAACGCCATGGGCGACCAGTTGTGGGCGCCGCCCGCGGTGGGATAGATAGTGATCGGCTCCTTGTCGTAGAAAGCATCCTTATTCATCATGGGGCGGCCGGTTTCATCGAAGCCGTGCATCCAGTTCACTTGTACGTAGGGTTGTCCGGAAATGAATTTGCCAGTGATGCGATCGATGACATAGAAGATGCCGTCCTTGGCGGCCTGCATCAGCACTTTGCGAGGGCGGCCGTTGATTGTAAGATCGACCAGCATCAGCTGCTGCACGTTGTCGTAATCCCAATTGTCATTCGGCACGGCTTGATAGTGCCACTTGAGTTCGCCGGTGGATACTTTGACGGCCAGGATGGAAGCGGTGTAGAGATTGTCGACGTTCTGGGCGCCGCGAAACTTCTGCGTCCAGGGTTCGGCATTGCCGGTGCCGACGTAAATCAAATCGGCTTCGGGGTCGTAGGCCATG
Organism: Bryobacteraceae bacterium; assembly: GCA_035486995.1. Taxonomy (GTDB): domain Bacteria; phylum Acidobacteriota; class Terriglobia; order Bryobacterales; family Bryobacteraceae; genus Palsa-89. Next base: position 20,529 of record DATHMO010000307.1, read on the forward strand.
CCGTCCCAAACGGATCCACCGCCGCCTCGTTTGTAGAAATCACCGCCCCAGGTTTTCGCGGCTTTACGCATGGCTTCGTTTTCCGGCGGATCGGCGGGATTGCCAGGGATGGTGTAGAAGCGCCAGGCGCGATGGCCGGTGGCGGCGTCATAAGCATCGAAGAAGCCGCGAATGGGATGGTCGCCACCTGCGACGCCGATCAGCACCTTGCCGTTGGCGACGCGCGGAGCCATGGTGATGGCATACCAATCCTGCGAATAAGCCACACGCGCTTCCCAAATCACTTTGCCGGTGAGGGCGTCGAGAGCTTCCAGCCGGCCGTCGATAACGGGTGCGAATATCTTGCCCTCATATATGGCGAGGCCGCGGTTGACGATGCCGCAGCAAATCCTTGGACGGACGGCGGTCTGATTCACTTCCGGGTCCCAGCGCCAGAGTTCCTTGCCGGTGCGCGCATCGAGGGCGAACACGACGCTCCACGTGGTGATGCCATAGATGGTGTTGTTCCAGACCAGGGGCGTGGCTTCCTGATTGCTGCCGCCGGCGCCGAGGGCGTAGGTCCACGAAAGGCCGAGCCGGTTGACGTTCGAAGTGTCGATCAGCTTCAGGGGACTGTAGCGCGTTTCGCCTTGCGAGCGGCCGTAACTGAGCCAGGAGCCAGCCAGGGTGTCTTGCGGCGTGCCGGCGTTTTTCAGAACGAGGGCATCGACTTTTGTTTCGAAAGCCGCGGGACGAGGCTGCTGTGCGCTGAGCGTCGCGACACCGATCGATATGGCCGTTCCTATGGCAGCGGCAAGAAACCTACGCATGAATAGACGATCTCCTCTGACTGATGCGGCTGGAAACTATATTCTACCGAACGGGTGGGCGAGCCGGCTGTCAGTTGTTGGTTGTTAGTTGTTGGTGGGTGAGGGTGGAGCGTAGGCGTGCGCAGCGGCGTTTTTTTCGAATTTCAAAAACGAAGCCACCGGGGGCGCGAATAGGTGGCGCATCAGGGGTAGTTTTGTGTTTGGTGGTGATTTTTCTTGCGGGCGGTGGGTTGTGGGAGGTGGGTTGTGGGAGGTGGAGGAGCTATCCATAAGATCGTACGGGATGGCGGATGGCCGGGGAGGGTGGCGTCGGAGTAAGTAGCTGATGGGGATGGGGAACGAGGTTGGCGAAGCGGGTCACTCTTACGGACCAAGGGCACATCGCATTCCGCAGTGGCGTGCGGAGTTCTATTCGTGGCGCAGCGCGACTATCGGATCTACGCGGATGGCGCGGAGCGCAGGAATTAAACAGGCCAGGAGCGCTACCGCGCAAAGTAAGAACACCACAGTCAAAAAGGTCAGCGCATCAGTGCTCGTCACACCCAGCAGCATGCTCTTTAAGTAACGGGTAAGGCCAAAAGACGCCGCCAAGCCTAAGCCTACACCGACTAACGTCAAGCGAAGCCCTTGTGCCAGTACAAGCCGCAGGACGTCTTCTTTGTTGGCGCCCAGCGCCATGCGGATGCCGATTTCATGGATGCGCTGCCGCGTGGTATAGGATGTGACACCGTAAACTCCGACGGTTGACAGAATCAGCGCGACCAGTCCGAAGGCGCCCACGAATGTTCCAGCGATGCGCTGCTGGAAGCTGGCGATCTGCCAGCGTGCTTCCAGATCCGCAACATCAAACACCACCAGTGCGGGGTTCAGTTCGTGAATGGCCTTCTCCACCGCCAGGCCAGAAGCCAGCGGATCTCCCTCGACCCGCGCGTTGACGATCATGGTGGCCTGATAAACCTGATACAGCGGCAAATACAAAAATGGCTTTGGATTTTCGTTCAGCCCGGTCGCCTTACTGTCCCGCGCCACGCCCACCACGTTGAACCATTCGTGCGTCAGATCGGAGTAGACGCGCCTGCCGATGGCTTCCTGATGCGGCCAATACCGATCTACAAAAGCTTGGCTGACAATCACCGTACGCGCGGAATCCTTGTTATCCCGCAGCGTGAAATCGCGTCCCTTCAGGATCGGAATCTGCATCGTCTTGAGGTAATTCGGCGTGACGATTACGTCCTGTGTCTCCATGGACTCATTGGCCTGAGGTACGTAGCCATCCATCTTGATGCTGGTCGATCCCTGCGGGAATCCCACCGGCACGCGGCTCGACAAAGCCACCGACTGAATGCCCGGCAGCGCTTCCAGTTTCGCGGCCAGCTGCCGGTCGAACTCCGCTCCTGCTTCGGGGGAATATCCCGCGGTGAAGAGATCGTAAGAAGCGATCAGCACGTGGTGCGGGCTGAAGCCTGGATCAGTTTGTTGCGCGCTCAGGAAGCTCCGAATAAACAGGCCGGCGCAAATCAGCAGCAGCAGCGACAACGAGATTTGCGCCACCACCAGTCCGCTGGTTAGGCGCGCCTTATGCAAACCGCTGGATACGCTTCCCGCGTCTTCTTTCAATACCCCGACCGGCGCTTCCCCCGAGGATCGCAGCGCGGGCAGGATTCCGAAAAGCACGCCCGTAAGCACCGAGATTCCGAGCGTTGCCAGCAGCACCGTCCGGTCCGTTCGAACGATCAGCGAAACTGGATAATCCATTGCGGGCAAGAACTTCATGAGCGATCCGGCAGTCCACAAGGTAATGATTGACGCGGCCGCGCCTCCGGCCAAGGCCAGCATGAGGCTTTCGATCAACGATTGCCGCACCAGCCGCCAACGGCTGGCACCCAGCGCCATCCGAACGGCGATCTCGCGCCGCCGCGCGACAGACCGCACCAGCATAAGATTCGCCACGTTGGCACATGCCAGAAGAAGTACGAAGCCGGCGATGCACATCAGCATCGGCAGCAGCATCGAGAAAATCTGATTTACGCTAAACGGGCTGCGCCAGAGCGGATACACGGTCACCGTTTCGTGCCCTTTGTGTTCCTCGGGATAGTTTCTTACCTCTGGCTTTAGCCGCAGCGTCATTTCCTCCTGCGCCTGTTCCGGGGCGACGCCGGGCTTCAGCCTCCCCATCGCGGACATCCAGAAATAGTGATGGTCGTGAAGCAGGTCGCCCCGCTCCATCAATTGCTGGACCATCGTGATCGGAACCCAAATCTCCGACCGCAGTCCCGTTTGGCTCCCTTGGAACAGGGCGGGCGTCACGCCCACGATGGTGTAAGGGCGCTGATTGATTTCGATGCTGCGGCCCACAATGTCCGGGTTTGCTCCGAAGTGCGTTTGCCACAGCCGGTAGCTGATCACCGCGACGGGAGCGCCACCCGGCTTCTCGTCCTCGGCGGGCAGGAAGCCGCGTCCCAGGGCGGGCCGTACGCCCAGAACCGTGAAATAGTTCGCGGTCGCCACTGTGCCCCAGATGCGTTCCGGCTTGTCATTTCCGGTCAGGCTCATCGGCACCGTTCCATTCGCCGTGATTCCGGCAAAACTCCGCTGCCCGTCGCGCATCGCAACCACGTCGGGATAGGTGAACAGAAATGGGCTTTCCGAAGGCCGGCTGAGCGATAGCGCCACCACCTCCTGCGGGTTCGCCAGGCCGGGAATTGGATTCAATAATGTCGAGTTGATCCAACTGAAGATCGTCGTGTTCGCGCCGATCCCCAAAGCAAGCGTCAGAATGGCGATAATCGCGAATCCGGGTGTTTTCACGATCATTCGCAGGCTATAGCGCACGTCCTGCCAAAACGACGTCATCCTTACCCTCCCAAGGAATGTTTATGGACCGTCAAGAGCATGTTTGTGGCCCATCTTTTGTCGGCCTAATGCAATACCTGGCGTGCGTTTCAGCAAGGATTCCTCATTTCCGGCGGTGCAATGCTGTCCGCTTGTGGGACATCGCGTGGGCGAGAGCGAGCATCTTCAGCAAAGCGGCTCGAATCACGTTCTGGAGATCAAATCAGTCCGGCGCACTTGACCGAGCTGGCGCAGCCAATTGGTCAGCGGCCTCGGAATTTGGCGGCCGGCAGGATTTGTCCCGTGAGGGCGGCGTCACGTCAACTTGACGGATTACGGCCATCGCAAAACCACGATGGGCTCTTGAGTTCACTGCGAGCCGCGTCCGGACGCGGTTACCCAGTGCATGATGACGTCGCGCCCGAGAACCGGGTTTTTCTTCGAAACGTAAGCGCTGGCGGTTCCGGGCGGATCGTAGGTCACCACCCGGTCGTTATCCAAATAGCCGAAGGCGTGGATTGATGGGTCCGGTTTGCCGGGCTGCGACTCGAGGTCGATCAGGCGGGCGATGAACGGCGCGCGGGCGTGGCTATATTCGATTTGCAGGAATTCGAGCTGAATCAGCACTTCACCGGCGTGCGAAGTCCGCATGGTGTCCTCGGGCGTTGGTGGAGGATGCTGCGGCGTGGGAAGCGGGATCTGGCCGTCGAAGTTGATGATGCGGCTCACCCGGCCGTAAACGCGAGCGCCGCGAGGGATGTCGCGGACGTGGTTCAGAACATGGGCACGAATGGGATCGCCGACCGCTGCGTCGTTCGCGTCGAGAGTCTCATCGAGAGACAACTGAAGTTCGAGACCAGGCTGAATGCGCGAGCTTGTGGTGGTGGCGGACGGCGGAAGATCGGGTGAATGGCTTGCTCCAAAGGTCAGAGTGCTTTCCGCTGCGTACTCGCGGCAATTCGAGAAAACGGATGCATTTTGTATGCCGGTTCCATCGCTGTACGTCAGGCGGAACTCGGAACGGTGCGCCAGGAGGACGATGCGTTTGCCGATGAGCACGCGCCAATAGGTGGTGGTGTCGGATATCGTCTGCACGGACAGATTCGATGGGATGGAGTAGCCCTCGATATCGATTTGCAACAGGTCCAGTGTTTCCGGATCGATCCAGAACGCGCCGCGCGCCGCCGCGAAGCCGGACTGTCCGCGATTGGCCACACCGAGCGCACCGCTCGGGGCATCGTATTCATAGCGCAAGGCAGGCCGGCCATCCATGGTTACGCGGCCGGCGTAGGATACCTGGGTATCCTTCTTCCTGAAGATCAACGCGCGATTGTCCGCGAAGTCGCCGCCGAAACTGGCGCCGTAGCGCAGCATTTGGGTTGGGCTCCTAGACTGAAACGTGGAATTTCCCAGCCATGAAAATCGGTCGGCACCCTCGATGTGCGCAAGCTCGAGGCGCACGCGATCAAGCCGTCTGAGTTGGCGTTCGCCTGGAATCGACAAGGAGCGCTCGATGGAGTCGACGCAGACGTAGTTGGGAACACTCGCGAGCTCGTCTAGGGCGCGCTGCTTAATTTGTTCGAGAAGGGCTGGGCTTTCGGGCGAGGAGGCATCGTTGGTCTGCGCGTATGCTCCAGCCAGGGCCGCAAGTGCGAGCAGAAACCGCACTGTTTCAGTTCAGCATTTGGGGAAACCGGCGGTCAAGCCCATGGTCTTGAAATTCTGGTAGGATCAGTACAATGATACGAATTCGCTTCAACCATGGCGGTACTAGGAAGCACACCGCCCCTGCCTGTCAATGATTCCACCCAGAAACTACCCGCCCCGCCGTCCAAGGGTCCGGGAAAACGTGAATGAAGCCATCCGCGTCCGTGAAGTGCGCGCGGTGTTTCCGGACGGATCTGTCGAGATCATGCCCACGCTGGCCGCGGTGCGCAAAGCACAAGATATGGGTCTGGATTTGATCCTGATCGCGCCTACCGCCGAGCCTCCGGTTGCCAAGGCCATGGACTACGGCCAGTGGCAGTACGAAAACAAAAAGAAGCAGCACGAGGCCAAGAAGAAACAGCACGTGATCCAGGTGAAGGAGCTGAAGTTTCGCCCGAACACCGACGATCACGATTACGAGTTCAAGAAGAATCACGCGATCCGGTTCTTGAGCGAGGGCAATCGGGTGAAGGCCGTGGTGCAATTTCGCGGACGCGAGATCGCGCATGTGGACCTGGGGAAGAAGCTGCTGATCCGCTTCGCTCAGGATCTTGCGGTGCACGGACAGGTGGAAGGCCAACCTCGGCTGGAAGGCCGCAACGCGCACGTGATCATCAGTCCGGTGAAGGCGATTACGCCGCCCAAGGAAAAGCCGAAGGGACCGCCGCAAGCGCCGCCGGCGCAGTAATCCCTTGGAGCCGGCGAGGGCGTCGGCTGCGGTCCAGGGGGACTTCCCCACTCAATAGAACAGGTACTTCCGCCATTGATCGTCGCTCTTGGCGAGCAGACGCATCAAATGACGGCTGGTGTGCAGGCTGAAGGGCCGCGGCGCGCGCGCCAGCTTCATGCCGGCTTCTTCTGGCGTTCGGCTGCCCTTGCGATTGTTGCAGGGGTGGCAGCAAGCCACAAGATTTTCCCAAGT
>DATHMO010000308.1:0-5373 GCA_035486995.1 Bryobacteraceae bacterium
GTGAAATCGATCTTAGCCGTGCCCGTACGGGCGCGCTGCGTCGCAGCCGAAAATTCTTCAATAAGCCGGCCTGCTGAATCGATTCGCGCGCGCGATTTGCCGGTGCGGGCTTTCGGACCGCGGCGCAGCCACTCGATCTCGCGGCGAACCTTCGTAGCAAGAGCGTCCGTCTGTTTCTTTTGGGCTTCGAGAAAATCCTCGCGGCGTTCGAGAAATTCGCTGTAATTTCCCTTGGTCTGGAACGCGCCGCCGGGATAAGCTCGATTCACTTCCAGCATATTCGTCGCGACTCGTTCGAGAAAATAGCGATCGTGCGTGACCACAAGGCAGGCGCCGGCGGTCTCGATCGCTGACTCTAGCCAGAGGATGCCTTCGAGGTCCAGGTGATTGGTGGGTTCATCGAGCAGCAGCACATCGGGCGAAGCGATCAAGGCTGCAGCGATGGAGAGCCGCTTCTTCCATCCGCCCGAGAGAGAGGCTGCGGGGATGCTGCGATCGGCGAACTCGGCGCGGCCCAGCATAAGCTCGATGCGCGCGGATTTTTCCTCGTCATCTAACGGCAGGCCTGCGAGAGCGGCGGTCAGCACGGAAACGACGGTGTCGCCCGCGGCAAACACAGAATCTTGCGGGACGTAAGCCAGGCGGGTTTGCTTGCGCAGCGCGCGAGTCCCGGAATCGGGCGCCTCCCTGCCGGCCAGAATTTCGAGCAGGGTGGTTTTGCCGCTGCCATTGGGGCCGATGAGGCCGGTGCGATCGCCGTCGGAGAGGCTAAACGAAAGATCTTCAAACAGCGGCCGCACGCCAAACGACTTGCTCAGAGCGGAGCCGCTCAATAGGACACCCATCTCTTCAAGCATGCCATGATGTGTCTGATGGACGCATCGCGTCGGCAGGTTTTGGCTGCGTTAGCGGGCTCGGTTGTCGCGCTTGGGACCACCGGGGAAAAGCCAAGCATCGCGATCACGATGGACGATTTGAACTGGCACGCGATTCCCGGGGCCATGCGGCCGGAGGTAAATCGGCGGTTGCTCCAGACGTTCGATCGGAACAAGGTACGGGCCGCGCTATTCGTGATCGGCGAGCACGGCGATACGCCGGTGGGACGGCCGATCGTGCGGGAGTGGAGCAGGCGCGGGCATATGATCGGGAATCACACCTGGTCGCATCGCTGGGTCGACAAGGTTCCCGAGGAGCAGTTTGGCGAGGATATACTGCGCTGCGACGCCTTCGTGCGCCAGTTTCCCGCGTTTCGTCCTTACTTCCGTTTTCCGATGCTGAAAGAAGGCGGCACGCGCGAGCGCCGCGATTGGATGCGCGCGTTCTTGAAAGAGCATGGCTACCGGAACGGCGCGGTGACCATCGATGCATCGGATTGGTATTACGACCAGCGCTTGCGGAAATGCATGGATGAGCGGCCCAAATTCGACGTCAATCGATTTCGCGAGCCGTACCTGGCGCACCTTTGGGATCGCGCGAACTACTATGATCGGCTGGCGCGGGAGGTGCTGGGGCGTGCGATTCCGCACACCATCCTGGTGCACTACAACCTGCTGAATTCGTATTTCCTGGGCGACGCGATGGACATGTTCCGCATGCGTGGCTGGCAGTTTGTGGATGCCGAGCGCGCGTTCGAAGACGAAGTCTTCCGGATGCAGCCGGACACCGTGCCGGCGGGCGAGAGTCTGGTGTGGGCGCTGGCCAAAGCGACGGGGCGCTATGATTCGATGCTGCGGTATCCGGGCGAGGACGACACGTACGAAAAGCCGAAGCTGGACGCGTTGGGATTGTAGCGCGGCACTGCTCGCGACTACTGGGTGCAGCCATCCGGCTCGCGCAACGGTAGAAAACGCCACGCCCCCGGCGTAAGCTCGATCGCTCGAAGCTGTCCGGGGCGGCCGAGGGGGCCGATGGGCTTGCCGTTCAATTGAATTTCCACCGGGCCGGCGTTGCCCAGGCGCACGATGGCGCGATCGGTAAACGCGACATCCTCCTTGGTTCCGCCGACGAACATCTTGGTGAAGACAACTTTGCCGGCTGAGCATGCCGTGACCCAACTGGAATCGTTGGCCGCGATTAATACATGTGACTCGGCGGGCTTCGGAGCGGGAGCAACCACGGGCGCAGGTTTCGGTGCCGGGGCCGGCGCCGCGGGTGGCGCTGGCGTCGAGATTACGCGAACATCGCTCTTGGCTGCGGCGGGGGCCGGGAACAGAACGCGTTTTGCAGAAGGTCCGAACAGGATCACCGCCAAGGCGGCCGCGGTACACAGAGCCGCAACTAGCATGGGCTTGCGCCGTGAGCGCGTGGGCTCATGGACCCGGAAGGCCTCTCGAATGGAATCGGTCGACTCGATCGGCAGGGGAGTATCGGCAGGCGGCGGCGCTGTTTCCAGTTGCACTATTTCAGAGTGGATCGGCTTCATCTTGCTCACTACCTTCGCCGGTTTAGCGGTAAAAGGAAAATACCCGAGCATCTGGAGCTGGACTGCCGGCGGCTTCGCCGGTGTGAGCGTAGGCGCGAGCGTCGATATGACCGTCGGTATCGCCGAGTGTGACGCGTGTTCGACCGGCATCGCGGCGGCTTGCGGCTGAGTCACCGGCGTTTCGAGCGGGAATGGAATAGTGCGAGGCTCGGGCGGCGCAGCGACGGTTTCGGCCGACTGGCGCATAGGGTTTGGCAGTTCATCGCGCAGACGGCGATGATAGGCGTCCACCAACGCCTGATTTCGTTCGGCTTTCGAGGCTGATTCCGGGATCGAAACCTTCGAGGAGGAATGGATCCTTTCGGCTCCAACCCCGAACCGAGCCCCGCGCGCCATGCAGTTGCGCACGTCGGCCAGGATCAGGTGCTGTTCGGTCTCGACGACGATAATATCGTCCTCGCGGAATTCCAGGTCGGCCACCAGGCGCATCCCCAGCCCTGAGATGTCAATGACTTGGCCATCGGATTCCAGGTCCGGTTCCTCGACAGGCGAGATTTTCGCCTGGGCGTAGACTTGGAAGCGAGGTTCCTTGCGCCGATCCATCCTAGGTATAACTCGGCAATTCACCCGAGAGGCTTTACGGTTTGGAGCAATTTTCCGTAGGACTGTTGGGGGGCGTTCTCGACGCTAGCGGAAGATCTGCCACCACTTGCGTTTTGCCCTGAGTATCCCTGGGAGGGAAACAACCTCAAGCTTCGCTTCAACGGTATTCTCGTTGGAGTCCCGAACCGTTACGGTCAACCGCTGGCTATTAAAGCCCCGCATACTCACCTGGAAACGGGAATCGCCCAGGGGAAGATCCTGCCAGGCGGTCTCGCCCGCATCGTTGCTCGAGAGCGTACGCATTGGCTGATTGTCGGCCCCCAATAGGGAAACCTGTGCCATGGGGACAACGGCACCGGTAGTGTCCGTGACTCGAATCCGGACGCGACCGGTTTGTGCCCAAAGCCGCGCGACGGCTGCGAGCAACGCTCCAACCAGAATCGCTCGATGGATACGGCGCTGGCCGATGCACGGATTCAAGAATGGCGAGCCGATTGCGCACACGATCATTATATAACTTGGATCCATTGCGATGGTGTATACTATACACCGTGCGACGCACGCAGTTATATCTTGAGGACGACCTTTGGAAGGCGCTGCACGTTCGGGCCCGGCAGTCCAAGAGCACCGTCTCCGAACTCGTCCGCAGGGCTCTCCGCGAGAAGTATCTCGGCGACGCCACCGGACGTAAAGAGGCTCTGCTTTCCGCGGCCGGAATCTGGAAGGACCGGACGGATCTTCCCGATACCCAGACCTACGTGCGAAGCCTGAGAAAAGGCACGAGGCTTCAGCGAATCTCTCAATGAGCGGAGTCCTGGTGGATTCCGATATTCTGATCGAAGTGCTTCGGGGACATAACCCGGAAGTCGCTCGATTGTGGGCCAGCACAGTAAACGCGAACGAAGCCCTCTTCTATTCGCCGGTCACGCTTGCGGAAATTCGCCATGGTATGCGCGACCGGGAACGGGAACCCACCGAGCGAGTGTTTTCTTCGATGATGAGTGTCCCAATCGAGACAGAAATCGGGACGCGTGCCGGAGACTATCTCCGCGCCTTTCATGCAAGTCACGCAATCGAATTGGGAGATGCGCTGATCGCCGCCACTGCGTCAATTCATCATCTTGACTTGTGGACCCAGAATCGAAAGCATTTCCCCATGAAGGACGTTCGCTTCTTCGTCAAATAAAAAGGCCGCCCCAACTGCCCGGAGCGGCCTTCTCCTCTGATATTTGGCTAGCTGATTAATCGCCGAACGAACCCACCGCTTCTTCTTTATCCTCTGCGGCGGCCTTCGGTGTCGCGGGTGCGATCATCGTTACCAGGTCGGCCGGTGCGGGCTTTTCCTTCAGGATTTGCTCGCGATACAGCTTGGCCATACGCTCGTTTTCGGCCTGCTTCTGTTTTTCGTCCCGGGCGCGCTTCTTCTCTTCGCGCGCGGTCTTGGCGATGCCGAGATCGTCGAGATCGTGCTGCTTAGCATGATTCACGTCTTCGGCGCGCAACACCAGCGAGTGATCCTTGCTCGCCAGGTTCAAACTCTTGCCGCCGGCGATGATCTCATGCCGCCCATGCTCTTCGTACCACTTGGTGAGCGTCGCCGTCATGTGCATCTTTTCGATGATGTTCCGCCAACCGACGCCGGTGTTGTAGGCGCAGAACGAAATCTCGCCCTCCTGCGTCGCGTAGGGGATGATGCACTGCTCGGTACGCCTGAAATCGTAATTGAAAAGATCCTGGAACCACATGCCGGCCACGAACAGGAAATTCCAACGGTCGTTACGGCGTTTCGTGATGTCTTCCATGGTGCGGTCGCCCGTCACCTTGCCGTACCCGCCCTTTTGCGCCTTGGGCGTCATGCCGAAGCACTTGTCGAACTTGGCGATGAGGTCGGTCAGTTTGAAATGCGTGGGCGATTTGAACGGATTGTAGTTGCGCAGCAGCGCCAGGCTGACTCCGGTGATGTTGGCCCACCGGCTGCTCCGGGCCGCATCGTTGATCCGCGCGATGTCCTTCGCCAGTCGATCGGCGTTCAGGAACGCGGTAACCGGCACCGCCTCCTTCGTTTCCTTGTCGCACATCACCGCCATGCCGATGCCGCAGTTGGGATGGCAGCCGCAGCTTAGTTGTCCCCAGTCGGCCGACTGCCCGTGTACCAGGTCGGCGAAATCGGAGAAGGTGCTCATGAACGAAATCGGGAACCAGTCGCGCACCGGCTCGCCCATGCCAACTTGATTCTTGACGTCATGAGCCAGATGGGAAAGCGTGTAGCGCTGGGCTTCACGGCGCTCCGGAGTCACCTCTTCATCGCGGCCCGTGAAGGATACCGGCTGGAAAGAAAGGAACGAAAT
>DATHMO010000309.1:0-27954 GCA_035486995.1 Bryobacteraceae bacterium
GCCGCTGCATTGCGAGAACTGCTCACATGATGGTGAAAATCTGCGGCATCACCAATCGTGAAGATGCTCTGGCCGCCGTCGACGCCGGAGCCTCAGCCATCGGCTTCAATTTCTATCGCGACAGCCCGCGCTACATTTCACACACGGGCGCGGCCATGATCGGCGAAAAAATCCCAGCCGACGTCTGGAAGGTTGGCGTGTTCGTCAATGAAACGCCGGAGACGATCGCGAAGATCGTACTCGACGCCGGGCTCGATGTCGCCCAGCTTCACGGAAGCTCGGACGCCCGAGGCGTTCGGATCTGGAGGGCGATGTCGCCTGTGGATCCGGTTGCGCTTGCGCTTCTTGGCGACGTGGAGGCCGTGTTGATTGACTCTCCAGTCGGCGGCGTGTTCGGTGGCTCCGGCAAGACCTGGGACTGGACACAGGCGCCGCATCTGGAACAGAAGATCATCATCGCCGGCGGCTTGGATGGTGACAACGTGCAACTCGCCATCGAGCAAGCCCAGCCCTGGGGCGTCGATGCCTGCTCGCGCATCGAAAAATCCCCAGGCCTAAAGGATCACTACAAAATGCGCAAATTCATTCTGGCGGCTCTCGAATCATGATGACGCCTCAGCCCGACTCCGGCGGCCACTTCGGCCCCTACGGAGGACGCTACGTTCCCGAAGTCTTGATGGCGCCGCTCGAACAACTCGAGCAAGCCTATCTCGAAGCGCGCCACGATCCCGAGTTTCAAGCCGAGCTAAAAGATCTGTTGGCCAACTACGCCGGCCGTCCCACTCCGCTCTATCATGCCGAGCGCCTGAGCGAAGCCTATGGCGGCGCAAAGATTTACATCAAACGCGAAGATCTGCTCCACACCGGCGCGCACAAAATCAATAACTGCCTGGGACAAGCCCTGCTCGCCCGACGGATGGGCAAGAAGCGTATCATCGCCGAAACCGGAGCAGGCCAGCACGGCGTCGCCACTGCCACTGTTTGCGCACTCTTCGGGCTCGAATGCATCGTCTACATGGGCGAAGAGGACATGCGCCGGCAGCGCCTGAACGTTTTTCGCATGCGATTACTGGGCGCGAAAGTGGTCAGCGTCACCGGCGGGAGCCGCACGCTCAAGGACGCTATCAGCGAGGCCATGCGCGATTGGGTGACCAACGTCCATTCCACGCATTACCTGCTCGGTTCGGCACTGGGCGCGCACCCGTACCCGATGATGGTTCGCGATTTTCACAGCGTGATCGGCGACGAAACACGCCGCCAGATCCTGGAGCGCGAGCGGCGCTTGCCGGATTCGATCTTGGCCTGCGTGGGCGGAGGCAGCAACGCCATCGGGATGTTTCACGCGTTCCTTGGCGATGATGGCGTGCGGCTGATCGGCGTGGAGGCGGGCGGCACCGGCTCTGAATTAGGTACTCACGCCGCGCGTTTTTCCGGAGGATCGCCCGGCGTATTGCACGGCGCACACAGCTATCTTCTGCAAGACGCCGATGGCCAAGTCGCGCTGACGCATTCGGTTTCAGCCGGCCTGGACTACGCACTGGTCGGCCCCGAGCACTCCTGGCTGCACGACAACAAGCGCGCCGAGTATTGTTCCGTCACGGATCAAGAGGCGCTGGACGCCGCGCGCATCTTGGCTCGTACCGAAGGCATCATTCCCGCGCTTGAATCCGCGCATGCCGTGGCGGAAGCGTTGCGTCGCGCACCCGCCGCCAAGGGCGAGATGTTCGTCATCAATCTGTCGGGACGCGGCGATAAAGACACCGACATCTATCGCGAAAATCTGAAAGAATTAGATGACCCGAATTAGCCGCCTATTTGAGCGGCTCCACGCCGAACATCGTCCCGCCCTCATCGCATATATCACCGCCGGCGACCCATCGCCCTCCGCGACCCCGGACATCGTGGCCGCTCTCGAACGCGGCGGAGCCGACCTCATCGAGCTTGGCGTTCCTTTCTCCGACCCCATCGCCGATGGCCCCGTAATCCAGCGCGGCAGCGAGCGCGCCCTGAAAGCCGGGACCAAGCTGACCACGGTGCTCAAGATCGCTGCGCAAATCCGCAAGCGATCCGAAATCCCACTGCTCCTCTTCACCTATATGAACCCGGTGCTTTGTTATGGCCTGGAACCGCTGGCGCGCGACGCCGTCGCAAGCGGAATTGACGGCTGTCTGCTCACCGACCTAAGCGTCGAGGAAGCCGAGCCCTACATTTACGTCATGCGCAAAGCGGGTCTCGACACGGTCTTCCTTGCCGCGCCAACCAGCAGCACGCGTAGGCTCCAACTCGTTGCCAAATATTCCACTGGGTTCGTCTATTTGGTTTCGCGCACCGGGGTGACGGGCGAACGAGCTAACGTATCGGACAGCGTAGAGCCGTTGGTCGCAGCCATGCGGGCGGTCACCAAACTTCCACTAGCCGTCGGATTCGGAATCTCGACCGCCGAACAGGTGCGCGCGATCGGCGCCGTCGCCGATGGGGTAGTCGTCGGCAGCGCCTTTGAACGCGTGATCGAAGAAAACGCGGCCGGCCCGCAGCTCGCACAGGAAGTTGAGGCCCTAGCTAGAACGCTCGCCAGTGGTTTACTATCGAAGAGCAAATGAGCCCGAAGAGCATCGACAAGCTCGTGGATTGCCGGCGCCAGATCGACGCGGTCGACGTGAAGATTGTCGAGCTGCTCAACGAACGCACCGAAATCGTCCACGAAATCGGGCGCATCAAACGCGAGTTCTCGCTACCGGTCTACGAACCCAAGCGCGAAGATCAGGTGTTCGAAAACGTCACCACTCATAATCCCGGCCCGTTGACCGCCGACGCGCTCAAGCGCATCTTCGAACGCATAATCGACGAGATGCGGACCATCCAGCAGAAGAAGATGAGTTAAGCTTCGGGCCGCAGTACAGAGGAACATCGATGAGTAACGTTGAACTTTATCTCACGATCGGCATCCCGGCATTCGCCGTGCTGATCGGGATTCTGATGAACGCCGTTCCTTACAACTCCGTCAACGCCCGCTTCAGTAGCATGGATGCACGATTCAGCTCCGCTGAGATCCGCGTGAGCAATCTCGACAACCGCGTCACGCGCATCGAAGCCAGGCTCGACATCCGCTAAGCTCTTAACAAAAATTCTCCGCAACCATCCACTCCCCGCCGCCTTGCATGGTAAAACTGTGTCTAGGATGCGCCTCGATCACCAATTCCTGTATAAGGTAATTGGTACCCCTGGAGGGAAATGTAGATGGTCAACTGTCCAAATTGCGACGCCGTAATCGACGTGGACGAAGAAGAATTGGATGAAGGTGACACCCTGACCTGCGATGAGTGTGGCGCCGATCTCAGTGTGACCGGCTTGAGTCCCTTGGAACTCGAAACCCAAGAAGACGAAGACGATGAGGAGGAAGAAGAAGAGGACGAGGACTTCGATTACGACGAGGACGAAGACGAAGATGAGGACGAAG
This sequence comes from Bryobacteraceae bacterium, assembly GCA_035486995.1. Taxonomy (GTDB): domain Bacteria; phylum Acidobacteriota; class Terriglobia; order Bryobacterales; family Bryobacteraceae; genus Palsa-89. The sequence continues at coordinate 3,458 of DATHMO010000309.1, forward strand.
AAGAAGAGCCGGAAGAGGATTGGCACTAGCCTGTTGCTGGTTTTAGCCGCGCTTCTTCCCGGTGCGGCAGCCGCCAAAAAGAAACCAGCGCTCGATGTGTACGCCGTCGTAAGTGGCAGCGTGTTTCAGGAGAGCGGTTACGCGCTGCCCGATGCCGATGTTACTTTGATCGGGGAGCCTCCCGCCGGTGCGAGCACCTCGAAATCGGATAAGCAGCAAGCCGTCTCCGACGAGCGCGGCGAATTCATCTTCCGCGTGCCGCCCGGCCCGGCGCATTACACGGTCGTGGTCGCCGCTAAAGGCTACCAAAGCTTGCGCAAATCCGTTACCGTCGAAGGCCAGGAGCGGGTCGAGGTAACTTTCCAATTGGACCGCGAGTCGAAATAGTAGTGACCATGCCCGCGCGCGCCGCTTGCCTCGCAATTTTCCTGATCTCTTTTGCTCTTTTCGCGCAACAAAAGAGCCAGGACATCACCACCCGTACCATGGAGGGCGTTGTCACCGACGCCGCCGGAAAGCCCGCTGGCAACGCCGTGGTGCAGTTGAAGAACACCAAAACTCTGCAGATCCGTTCCTTCATCACCTCCGCTGACGGCCATTACCATTTTGCGGGTCTTGGCACGGATGTCGAATACCAGGTGAAGGCCCAGCGCGACGGCGCAACCACTTCCTGGAAAACGCTGAGCGTCTTCAACACCAAGAAGACCGCCGTCATTCATCTCAAGTTGCCCAAGTAATGTCGAACAAGTGAGGAGAAACAGATGACCAAAGCCCTTTCCATTTTTCTGGCTCTCTCAGCGGGCCTGCTTTGCGCCCAGGAGTATAAAGTCGGCGCTCAGGTCACCGATTTTCAGGTGCGCGATCTCGACGGCAAGACCGTGTCTCTCTCGTCGCTCAAAGGCCCCGTCACCGTCGTCACGTTCATCGCCACCCAATGCCCGGTGTCGAATTCGTACAACCAGCGGATGATCGATCTTTACAAGGACTACACGTCGAAAAACGTGAAGTTCGTCTTCGTGAACGCGAATCGATCGGAGGCCGCCGGCGAGGTCCGCGAGCATGCCAAGCGTGTCGGTTTTACGTTCCCGGTGTATAAGGACCCCGACAACGTCGTTGCCGACCGCTTCGACGCGCAAGTGACTCCTGAAAGCTACGTGATCGATGGGGCGGGCATTCTCCGCTATCACGGTTCCATTGATGACGACATGAACGCGGCGCGCGTCCACACCCAGCGGCTGCGTGTGGCGTTGGATGCGGTACTCGCTGGCAAACCGGTCCCGGCCGTCGAAACCAAGGCGTTCGGCTGCACCATCAAACGCGTCCACAAGGCTTCCTAATGATGAAACGCGCCATCGCATTCCTCGCCTGCTTTCCGCTGTTCGCCACAGGTCCGCTCATTCCGGTGGACGAAGCTGGTTTCCAAAAACTCGTCGCCTCTCACAAGGGCAAGGTCGTGGTCTACGATTTCTGGGCCACCTGGTGCGCGCCGTGCCGTGTCGAGCTACCGCTGCTCGTCAAATTGGAGGCGAAGCTGCGATCCCAAGGCGTGGAAGTGATCACCATTTCGGCCGACGAGCCCGAACAAAAAGCCGCCGCCGAAAAATTCATCCAGAAATTCGGCGTGCAAGGCCCGGCCTATTTGCGGCAGGCCGCCAGCGACGATCATTTCATCAACGCCATCGATCCTAAATGGAGCGGCGCTCTACCCGCGCTGTTCCTCTATGACAAGTCCGGCCACAAAGCGCGATCGTTTATCGGCGAGACCGATATGGCCGCACTCGAAGCCGCCATTCACAAGCTGCTGTAGCCGCGCGCCGGCCGCGTTGCGCTGATATTGAACGTCACTTACTTGACAGTTGGGGCGGTTCTCAATAGGCTACGTGTTGGAGGGTCGCTTGACAAAGCACGTATTTGAGGCCGCGCTGCTGGGGCTAAGTTGCGCGATGTTCGCGGCGGGGCAGGTCCCAACTTCCAAGATATCCCGCACGCCGGGTGGCACGCCCGATTTAAGCGGCATCTGGCAGGCCTTAAACACCGCGAATTGGGATCTTCAAGCGCACGGGGCAGAGCCAGGGCCGGATTCCCACGTGGGCGCGATCGGCGCGGTGGCCCCAGGACCGGGTGTAGTTGAAGGCGGCGAGATTCCTTACCTGCCGGCCGCCGCTGCGCAGCGAAAACAGAATCATAAAGACCGGTGGAGTGCGGACCCCGAGATCAAATGCTACATGCCTGGCGTGCCGCGCGCCACTTACATGCCCTATCCGTTTCAAATCGTCCAGGGATTGGAGACCATCATGATCTCTTATGAGTTCGCCGACGCGGTTCGGCTGGTCCCGATGAAAAACCCGGGACCGGCCCCGGCCGACAGTTGGATGGGATGGTCGATCGGACACTGGGATGGAGATACGCTGGTAATCGATGTCACGAGCCAAAATGATCAGACGTGGTTCGACAGGGCAGGGGATTTCCACAGCGATGCGCTGCACGTGGTGGAGCGCTACACGCCGGTGGACGCGAACATCCTGATGTACGAAGCCACCATCGAGGATTCGAAAGTGTTCTCGAGACCCTGGAAGATCAGCATGCCCCTTTATCGGCATATTGAAAAGAACGCGCAGTTGATGGAGTTCAAGTGCATCCCCTTTTCGGAGGATGTTCTGTACGGTAACGCTGGACAGCGGGAGGGTTCGAAATGATGGTGCGTTTTCTCGGAATCGTGTTGCTAGGATTGCTCCCGGCTTTCGGCCAGAACTGGACCGCGCCGCGCACATCGGATGGCCATCCCAGCTTCGAAGGGATCTGGACCAACAAGACTATCACGCCGATGGAGCGCCCCAAGGATCTGGGAGACAAGGCGTTCTTTACCCCGGAAGAAGCCAAAGCGTACACGCAGGCCGCGCGTGAGCGAAATAATAAGGACCAGCGCGGGGGAGGCGTTCGAGACGTGCTCTACGCTTATAACGATTTTTGGTGGGACTCGGGGACAAAGCTGCTGAGCAATATGCGGACCTCGATTATCGTGGATCCGCCGGATGGCAGAATCCCTCCGCTGACGGCGCACCGCCTGGCGCAGCTGCAGGAGCAGGCCGAGGCGATAAAGATTCGCTGCAAGCAGCCTGGATGCGCCATCGCAAACAGCGGCCAGCTCAGTCCATCCGACAAGCCTGAGGAACTGGATTTGATGACGCGCTGCATCTCCTTCGGAACCGTGGTGCCGATGATGCCGAGCGCTTACAACAACGATTATCAGATCGTCCAGGGCCCCGGTATGGTGGCGATTGACACCGAGATGGTCCACGATGTTCGCCGCATCCCGACGGACGGAAGCCCCCACTTACCTCCTAGCGTTCGCGAATGGATCGGCGATCCGAGAGGCCATTGGGAAGGCGAGACGCTGGTGGTGGACAGCACCAATTTCAAAGGCGAGACCAGAGTCCGGGGAGGCGACGAGAACTTGCACCTGATCGAGCGGTTCACGCGCACGGGTCCCGACACATTGCTATACCAATTCACGGTGGACGATCCCACGGCTTTCACTAAGCCTTGGAGCGGCGAGATCCCTATGACGAAGACCGAAGGGCCGGTGTACGAATACGCCTGTCACGAGGGAAATATCGGGATGAAGGACATCATCGCTGCCGCGAAGGCTGACGAGAAGAAGGCCGCTGAGCAGGCGGCGGGAAAGAAATGATCGAAATGAAAAGAACGGTTTTTGCGATCGCTTGCCTTGGGCTGTTGTGGTCGGCGGCGCCGGGGTGGGCGCACCACTCATTCGCCGCGGAATTCGACGAAAACAAGCCTGTCAAGTTGCATGGAGTGGTCACAAAGATGGAGTGGATCAATCCTCACTCCTGGATTCACATGGACGTGAAGGGCGACGACGGTAAAGTGGTGAACTGGTCGATCGAATGCGGTAGCCCGAACACGTTGTTCCGTCGCGGGCTCAATAAGGACTCGCTGCCGGTGGGCACGGAGATCAACGTTGACGGCTATCTGGCCAAGGATGGCGAGAACAAAGCCAACGGCAGAGATGTGACGTTGGGGGATGGCCGCAAGTTGTTTCTGGGGGCCAATCCGGACGCCGATAAGTAGAGCGCGGTTGGCTCAATCGCCGGAGCGGGGCGAGGCAACCGGAACCAGTTGACCATCGCGGATGTGATAGTCGGCGCCGCGCCAGCGGATGCTATTGCGGCCGAAGCTGGTGAGCCAAATGGCAAACGCCACGGCGTCCCAAACCGGAATCAGCGGCATTTGTTTCCACAACCCGCGCTGGTGCAGGCCGTGGATTCCGATGATCCCGGTCATCGCGACGCGCAATACGAAATAGCCGCCCAGATATCCTAGCGCGACCGCGGCAGACCGATGCACCGCAACCGCGGCAAGCGACCACGGCAGGCCTTGCGTCAGCAGCAAGCCGAGGTGTCCCCACGGGCGCATATGACGCATCACCACGATCCAACGCAGGCGCTTGTGGAGCAGATCGGGGAGCGATGCATAATCGCAAACGGTCGCGATGGTGTAGTTGAGCAGCAACACTTCGTAGCCCTGATCCGCAATGAGACGGCCGACCAGCAAGTCGTCAGCGGGCCGGTTTTCAAGCTCCGGATATCCGCCAAATCCGGCGAGCCGCGCGCGCGTGGTGGCGATGGTGGGGCCGAGCGCGAACTTCACTCCGTCCAATTGCCATGCGACCAGGATGCCGGCGTAGAAATCGGACATCATTCCGACGCTCTGCAGGTGATCAGTGAAAGTAGCGTGTTCCGTTGGGACGTAGAAGCAGGTGACGGCGCCGACTTTCGGATCGCGCAGCGGAGCAGTGATGCGACGGAGATAATCGGGACGCACGCGAACGTCGCTATCGCTGATGACGACGATTTCGTGAGCGGCGTCGTTCACCAGTCGCGCGAGTTTAGCGACTTTGTCGTTGGTGGCGACGCGTCCCGAACCGTGCAGAACACGGATGCGGCAGTGAGGAAAATCGACGGTGAGTTTCGCGAGAACCGAGAGAACCGCCTCGTCGTCCGGGTCGACGCAGAAGACAATTTCGTATTCGGGATAATCCAGACGGCAGAAACTGGCGAGGTTTTCGGCGGCATCCGGATCGAGGCCGCGAATCGGTTTCAGGATGCTGATGGGTGGAGTGAACGAGGCATCGATAGCGCTCACGGAGCTTCGAAAATATCGCCACGAACTGTAGATGACGATCAAATAGTAAATGAAAGGTATGGCCGCGATCGCAAGAAACACATCTGTCGGACGCGGCATGATTCCAGGCTACTTCAGGAGTGGCTGGTTCGTCAGCAACAGCTTGCCGCCGCTCTCGGCCACCACGGTGAGCATTTGTGGTGCGACCAGTGTTTTCAGACGATCAACCGCCGTCTCGGTGATCACAAGATAGCAGCGGTCCGGCTGCAGCCACATGCTTTTCCATTGTCCGTCGTCGATGAACACGTTCGGTGCGCCGGGCGCATAGGAGCCATACACCAGGTTATTAAACCGCCCGTTCAGGAGCAGCGCATCGCGATTGGTGTAAAAGAAAATCGATGAGAAAGTGTAGTAATGATGGTCGACGATAAGTTTTCCCGCCGGCGATCGGAGCAAAGCTACAGCCAGTGGTCGCGAGGATAGATACGGATCAAACGCCGCCATCGCGATGCGGGCGGCCTGAAAAAACAGGATCGCCATCAGGGAAATCGCAAGGAAGGCGCGCTGGCCCGTAGCGCGGAGTGTTCCGGCTGCTCCGATAAGGAACGCGATCGCGGCGAGCATGAGCGGGAGCCGCAAATAGGCGAACGAGGCGATGGTGAGGTCTTCCATGTGGCCGAGCGAAAGCTTGTATGCGCCGGGGTGTGGACTCAGCGCAGCGGAAATATCGCCGGGTGTCGCGAGATTCCAAGCAAGGAAATACAACGTGAGCACTGCGCCTGCCGCGAGGATCAATACACCGCACAAAACGCGCGTGCCGTAGCGGATCCAGTTGCCTCCTGCGGCCATCGCCGATCCCAGGAGCAGCGCGAGCGCCGGATAGCAGGGCATCGAATAGTATTCTTGCGTTGTCGAGAAGGTGAAGAATACCAAGATAAATCCGGCCCAGCACAGAGCCAGCAGACGTGTTCTCCCGGCGCGATCGAGCGGTTTGTAATTCAGCCGGGTGATGGCGGGAAAGTAGACGCTCCATGGAAAGAGCCACAGCAAATGGAATCCCCAAAAATAGAGGCGCGGAACAGTGTCGTAATCGCGCGGGTAGCGCATGTTGAGAAATCGCAAAAGCTGCTCGTTGATGAAATAGAACCACAGGAATCCGTGATATTCGCCAGGAGCGCTGCGCATGGTGAATTCGAAAAACGGGGGATTTCGCAGCGCAGCCAGGATGTGCCAGGGAGCGGCGATGAGCAGGATCACGAGCAGCCCCGTCAGCGGATGGAGCGCCTTCCAGATCTTGCGGTGAAATAGCTGCCGGGTAATGACGAGGTAAATCAGCGCCGCGGCTACCGGGAAAACTACGCCGACCAAGCTTTTGAACAACAGGCTGGTTCCAAGGCTCGCCGCCATGACGAACGCCCACCAGCGGGGACGGCGTTCATCTTCATCGATCGCGCGCAGAAACGCCCACATGGAGAGCGCGATCGCCCCAGTGAGCATCACGTCGGGGATAAGAATGCGCGTGAAGAGAAACAACCCGAAGCAAGTGGAAATGCAGAGGCCCGCGTAGAATCCGGCCCGGATGCCGAACGCCCATCGCCCAAACGCGGTGGTCAGCCACGCCAGCGCGAGCGCCGCAAGCACCATGGGAATGCGGGCGGCCCAATCAGTCGCTCCGAAAACTTTGAACGAACCCGCGATCAACCAGTAGATGAGCGGCGCTTTTTCGAGGTAAGGAATTCCGTCCAACCTCGCGGTGACATAGTCGCCGGATACGAGCATATTGCGCGCGATCTGCGCCTGCACGGCGTCCACATCGTCCATCAGCGATGGCGGGGAGATCATGCAGCCCGCGTAGACCGCGGCGGCAACCAGCAAAACGATCAGGCAGTAGTAGTGAAAACGCTTTCCATCGCTCGGCGCGCCGACCCCGCTGGCGTCCTGGTCTGGATTCCCCATTTTTTCATCCAAAAGAAGAGTGTCATCAATCCCCACAGGTGATAGCCGAGGTTGGCGCGACGGTCGAGATGAGCTTGGGCTTGCGCTTGAATTCTCGATAGATCGAAGAACTCGCTGTGTTCGGCGGACGCGAATGCCAGAGACTCTTCGAGCAGTGGCCGGAGCGGCCCGCGAAACCAGTCGTGTGTGGGAATGTCAAAACCGATTTTGCTTCGATTCAGAATCGCTGGAGAAAGCTTACCGCGCATCAGGTTTCTCAAGACCACCTTTTGCCGGGAGCCTTGGATCTTCAGGCTGGGGGGAAGCGAGGCCGCGAATTCTACGATCCGATGATCGAGAAACGGCGGCCGCACTTCCACAGCATGAGCCATGCTGGTGTGATCCACTTTGGTCAGGATATTGTCCGGGAGAAAATATCGCTGATCGAACGACAGAAAGTCCTGCAAGTGTTCGCCTGCCAGCTCTGCGAGAACCGAATCGAGCGCCGCCGGAAGCGTCTGTTGAACTAGCGTGCGTTTTTCTTGATCGTCGAAAGTCCCGCTCCAATGCACATGCGCGCGCGCGGCGGGCATTGCGCAGCCCTCCAGGAACCGCTTCAGCTTGTATTCGAATCCAATTTTGTCGTTGGACACGGGCCAGCGCCGGGCGGCGGCCAGCATCGCTCGAAGCACTGGCGGCGGCAATCTACGGGCAGTGCGTGCGAGCAGGCTGGCGCGATGCATCAGGTATCCGCCGAATAATTCGTCGGCGCCTTCGCCGCTGAGCGCCACTGTAGCAGTGCGCTTGGTGAGCCGGGAAAGGAACCACACCGGCAGCGCGCCCGAATCCGCGTTCGGCTCATCGCAATAATAAGCGAGATCCTGAATCGCGCCGGGCAGATCTTCCTCGGGGTTGAGATCGAGTTCCGTATGCTCGGTTCCGTACTGCTCCGCTACCTGTCGCGCGTAGCTGGTTTCGTCGAAGCTGCGGCCGCGAAACGTGATGGAAAATGTTTTCAGACGTGCGCTCGATGCCTCCGATGCGTAGTGCACCAGGCTGGATGAATCCAAGCCGCCGCTCAGCCAGACGCTCAACGGAACGTCGCTCTCCAGATGCTCTCGAACGGACTGCTTCAACAGGCGATCCAGCTCGCCCTGGGCCGACTCGGGAGTCCAGCTCAGTTCCCTATTTTCCGGCAAACGCCAATAGCGCTCGGTTCGGATGCTGCACTTGTTTCCCACCCCCTGCCGCCACTCCATCCATTGGCCGGGCAGCAGTTTTTCCACGCCTTCGATCAACGTCCAGGGCGCGGGCACATAGTTCAGCGACAGATAGCAATCCAGGCCATCGACGCTGAGCCAGCGTTCGATCTCAGGATGAACCAGGATCGCCTTGAGCTCCGAGCCGAAGTACAAATCGTCGCCATGGCGCGCGATGTACAGCGGCTTGATTCCCATGCGATCGCGAGCCAGCACCAGCCGCCGTTCGGATTCGCGCCACAGCGCAACCGCGAACATCCCGCGTATGCGGGCGAAACACTCAGTGTCCCACTCGAGGAACGCATTCAAAACAGTTTCGGTGTCGCTGCGCGAGTGGAACCGATAACCGCGTTCTTCCAGTTCGCGGCGCAATTCTAGATGATTGTAAATCTCGCCATTGAAGGCGATCACGGCATCGCCATCGTCGGATAGGATGGGCTGGTCTCCGCCCTGAATGTCGATGATCTTCAGCCGCGCCGCGCCTAGCGAGACGGCTTCCGATTCAAAGACGCCTTGCTGATTCGGACCGCGATGTGTGATGCTCAACACCGCGTCTTGGATTCGGCCGGGCGTCGCGGGACGACGTCCGTGTGTAAAGCCGGCTATGCCGCACAATTCAGCAGTTTCCTCCCATCAATAGGTCGATTGAGATGCGGAGACGGCTGCATTAACGGTCGACCGCCGGGTGCGTTGGTTCCGCGAATTTCGCCACTGCACCTGGGGCATAAACAGCGAAGTGTCGATGCGGTCCTGATAACGAACTGCGATGTTCATCAGCGAATCGAGCAGCGAGTCGGAAAGAAAGTGTGGTTGAAGACCGAGGTCGATTAGCTTGGAGTGTTTGGCGTTGTAGTAGTGCTGTTGGGATTCGACCCGCGGCGTCGCTACATGATCAATCTCGACGTCCATCCCCAACTTCCGGCCCGCAGACTTAACTAATTCCGCGAGTTCCAGTACCGAAAACTGTTCGGTGAACTGATTGAAGACCCGGCACTCTCCCGGTTGCGCCGGATTCAGGCACGCGATCTCGATGCAGCGAACGGTATCGCGAATATCCAGGAATCCGCGGGTCTGGCCGCCCTCTCCGTACACGGTGAGAGGGTGCCCTGCGGCTGCCTGAATGCAGAAACGGTTCAGCACGGTTCCAAATACGTCATCGTAGTCGAAGCGGTTAATCAGGACTTCGTCCATCACAACTTCGTCGGTGACGGTTCCATACACCACGCCCTGATTTAGATCGGTAGCGCGAAGGCCCCAGATCTTGCAGGCGAACATCATGTTGTGGCTGTCATGAACCTTGGAGAGGTGATAGAACGAGCCAGGCTGTTTCGGGAAGGGAAGCACGTCGGACCGGCCATTGTGTTCGATCCGGATATAGCCCTCTTCGATGTCGATGTTCGGAGTGCCGTATTCACCCATGGTGCCGAGCTTTACCAGATGGCACTCGGGCTTCAGTTCCTGGATCGCGAAAAGCAGGTTCATCGTTCCGACGACATTATTCACCTGGGTGAATACCGCATGCTTGCGGTCAATCATCGAATAGGGAGCCGAGCGCTGCTCAGCGAAGTGGACCACGGCGTCCGGCTGGAAATTCTCGATCACACCGGCCAGGAATTCGTAGTCGTTTACGTCGCCGACAAACTGCTCGATGGTTTTGCCGGTGAGCTCCTGCCAGACGCGCAGGCGGTCGCTTAAGGGCTGGATGGGAGTCAGGCTTTGGGCGCCTAATTCGAAGTCCCATTGGCGCCGCAAGAAGTTATCAACAACGGCAACCGCATGGCCCTTTCCGGACAAGTACAACGCTGTAGCCCAACCACAGTAACCATCACCGCCTAAGACACAAATTTTCATTTAGTTAAGCCCACCTGCTCTATGCCAGGACACTTATCCTCATCGTAGCAGGATCTGGCCAGAGACTGGTGCTGATGGGCTTCAGTTCGGCCGCACGGCCTGAAACACCACCACAGAGAGATCGCTGGTATTGAAAAGGCCGCGGCCGGGGACCAGTTTCATACTCCACCGGTCCTTGCCAATCACCACCGTGTAGATCCGCGAGGCCGGATCAAAGGCGGTCCAGGTTCCTTTGTGGCCATCCGTCGTGATCACGGTCCCGTCGGCTTGGAAGCGGGCGGCGAGACTACTCTGGCAATCGAAGTCGGGCGGGCAGACCATGACCGAGTACGTGCCGACGATTTGTTCGGGGCCGGCAGCCTGTGCCTTGGAAAACTTAACCGCATCGCCCGAGACCGTAATAGCGTAATCGCCTCCGCTACGCACCAGATTGGAGCCGGAGGGTTTTATCTCAATGACCGTGGTTCCGGGACTACCAAAAGTCCCAGGCCAGTCGGTCTGGGCGACGCGCCCGTTTGAGGTGAGTGGACGAGATCCGAAGACCTTTCCGTCGGGGTTATGAAGAACCACTTCAATGGTGGCGGGCGTAGGATTTCCAAATAATCCCATAGACGTGAAGCGCACAGAGATATTGGCTTTGCCGGCCACGTATTGGAAGGACCAGTATTGCGATCCAACCTGGTTGTCCACTGTGCCGCGATTTTCTCCGGCCACCAGCGGAGTGGGAGCCTTTGAGTTCAGCGATTGTGCCGAGGCTGGTCCGTTCGTCCACGCGAGTAGCGCGACGCCGGCCAACATCCATGCCAGGCGATTTTCCGAGATCATAAGCCCTCCTTAAGTCTTCAGGTTCCGCGCTGCTAGGCCAGGCCCGCCTTCTTCCAGAGCTGATTCACTCGCTGTTTCACTTCGCTGGGCATTTGGATTACGTCGGGCCACGGCCGCACGAACCCTTCCTCTTTCCATTTGCGCGTGGCATCGATTCCCATTTTCGATCCGTAATTGGGAAGGCGGCTGGAATGATCGAGCGAATCCACCGGCCCCAACACAAATTGGATGTCGCGTTCCGGGTCGATATTGTTGAGCGCTTTCCAAGCCACTTCACGGACGTCTTGTACATCCACGTCCTCATCCACCACCACGATGCACTTGCTGAACATGGCTTGGCCCAGGCCCCAGATCGCATGCATCACTTTGCGCGCGTGCAGCGGATAGGATTTGCGGATTGAAACCAGGATCAGGTTGTGGAACACGCCCTCGGCCGGCATCGCGATGTCGCGGATTTCGGGCAATTGCAGGCGCATTAGCGGAAGAAAAATACGCTCGATCGCCTTGCCCATATAGAAATCTTCCATGGGCGGCGGCCCGACAATGGTCGTCGCGTAGACCGGATGCTTGCGATGCGTGACGCACGTGATGTGGAACACTGGATATTCGTCTTCGAGCGAATAGAAGCCGGTGTGATCGCCGAACGGACCCTCGACGCGATTTTCGCCGATCTCCACGTAGCCTTCCAGAATGATCTCGGCGTTAGCCGGCACCTCCAAATCCGACATCTCGCACTTCACCATCTCAACTGGCTTTCCGCGCAGGAAACCCGCCATCATCATTTCATCCAGATCCGGAGGCAGCGGTAGGATCGCGGAATACATCGTCGCCGGATCGGAGCCTATTGCCACCGCGACGTCCATTCGCGCGGTTTTACCTTCTTTCAATAGGCGGCGATAATGCTCGGCGCCGTGCTTATGGGTCTGCCAGTGCATGCCCGTGGTGCGTTCGTCGTACACCTGCATCCGGTAGCATCCGCAGTTGCGCTTGCCGGTGTCGGGATTGCGCGAGAAGACCATCGGAAGCGTAATGAAACGGCCGCCATCCTGCGGCCAGCAGTGGAGGATCGGAAAATGGTTCAGTGAGATGTTGTCGTGACGAATAATATCTTTGCACGGTCCGCTGGAAACCATCTTTGGGAAGAACGCGCCCACTTCCGCCAGCTTCGGCAGCATTTTGAGTTTGCCGATCAGACCCTCCGGCATTCGCATTTCGAGAAATTCGTAGATGCGCTCGGCGACCGATTCCACCGAGTCCACTTCGAGCGCCAGCTCCATCCGGCGCATGCTGGCGAAGCTGTTGATTAGCACAGGAACTCGGCTGCCCTTGGGTTTTTCGAATAGCAGCGCGGGGCCGTTATTCTTTACCGAGCGATCGGCGAATTCGGTGATCTCGAGATAGGGATCCACCTCAAACGAGATGCGCTTCAATTCTTTCTTCTTTTCGAGCGCTTCGATAAAATCGCGCAGATCGCTATAGGCCATTGAGTAAGCTCACGTTCTACTATGATGGAAATTCAAGCTCATGACAAATCGAACCGCTTTCATCACCGGTGCGAGCCGGGGCATTGGACGGGCGTGTGCATTGGCGCTGTCGGAAGCGGGCGCGCGAGTGGCGTTAGCGGCGCGCAACATGGCCCAGTTAGAAGAGCTGGCCAGCGAGATCCGATCGAAGGGCCGCGAAGCATTCGCCGTGACCATCGATATGACCAGCGCCGAGTCCATCCACGAAGCCTTCGCTAAAACAGCGAAGGAATTTGGCCCGGTGGCGATCCTGGTGAATAACGCCGGGATTACGAAGGACGGCCTGGCACTGCGGATGAAGAAGGACGATTGGGACAGTGTGTTGTCGACAAACCTCACCGGATCGTTTCTCGCCACTCAGCAAGTGCTGCAGGGCATGATGCGCGAGCGCTGGGGACGCATCATCAATATCTCCTCGGTGGTTGGCGAAATGGGCAATCCCGGGCAAGCCAATTACGTCGCATCGAAAGCTGGGCTCATCGGTTTGACGAAGGCCCTGGCGCAGGAGATGGGCAGCCGCAACATTACGGTGAACGCGGTGGCTCCCGGATTCATCGAGACCGACATGACGCAGAAATTGTCGCAGGAGCTGAAGGACAACATGGTGGGCCATATCGCGCTGAAGCGCATCGGGCAGGCGGAGGACGTTGCCGCGGCCGTGCGATTTCTCGCCAGCGAAGAAGCGAGCTACATCACCGGGCACGTATTGAACGTGAACGGCGGGTTGTACATGTAACCGCATTTTAATGCTGGTTTTATTGCGATCGCGGCCAACGAGATCGACAATGAAGTTATGGAGAACGAAAAGTTCCGTGTCGGTCTGGTGCAGATGGCCTGCGCGCTGGACCCGAACGAAAACTTAGAGAAAGCCATTTGGCGGACGCGAGAAGCGGCCGGTCGCGGTGCGCAGATTGTCTGCCTGCAGGAGCTGTTCCGCTCGCAGTATTTTTGCCGCGAGGAAAACGCCGAGCTATTCGCTTTGGCCGAGTCGATTCCTGGGCCGACCACCGAAACGCTAGGCCGCCTGGCGCGCGAACTCGGCATCGTGATCATTGCGTCTCTGTTCGAGCGGCGGAGCGCCGGACTATATCACAACACTGCGGCTGTGATCGGGACCGACGGCGAAATTGAAGGCATCTATCGCAAGATGCACATCCCAGACGATCCGCTGTACTTCGAGAAATTCTATTTCACACCCGGCGATCTTGGCTTTTTGAACTTCGATACGCGCTTCGGACGCCTTGGCGTGCTGGTTTGCTGGGATCAGTGGTATCCGGAAGCGGCGCGGCTTTCAAGCATCGCCGGCGCGAATATTCTTTTCTATCCGACGGCGATCGGCTGGCACCCGTCTGAAAAGGCGCAATACGGCGCGGCGCAGCTGGACGCATGGAAAACGATTCAACGCGCGCATGCGATCGCGAATGGCATTTATGTGGCGGCCGTCAATCGCGTCGGATTTGAAGGGCCTCCGGATCATGGCCTGGAATTCTGGGGTTCTTCGTTTGTCGCCGATCCGTTCGGGCAGGTGATCGCCGAGGCATCCACTTCCAAGGAAGAGATTCTTGTCGTGGAATGCGATCCACACCGCATGGAAGAGGTTCGCCGAGGCTGGCCGTTCTTACGTGATCGGCGCATCGATGCCTACGCCCCGATTCTGAAACGGTGGCTGGACTGATCGTGAGTAAAGTGACATGGCGGATGCCCGCCGAGTGGGAGCCGCACGAAGCTACCTGGCTCGCTTGGCCGCACGAGCGATCGGATTGGCCCGGCAAATTTGCTCCGATTCCGTGGGTTTACGGCAGCATCATCAAGCACCTCACGCGTGTGGAGAAGGTCCGCATTATTGTGGAAGACGCGGCGCTCGAGAAAAGCGTCCGGCGCGTTCTCGACAAATGCCTCGTGGATATGAGCGCGGTCGAATTCTTCCATTGGCCCACAAATCGAAGCTGGACGCGCGATTATTGCCCGATTTTTGTACGCGGTGAGAAAAGCGAGATCGCGATCACGGATTGGCTCTTCAACGGCTGGGCCAAGTATGACAATTGGCGCGACGATAACCGCATCCCGAGCCGGATTGCCAAGCATTTCAAGGTCACGCGCGCGTTTGAACCTGGCATCGTTCTTGAAGGCGGCAGCATCGACGTGAACGGCGCGGGTTTGATGCTCACTACCGAGGAATGCCTGCTGAGCGATTCCGTGCAGGTCCGCAATCCGGGCCTCGGCCGTGAGGATCTGGAGCGCTACTTCGCCGATTATCTCGGGATTCGCCAGACCATTTGGTTGAAGCAGGGAATCGCGGGCGACGACACGCACGGCCACATCGACGATCTGGCGCGATTCGTGGATGAGAAAACAGTGGTGATCGCGGCAGAAGACGATCCATCCGATGCGAATTACGCGCCCCTGCGCGAGAATCTGAAACTGCTCAAGCGTACCGGTCTCCGCGTGGTTACTCTTCCCATGCCCGCGCCTGTTTACTTCGACGGTCAACGCCTGCCTGCCAGCTACGCGAATTTCTATATCGCTAACGGCCTCGTGTTGGTCCCAACGTTTAACGATCCCAACGATCGTGTGGCGCTCAACACGCTTGCGAAGCTTTTTCCATCCCGCAAAGTGGTGGGCATCTATTGCGGAGATCTGGTTCTCGGACTCGGCACGCTGCACTGCATGACCATGCAGCAGCCTACCGCACAATAAAATCGAGAATCGTCTCGGCGGGGAAGCGGACGTCCTTCTTGCCCGTTGCGGCCGCGCCTGCAGTACCGGCCGCCGCACCTGCCCCTGCCCCGATCGCCGCCCCTCTGCCTCCGCCCGCCAACGCGCCAATGATCGCTCCGGCCACGGCGCCGCCCCCGATCGCTTTCGTATTGCGCCCCTCGTGTCCTTTGCTTTCGCTGCTCACGGTCTCGGTCCTCACTGGAATTCCATCCACGGACTGAAGCTGAAGTTCAAGCACCGCTTTCCCGGCCAGCCGCCCCGAACTTTCGGAATTTACGACGATCCCCTGAACGTGATCGCCGCGCCGGGCGAAGGTTGTGCCGTCCACGATAACCCGTTTGTGAACCGTTCCGGTCCAAGTGTCGCCGGGTTTCGACTTGTCTGACGAAATCGTGTGATTCAATCGCACGCTAATGGCGGTGCCTTCCGGAATAGATCCCGCGAAAGCCACTGCTGTTAATGTCAAGACCGCTATCAGTGTTTTTGTGATGGTTTTTGTCATGCCCGGCGAAGTGCAATCGCGATTCCAAGAGCCTTCGCACGTGTTATCATCCGCTTTCTCATGCATGTTCTCGACCTGGCAACGATCGCTGTCTACCTCATCGCGATCACCTGGTTCGGAGCGCATTTTCGAAAAAGCCAGCGCAATTTGAAGGATTACTTCCTGGGCGGCAGAAGTGCGCCCTGGTGGGCGATTGCGCTCTCCATCGTGTCGGCCGAAACCAGCACGCTCACCGTGATTGGCACTCCCGCGCTCTCGTTTTCCGGCAACTTTCAGTTCCTTCAAGTGGTCCTGGGATATCTACTCGCGCGTATCGTGATCTCGGCGCTGTTCCTGCCGCAATACTTTCGCGGCGAAATGTTCACAGCGTACGAGTTGATGCGTAGACGTTTTGGCGAGCGCATCCGAAGACTGACTGCGGCCACCTTTCTGGTGCTGCGCGCCCTGGCCGAAGGCGTGCGCGTGTTTGCGCTGTCCATCATTGTTGTCATCGTGCTCGGAACCGGCCAAGTGACCTCGATCCTGGTGATTGTTTGCCTGACGCTGTTCTACACATTTGAGGGCGGTATGACAGCCGTGATCTGGACCGACGTTGTGCAAATGTTCCTATATGTAGCCGGGGCGGCGCTGAGCTTCTGGGTCATTCTGCATCAGATTCCCGGCGGATGGACGCACGTGGCCGCCGTTGCCGACGCTACTCGCAAATTCCAAGTCTTCGATTTTCGATTCGCTTGGACGCCTGAATTCTTCTCGCGTAGCTACAGCTTTTGGGCTGGGCTGATCGGCGGCTGTTTTCTCACCACCGCAAGCCACGGCACTGAGCAATTGCTGGTGCAGCGATTGTTGGCCGCGAGAACCGAAAACCAAAGCCGCGCCGCGCTGCTATCGAGTTGGATCGTTATCTTCTTCCAGTTCGCGCTCTTTCTGTTTATTGGGTTGCTTTTGTTCGTGCATTATTCGGACACGGGGCGGCCAGCGCCTAAGCCGGCCGACTCTATCTATCCTGGGTTCATCTGGAACAATTTGCCTACAGGCGTCGCGGGCTTGGTCATCGCTGCGATTCTCGCCGCAGGTATGTCAAATTTGAGCGCCGCGCTGAACGCGCTGGCTTCGACCACGGTGATGGATTTTTACAAACCGTTCGTGATGAGGCACGATCCAGCCCGGTCCGATGCCCACTTTCTCGCAATAGCGCGTTGGGCCACGGTCGCTTGGGGCGCCGTGCTTTTCTTGATCGGATTGGTCGCGCGTCACATAGGATCGGTGCTCGAAGCGGGCCTTTCGATCGCGTCTATATTATATGGATCGCTTCTCGGCGTGTTCCTGCTCGGCTTGCTGACTAAGCGCGTGCAGCAAACATCGGCCATGATCGCAATGATTATGGGCTTGGCCCTGATGATCTACGTTCGCTTCGCGACCACCATCGCCTTCACCTGGTACGTTGTGATTGGGACTGGCGCCACGTTTTCCACGGGCTATGTGATTTCCCTATTTCTGAAGGAACCTGAGCATGCAAGAACAGCCGGCGTCCGATAAGCACGGCCTCAAGCGCGAACTCGGCGTCTGGAGCGCGGCCGCCATCGTGGTGGGAACCGTGATTGGCAGCGGCATCTTCCTTGTCCCCAGCCCGATGGCGCGGAACGTCGGCTCGCCACTGAAGGTTTTCCTCGTCTGGATTGTTGGCGGATTCTTGTCCCTATTCGGCGCGCTTAGCTATGCCGAACTCGCAGCCGCGATGCCGGAGGCCGGTGGAGAATACGTTTACCTGCGCGAGGCCTATGGTCCGCTGTGGGCCTTTCTCTATGGATGGACTCAGACCTGGGTCGCCAAAAGCGGCTCAATAGCCACGCTTGCCACCGGGTTCTTCATTTATCTGGCTAATTTCCGGCCGGAGCTTGGCCAGGTCTGGGTCGTGACACCGCTGCCGCTCGGCGATGGCGGTGCGCCGCTCGAAATTCGCTATGGACAATTGCTCGCCATCGGCGTGATCGCGCTCTTGGCGCTGATCAATTATTTCGGCGTTCGGGTCGGCGGCAACGTTCAGGTGGCAACCACCCTGCTCAAGGTGGGTCTTATCGTGGCGATTATCGTAATAGGCTTGGGATCGCATCTCGGCGCAACCGCGAATTATCATTCCTCGGTGAGTGCTCCGGGCGGCATTTTGGGCTTCTTTGCCGCATTGGTGGGCGCTTTGTGGGCATATGACGGCTGGAACAACGTGACCATGGTCGCGTCCGAAATTCGGCGGCCGCAGCGTAATCTGCCGCTCGCGCTCATCGTCGGGACGCTGGCAGTCATCGCGATTTATCTATTGGCAAATCTCGCGTATTTCTATGTCTTACCGGTTGCTACGGTAGCCTCCACCGATCGCGTCGCCTCTGAAATGATGCGCCGTATTCTGGGCGCTCCGGGCGCTGGCGCCGTCAGCCTGGCCGCCATGATCTCCATTTTCGCGGCCCTGAACGGTTCCATTCTTTCCGGCTCGCGCGTGCCATTTGCGATGGCTCGGGACGGACTATTCTTCCGCGGCGTCGCCCGAATTCATCCCCAGCATCGAACTCCCAGCGTTTCCATTTTGGTGCTAAGCGGCTGGGCGTGTTTGCTGGTTTTAAGCGGGCGTTATGACCAGCTTTACACCTACGTTATCTTCGCCAGCGCCATTCTCTATGGCATGGCAACCGCGTCCGTAATTGTGCTTCGATATCGCCGTCCTGATATGCCACGTCCATACCGGACTTTCGGTTATCCGATAGTGCCCATCGCATTTGTGCTTGGAATTGGATGTTTGATCGCTTCCACGCTGCGAAGTTCGCCCCGCGAGTCAATGGTAGGACTGCTTCTGATATCGCTGGGTCTGCCTTTCTATTTTTATTGGAAAAGGCGCGGCTCAACTTTCGAACGGTTGTAAATCTAGCCCGAACGGGTCATCCGTGTAGTACCAAACCCAAACTCTGTCAAGCGATTTTGTTCGGGTTGCCGAACAATCTGCTTGAAAAATGATTACGGATGAGGTACAAAGTTTATAACAGGATCAACAAGATTCTCGGTCCTTGTTCGGTTTTCCGAACAGGACGCGGTTTACATCCAAACAGGTTTGGGAGATTGATTAATGGACATTAATAAGATGCTGGCCGAATTGAGGCTGGAGCGCGAGCAACTGGAAGAAGCCATCATGACGTTGGAGCGGCTGGCACGGGGCCGCGGAAGACGGCGTGGACGGCCACCGGCCTGGATGTCCCAAGTCAAGCGGCGCGGCCGGCCTCCCGGCAGCAAGAATCGTCCAAAAAACGAACCCAAAGGCTCGGCGGCTAAAAGCGTAGCCGCCTAGAAAGCAGGGGCAGTTGCGGATCGCTCGCCGGTACTCCTATCGGCGCGGACACCGGGTACTCTTGCCCGCGAGTCTCGATTTGTCGAAACTCGGGCTGCACCTAGCGGTATAACAGGTATTTCTCCCTTCGCTCGATGAACCGGGCGAGGGGATCCTGCATTTCCTCCACGATATTGCGCGGGTCGGAGCTAGCCTGTATTGCCTTCATCACACCTTGGCTCCCAATCAAGAAGCGATTATCCTGCCAGATCAACTTGCCCGGGTACAACTTGCCAAGAGCGAAGGCCACTTCCAGGCCCAAACGCGTGCTATCGAAAGTGTCTCGATTGGTAAGAACAAAGCGCACGCCTTCGACGGTTTTTCCTGAAAAATTCGACGCGTTCGGACGGAAGCGGACGGGATAAACGCGAACGCCTGGAATAAAACGCCCGTTTAGAAAGGTGGCAAGTTCTCGGCCCTGGATCCAATCCGCGCCGATTAATTCAAAAGGGGCATCCGTGCCGCGTCCCACCGAATAATTCTTCGAAGCCTCCAGCATCGCGAGCCCGGGGTAAAGAGTGGCGGCATTTAAACTGCGCATATTTGGCGATGGGTCCACCCAGGCGAGGCCGGTGGAATCGAACCAATCGCCGCGATTCCAGCCGCGCATCGGGATTACATGCAGGTCGGCGCCGAGCTTGCGTTCGCCGTTCGCCATGGTTGCCAACTCGCCCAAAGTCATACCGTGCCGCACAGGAATCTCGAAGCATCCAGTGAAGGATTCGAGCTCAGGGTCGATCATGGGGCCTTCGACGTGGGTTCCGGTGATCGGATTAGGACGGTCTAGTACGAAAAAAGGCAAATGGGTGCGCGCGGATTCCTCCATCGCATAAAGCATTGTGCAGGAGTAAGTGTAAAAGCGCGCGCCAACGTCCTGAATATCGAAGACCAAAGCGTCGATGTTCGCGAGCATTTTAGGTTCGATGCGGCGCGATGAAGCGCGAAAAAGGCTGATAACGGGCAGTCCCGAGGCGGAATCTTTGGTGTCTGAAACATCGGTGCGATCCTCGACCCCATTGATGCCATGTTCGGGCGAGAAAAGCGCGGTAACTTGGACGCCGGCGGCGAGCATGAGATCGACATTTCGCTTCCCGTCACGGCTAATGCCGGTTTGGTTCGTAATGAGACCGATTCTTTTCCCGCGTAATGCCGCGAAATTATCCTCGGCCAATACATCCAATCCGGTGAGCACTCCGCCTTTCGGCTCCAGTTCGCGATGCAGCCCGGGGCCGACGATCGTGTCGTTGTAACTTGTGAGTCTGACGGCAGGCGCCGTCACTCCGAGCGAGGCCGCCACCAGAGTCGCCACCCGGCTGCGCAGCGAAGTGAGCGAATGTCCGCGATGCGGGTGAACTACGTTGGTCAAAATGATCAGGTAGGATCGGCTGAAAGGATCAATCCACACGGACGTTCCAGTAAATCCGGTGTGGCCATAGGAGCCGATGGGAAACAACTCGCCGCGATTGCTGGAGTACGTGGAGTCGATGTCCCAGCCCAGGCCACGCAGAATCGGCTGATCGGGCGGAGATTGCGGCGAAGTGAATTTCTCGACGGTGGCCGCGGTAAACAGGCGGACTCCGTTGCCTTCGCCTTTGTCGATCATCATTTGGGCGAATTTCGCCAGATCGGCGGCAGTGGTGAACACGCCCGCATGGCCTGCGACGCCGCCCATATAGCGGGCTGTATCGTCGTGAACCTCGCCGCGCAATGGCTGCCCCGTGGCTGGATCGATTTCGGTAGGCGCGATGCGCGGGCGAAGCGAGGCTGGAGGCAGAAACGTGGTTTCGCGCATGCCCAACGGCTGATAGAAATTCTCTCGCGCGTATTCGTCGAGCGTTTTTCCGGTAAGGCGGTGAACTATTTCGCCGAGCAGGATAAAGTTGATGTCGCTGTAAACGAACCGAACGCCGGGCGGACCGGCAGGCTTGTCGATCAGAGCGCGCTGGATGCCAGTTTCATATCCGCTCCAGACCGGCTTCAGGTCGAGATCGGGCCGCAGTCCCGAGAAATGCGTCATCAGATTGCGGATGGTAATGTCGCTGTGGCCGCCCTGGAATTCCGGCAGGTATTTCGTGACCGGATCATTGAGACGGATCTGGCCTTGTTCGAACAGCCGCATGATCGATGGCGTGGTGGCGATCACTTTCGTGAGAGAAGCGGCATCGAAGATGGTGTCGAGCGTCATCGGTTCGCGATGGGGGAGCAGCGCCCGGCTGCCGTACGCTTTTTGATAGACGATCTGGCCGTCGTGTCCGATCACTACGACGGCGCCGGGGATCAGTCCGTCGGCGACCGCGCGCTCCATTTGCTGATCGACGGCCGCAGCGCCAGTGAACGTGGGTTGGGCATGCAGGCACGCCGCCGCGAGCAGGGCGAGCAGGATTCTCATTGCAACTTGCCCGCGATCCCATCCAGAAGTTTGGCGAGATCGATGTCCTTGGAGGTGATGCCCTGGGCGTCGTGCGTGGTCAGGTCCACCGTGACGCGATTGTAGACGTTGAACCACTCCGGATGATGGTTCATCTTTTCGATGGCGATCGCGGAGGTAGCCATGAATCCGAAGGCGTGGATAAAATCGGCGAATTTGTATTCCTTGTGTAGCTTGCCATCCACCACGGCCCATCCGGTGAGGCCGGCGAGGGCTTCTTTGAGCTCGGGGCCGGAGAATCTTCGCATGCTTCTATTATCGTTTGGTTATAGGTGACCCTAATGAACCCGAGTTCGATCGACTGGTGTTCGCTGTGCCACTGAAGACGAACAACCGGTGGGCCGCAAAACGCGGCGCGCGCAAAGTCGATACGCTTGTGGCCCCGCTTCAAAAGTACGTGCGTAGACACCTGCAACGAACAATCGGGCTTGGCCTCGGGGTTGTGCTATGCGTCGCTTTGGACTCGTTGTTTGGCGTGGGTATGAACAAACAGGCCGATAACCAGGCGCAGAGGGCCAAGCGGCGGTTCTTGGAAAGAATCCGGAACGCGCCCAGCCGAGGAACCAACGGCAAGTTCACTTGGACTCGCGATCAGTTGCATGAACGGGTCCGCTGACACCACCCATGCGATAGTGGTGGTGTGCCAGGTCCACTTCCCCGGCTGCGGCTGGGACTCGATTTCATTCCCTCATCCGATCCCGAGCACCCCGGTCTCCTCATTCGCGATCCGCTGAAATTTTCCGACGCCATGCTGCTTATCCCGCCGCAATTAGTCGAGTGCCTCGCGTGCTTCGACGGCGAGCAGACCAGTCTGGACCTCCGCGCGAACCTGGTTCGAATCACGGGCGAAATCCAGATCGGCGAGCTTGAGAAACACCTCTGCGACACGCTCAGCCAGGCCGGATTCCTGGAAGATGAAGCGTTCGAGGCAACTCGTGTCGCACGCGTCAACGAATTCAAAGCTGCGCCCAAGCGCGAGGCGGCACACGCGGGCTCGGCCTATCCCGACCATGCCGAGGAAGCCCGCAAGACGATCGGCGAATTCATGCAAGGCGCGCCTCCGGCTACCGAAGACTCGATCGTCGGAATCGCAACTCCGCACGTCAGTCCATTTGGCGGCTGGGAGTCGTACCGGGACGCTTATTCCATGCTGCCGCCCTCGCACGAGGACCGTACGTTCGTGGTTCTCGGAACGTCGCACTATGGCGAGCCGGATCGCTTCGGGCTCACCCGCAAACCTTTCGTGACGCCGTTCGGCGAATCCGCTACCGAGACCAGGCTCGTGAACCAACTCGCGGCCGCCGCTCCGGAAGCCATTCGGATGGAAGATTATTGCCACGCCATCGAGCACTCCATCGAATTCCAGGTGTTGTTCCTGCAGTACCTGTACGGTCCGGGCATTCGCATTTTGCCGATCCTGTGCGGGTCGTTCGCGCGCAGCATTTATCAAGGCGGCAGGCCGGAGGGCAACGAAAACGTCCAGCGATTTTTCGACAGCCTCGGCAACATTTCCGCGCGGGAGGGGAACAAGCTGCTGTGGGTGCTGGGCGTCGACATGGCGCATATGGGCCGCCGCTATGGCGACCAAATGATCGCGCGCGCGGAACAAGGCGAGATGGCGGCGGTGGCGGAACGCGACAAATCCCGCATCGAACGCATGACCGAAGCCGATGCCTCCGGTTTCTGGGAGCAGATCCAGCAAAACCAGGATGATTTGAAGTGGTGCGGGTCGGCGCCGATCTATACGTTCCTGAAGGCAGTACCTGGCGCCCGTGGAACTCTGCGGCGCTATCAGCAGTGGAACATCGATGAACAGAGCGTCGTCAGTTTCGCCGCCGTAGGCTTCCGGCGATAGTTCGTACTACAACTGCCCCGTACCGTTCTTCTATTGTGGAGCTCGGGCCCGGCGACTACAGTGGAAGCATGCCAAGCAGCTCTTTCCCGCGCTTCGCACTCACCTGGGGTAGCTGAGTCCCGCTTATTCCGGCTTCGCCGCGATCCAGTACCCAGGCCGCGTGCGAACTTCCAAACCCGGTCGATTCACCACAACGCGAATGTCGTGGAATCCGCCTTCGCCCGGATTGTTCGGCGAATAGCTGAGCAAGTACTGGCTGTGCAGTTCCTCGCTGATGCCCGAGACGGCTTTCTCCAGACTCTTTTCGCCGATGAACGCGTATTCGCGGCCACCGGTAAAGCGCGTGAAAACGTCCAGCGTGTCATCAACAAAGACGCTCTTGACGGCTTTGAAGATGTCGACAAATAGGGGAACGACGTTGCCGTTGTTGTAAATCTGATCCATCGTCGTGGGCGTTGCGGGATAGCCACCCGGCAGGTGCGTCGCCTCCGGCGGGATGGGCTGCGGGCGAGGCGGCATTCCTTTGTCGGTCAAAGCAGCCACGACGGTTGAAATATCCAGCGAATAGATGGCGACGTTGGCGAACTGGGCTGCTGTCAGCGCTTCACGCAATCGCAACTCGCTGCCCTTGTCGCGTTTTTCTGAGATCAGTAGCAGGACCCGGCGCCGATCACTTTTGCGCTTCGCTAACATCCGGATCGAAGTATCCACTGCGTCGACCACGGCGTGTTCGGCGCTGCCCGGGGTCATCTTCTGCATCGCTTCCGACAGCTTCGCGGTCTCGTTGGTGAAATCCTGCATCACTATGATGCGGTGATCGAAACCGACCACGGCCACTTCGCCATCCTGCCCGGCGAGCAATTGCTGGAGCATCGATCCGATCCTCTGGATCTTGGGCAGTATCTCAGTGATGTTGGAGCTGCGCTGCACGGCTACAACGAGCGACAGCGGTTCGTCGCGTACATCGGCGTTGATCTTTTGCAGCTTGTTGTTGTCGTAGAGCTCAAAATCCTGGAGCTGCAGTCCGTCGATGACCTCGCCGTTGCGGTTTCGAACGGTGGTTGGCACGATGACGACGGTGGTTCCGAC
>DATHMO010000310.1:0-21218 GCA_035486995.1 Bryobacteraceae bacterium
TACGGCCTTGGGTTGCAGGCCATCCAGCGAAAAATCCTTGTGCAGTTGGAACTCGCCGCTAATGGCGAGAGCGCCGTGCGCGGGAACGTCGGGCGGATGTTGATCGAATTTGGGGTCCGGCGCCAGATCCTTCGCTTCGCCCTCCGGCACGCCGCCGCCCACCCAACTGACGATGAGTTCAAGCTGCTCAGGCGTGAGCGCCTTGTCGTTACGGAAATCGGCGAAGCCTTTGACCGCGCCCCAGGGCGGCATGCGCCGGTCCAGCACTTCCTCTTTAATGGCGACGGCCCACGGACGCGCTTCGGCGTAAGTCATCAGTGAGAAGGCCTGGCCTCCGTTGTGATGGCATGAGGCGCAACGATCATAGACAATACGGGAGATTTCGCGGTCCCAGGTAATCGGCGTAGTGATGATGTCGTGAGCGGACGCGGTGGCGATGGGGAGGAGGAGCAGCAGCCAACGTCTCACGTCCGTATGATACAACGCTGGTATGCCAATGATCCGACGCGCACTGGTTCTGTTCGTGATGGGTGGCCTGCTGGCGCAGGCGTTTCAGGGCGACCATCCGGTTACCGGCCGGAAGATCGCAGGCGTGATGGGAGTGCAGGGCGCGGACTGGCTGAATCGGCCGGAGCGCGAGAAGGAAGAAAATCCAGAGGGTGCGCTGGACGCACTCAACATTCGCACGGGAATGGTTGTGGCGGATGTGGGCGCGGGCACGGGGTACATGTCACTGCGGCTGGCGAAGCGGGTGGGGCCGACGGGCCGGGTGTACGCGAACGACCTTCAGCCGGAGATGCTGCGGCGGCTGCGCGAGAATGCCGCGAAGGCTGGGCTCACGAATATCGAGACGGTGCAAGGCGAGGAGGCTGATCCGAAGCTACCGCCTGGGCGCATGGATTTGATTTTGCTGGTGGATGTGTATCACGAATTCTCAAAGCCGCGCGAGATGATCGAGAAAATTCGCGACGCGTTGAAGCCCGATGGCCGGCTGGTGCTGCTGGAATATCGCAAGGAAGATCCGAATGTACCCATTCGCGAGGAGCACAAGATGACCGTGGCCGAAGTGAAGGCGGAGCTGGAACCGCAGGGATTGGTGCTGAGCCAGGTGATCGAGACGCTACCGAGGCAGCACATTTTGATTTTGACGAAAGCGGCGGCGGCAAAGGCCGCTGCGGGTCACTGATGGATTTGTGCGTCTAGTTCCTGGCGAAACTCCTTCTCGGACGCTTCGACGAAGTTCTGCATTTCCGTGGGATCGACGAAGGCGTCGAGCTTGCCCGCGTCCAGTTGTTTGCGCTTGGCATCGAGATTGAAAAACCCGGCGTGAGGCGCGAGGAAGACGTCGCAGGGCATCTTTCGCAGCTCGGCGAAGCTGCGCATGTAATCGGACACGATGGTCGGGTAATCGGAATTGTTCACCAGCCTGTCGACGACACTGGTGCTGCAGTAGAAGACCACTTGATACGTTTTGCCTGCGTCGGTGACAGGCATGGCCCAGGTGGTGCAACCTTTGGTGTGGCCGGGCGTGAGGTGCGCGGTGAGCGTGACGCCGCCGAGCTGCACGGTTTGCTTGTCCCGAATCACGCGATCGACGGCGACAGCGGGGAACGGCGCTGCCCCGCCCTTGGCACTCTCCAGCACCGGACGATCCCGCTCGCTCGCGATCACGCGGGCGCCGGATAGCTTCTTCAATTCGGCCAATCCGCCGCAGTGATCGAAATGCGCGTGGCTGTTGAGCAGAAACTTCACGTCGGTGATGGAGAAGCCGAGCGCTGCGATGTTCTTCTCAATGACCGGCGCAGTTTCGGGCAATCCGCCATCGAGCACGATCGCGCCATCGGGAGTCTTGATGAAGAATGAAGACACGTTGGCCGCGCCGACGTAGTAGACATTGCCGATGATCCGGAACGGTTTGACGGGCTGATTCCAGGCAGCGCGCTGCTCGGGGGTGCTTTGCGCAAATCCGATCGCGCACAGTGCGAAGCCGAGCAAAATTCGCACGTTATTGCAGCCGCTTGACTGCTTCGATCGCCAACTCGTGCAAACCCTTGCCGCCCTCGGCGACATAGGCGATGATTTGATCGCGCATCCGGCGCTCCCAGAATCTCTTGAAATGATCCAGCACACCGGCGACGGCTTCGTCGTGCGGATAAGCCGCAAAGAACAGGGCGATCTGGTTCGCCCGGTGAATCATGCGGTCGGACTCCATGCCCTAGTCGCCGGCGGCGCCCGTCAGGATCTGCTTATTTTGAATCTGAGTGGTCTGCTTGCGCGTTTCGAGATAGTGTTCTTGCCATTCCGAGATGCGTTTGACAAGGCTTACCTCGACGGCCGTCACTTTGTATTCGGGGCAGCCGGTGGCCCAATCTTCAAACTCGGTAGTGACGACGTTGGCGCCGGTGAATCCGTGATGAAACGTGGTGTAAACAACTCCGGGTTGCATGCGTTCGGAGATGCGTGCGTGCAATGTAGTCTGGCCGGCGCGGCTGGTGAGCGACACGCGATCGCCTTCGCGAATCCCGCGATTCTCGGCGTCGAAGGGATGGATCTCAAGGATGTCTTCCGGATGCCACACGTTATTTTCCGTGCGGGCGGTCTGCGCGCCGACGTTGTATTGCGTCAGGATGCGGCCGGTGGTCAAGATCAACGGGAATTTACCCGTGGTGCGTTCTTCCGTGGGCACAAACTGGGTGATCATGAAGCGGCCCTTACCGCGCACGAATCCGCCGATGTGCATTACGGGCGTGCCCTCGGGCGCCTTGTCGTTGCAGGGCCACTGGATGCTGCCCAACTCGTCAATCTTGTCGAAGGTGACGCCGGTAAAAGTGGGCGTCAGGCGTGCGATTTCGTCCATGATTTCGGATGGATGATTGTAATTCATCGGATATCCGAGCGCGTTTGAGAAGGCCTGGGTGATCTCCCAATCCGCCAGGCCGGCCACGGGTGGAACCGCCTTGCGCACGCGACTAATGCGCCGCTCAGCGTTGGTAAATGTCCCGTCCTTTTCAAGGAACGACGAACCAGGGAAAAAGACATGCGCGTAACTCGCGGTCTCATTCAGGAAAAGATCCTGCACTACGACGCATTCCATGGCATCCAGCCCGGCAGTGACATGTTTGGTGTTCGGGTCTGACTGGAGAATGTCCTCGCCCTCAATGTAAATGCCCTTGAACGTGCCTTCGCAAGCAGCGTCGAGCATGTTGGAGATGCGAAGCCCGGGCTCATTTTGCAGTGGAACTTGCCAGGCTTCTTCGAACATGTGGCGCACCGTGTCGTTCGAAACATGCCGGTATCCGGAGAATTCGTGCGGGAACGATCCCATATCGCAAGCGCCCTGCACGTTGTTCTGTCCGCGCAGAGGATTGACGCCGACGCCGCGCCGGCCGATGTTGCCGGTCGCCATGGCGAGATTAGCCATGCCCATCACCATCGTGGAACCCTGGCTATGCTCAGTGACGCCGAGTCCGTAGTAAATGGCTGAATTGCCGCCCGTGGCATAGAGGCGAGCTGCGGCTCGCAGATCGGCGGCGGGAACACCGCTGATGGCTTCGGTCGCTTCGGGTGAATTGCGCTCTTCGGCGATGAACTTGCGCCACTGTTCGAAGGCTGCGATATCGCACCGCTCTTGAACGAACGGTTCATTCACCAGGCCTTCGGTGACAATTACGTGTGCGAACGCGTTGATCACCGCAACGTTCGCGCCCGGCTTCAGCGGTAAATGATAATCCGCTTGGACGTGCGGGCTCTTCACCAAATCGATGCGGCGCGGGTCGACAATAATCAGCTTCGCACCTTCCCGCAACCGCCGCTTCATGTGCGACGCGAACACGGGATGGGCATCGGTTGGATTGGCGCCGATCACCATAACGACGTCGGTTTCATCCACCGAATCGAAGTCCTGCGTCCCGGCCGAAGTTCCGAACGTGGAGCTGAGACCGTAGCCGGTGGGCGAGTGACAAACGCGCGCACAGGTGTCGACGTTGTTATTGCCGAACGCCGCGCGAATTAACTTCTGGACCAGGTACGTCTCTTCGTTGGTGCAGCGCGATGACGTAATGCCGCCGATGGAATCGCGCCCATATTTGGCTTGGATACGCTTAAACTCGCTGGCTGCGTAGGTGATCGCTTCTTCCCAAGTGACTTCGCGCCACGGATCGGTAATCTTAGCGCGAATCATCGGCTTCGTGATGCGATCCTTGTGCGTGGCGTAACCCCACGCGAACCGGCCTTTCACGCACGAGTGGCCATGATTCGCTTTGCCGTCTTTATACGGCATCATGCGGACTACTTCAGCGCCTTGCATTTCGGCCTTGAACGAACATCCGACGCCGCAATAGGCGCAGGTGGTGACCACACTATGCTCGGGCTGGCCTTTGGCGATGACGGTCTTGTCCATCAAAGTCGCGGTCGGACAGGCTTGCACGCACGCGCCGCAGGAGACGCATTCCGATTCGAGAAAATTTGTGGGGCCGGAAGCAACTTTGGAGTCGAATCCACGGCCCTGAATAGTGAGCGCGAACGTTCCCTGCACTTCTTCGCAAGCGCGCACGCAGCGTGAACACACGATGCATTTCGAAGCTTCGAAGGTGAAATATGGGCTGGATTCGTCCTTCGGCGCCTTCAGATGATTCTTGCCTTCGTAACCGTAGCGGACTTCGCGCAGACCCACCACGCCTGCCATATCCTGCAATTCGCAATCGCCGTTGGCGGCGCACGTCAGGCAATCCAGCGGATGATCGGAGATGTAGAGCTCCATCACCCCGCGACGGAGTTTCGCGATTTTGGGCGACTGCGTACGCACCTTCATGCCTGGCTCTGCCAGGGTCGTGCACGACGCGGGCGTACCGCGGCGTCCCTCGATTTCAACCAAACAAAGTCGACATGACCCGAACGCCTGTATGTTGTCCGTCGCGCACAGCTTGGGTACCGGAACGCCGGCTTCTACGGCGGCACGCATCACCGATGTTCCGCGCGGAACCGTTACCGGCTTGCCGTCGATCTCGAGCGTCACGAGCGTTTCGGCGATCCGTGCTGGAGTGCCGTAATCAGTTTCTTTTATTAGCGCCATGGATGTGTCTCGTGGTTAGACTTGAGAATGTCAGACTTCAAAACGTCAAGGCCAGCCGGCCCGACCGGTGCGGGTGCTGGCTTGTCAAAATCTTCAGGGAAATGCCGGATCGCGCTCATCACCGGCAGCGGGATGAGGCCGCCTAACGCGCACAGGGATCCGTCGGTCATGAGCTCACATAAATCATCGAGCAATTCCAGGTTTCTGGAGCGACTTTCATTCGCGATGATACGGTCGATCACTTCCACGCCGCGCGTGGACCCGATGCGGCACGGCGTACATTTGCCGCAGCTTTCGATAGAGCAGAATTCCATCGCGAAGCGGGCTTGCTTTGCCAGATCTACCGTGTCGTCGAACACGACGATGCCGCCGTGGCCGAGCATACCCTTACGTGCGGCGAAGGATTCATAATCGAGCGGCGTGTCGAGGAAGGACTCCGGGAAATATGCGCCAAGAGGCCCGCCCACTTGCACCGCGCGCAGTGGACGCCCGGTCGCCGTACCGCCGCCATACACGTAGATGGCGTCGCGCAGAGAGAGTCCGAACGCCTTTTCAACTAAGCCGCCATGCTTGATATTGCCCGCCAGCTGGATGGTCAAAGTCCCGCGCGATTTGCCCATGCCGAAGTCGCGATAATATTCCGCGCCCTTGTCCATGATGATCGGGACTGTCGCCAGCGTGATCAGGTTGTTGACGACTGTTGGTTTTCCAAACAAACCTTCCAGTGCGGGAAGTGGAGGCTTGGGACGGATCTGGCCGCGGCGACCCTCCAGGCTTTCGAGCATTGAGGTTTCTTCGCCGCAGATGTAGGCCCCGGCACCAAGGCGAACGTCGAGATCAAATCGCTTGCCGCTACCAGTGACGTTCGCGCCCAGATAGCCGTTTTCATACGCGATGGCGATGGCGCGCTGCATGGTGCGGAACGCATGCGGGTATTCGGAGCGGCAGTAGATGTAGCCTTGCGTTGCGCCAACCGCGATGGCGGCGATGGTCATCCCTTCGATCAACACGAAAGGATCGCCTTCCATGATCATGCGGTCGGCGTAAGTGCCGCTGTCGCCCTCGTCGGCGTTGCAGCAGATATATTTCTGATCGGCCTTAGCTTGGAGAACGGTTTTCCACTTGATGCCGGTGGGGAAGCCGGCGCCACCGCGGCCCCGCAGGCCGGATGCCTGGACGGTGTCGACGATCACCTGAGGATCGAGTGTTAGCGCATGCGTCAATCCGCGATAACCGCCGTGGGCGATGTAGTCGGGCAGAGACAATGGATCCACGATGCCGCAGCGGGCGAAGGTCAGGCGCTCCTGTTGCTTCAGGTAGGGAATCTCTTCGGTGGGCCCGAGATACAGCGCATGAGCTTTGCCCTCGAGGAAGGCTGCGTCGAACAATCCAGCGATGGCTTCGCGCGATACGGGACCGTAGGCAACGCGCCCGTGCGAGGTTTCCACTTCCACGAGAGGTTCCAGCCAGAACATGCCACGCGAACCATTGCGGACTAGCGTGATGTCGAGTCCACGCGCAGAAGCTTCACTCGCGATGGCACGCGCCACGCCCTCGGCGCCGACGGATAGAGCCGCGGAGTCGCGCGGAACGTACACGCGAATGCTCATTGCGGCCTCCGGGCACTATCGATCAAGAAGTCCGCTACGCCCAGCGAAACTCGGCCATACGGTTCGCCATCCAGCATCACGGCTGGCGACAGCGCGCAGTTTCCAAGGCAGAAGACTTGTTCGATGGTGAGCGCCTGGTCGGGTGTGGTCTCGCCCAGTTTCACGCCGGAACGCTTTTCAACATGTGCGATCAACGCGTCGCACCCCATGGACTGGCACGATTCCGCGCGGCAAATTTTCAGCACATGCTTTCCCGGCGCCGCATGACGAAAATCGTGATAGAAACTGATGACGCCGTGCACTTCGGCGTGCGAGAGATTGAGTGCGTTGGCGATCAGCGGAGTTGCGGCGGCGTCGATGTATCCGAACTCTTCCTGCAATGCATGCAAAATCGGGAGCAGAGCGCCCGGCAGGCGTTCAAGTTCCCGAATCCGAGCTTCCGCCCGGTCCGCATCCCAGGCTTGCATGTTGCTCATGCTGAGTAATTTACCTAAACTTTCCGACGACACCGCTGGCCCATTTCACGCACAGTCTTTGCGATCAAATTTTATCACAATGGAAGGCTAGGAGGCTGTTTTCATAGCTGCTCGTTTGATTTGCGCTGGACACCCTGCTCTAATGACGGAGAAACAGGAGACCGTGGAGAACGGGATCAACATCAAAGTCATCTACTTCGACCAGCATGTGATCGAAATTTTATTTGGCTGCTCGAACGGATATTTCTCCGGCCAAGCGGAGATCTATCTGTCTCACGATGGCCTCTCGAAGTTCGCGGACAACTTGAATGGATTTCCCTCCAGCCCCAGCGATTCCCGCGAGGTCAAACTGGGCACATTCGATCCGACCCATGCGGACGGCGGAATTCTCATGAGTTTCAGTTGCCGGGATTCCCTTGGTCATGCAATTGTGGAAATCAAGCTGCGGGGAGACGGTTCCAAGGGCTTTGGCGAGTTGGAATCTGTTGCTTTGCGCATCCCGATCGAACCGGCGGCCATCGATCTGTTTACGGAGCAGCTTCGCCAAATGGACCCGACGAATGGTGTAATCGCGCTTTTGCCGATGGCAAGGTGGTGAACCGACGCGGAGCAGCGCCCTAGAACCCTTCGCTGCGCTAAAATGCCCGTTATCATGCCTAGCTTTCGCGCACTTGCCATCGCCGCACCTTTACTCAGCGCGACCTTGCTTCATGCCGCTGACGACCGTCCCGGGAAAACGTTCAAAACTTCCACCGGCACCCTCTACTACGAGACCCTGGGCAGCGCGCCAGGCACGCCGCTCGTGGTTGCCAACGGTGGCCCGGGATTCGATCACTCCTACTTGCATCTCTCCGACGTTTGGGACGTGCTCGCGAAAACTCGCAAAGTCGTGCTGTACGATCAGCGCGGTGTCGGCCGGTCCTCGCCCCTCGCTCACGGCCAATCCTGCACGTTGCGCGATCAAATCGAAGATCTGGAAGCGGTGCGCGCACAGATTGGCGCCGATCGAATCGATCTGCTCGGTCACTCTTGGGGTGGTTACCTGGTGATGGCCTACGCGGCGCGGTATCCCGAGCACATCCAGCATCTGATGATTGTTGATTCGGCGGCCCCGAAGTTCAGCGACACGATTTTCCTGTTCAAGGACGTTTTCCCGGAAGGCGTCGCGCGCGAAGATGCTGCCGACTTCGCGACTCTCATGGGCGACAAGGCCGCCCGGGTGGGCGCTCTCCGCGAATATTTCGCGATGCTGTTCTACTCGCCCGAAAAGCGCGACATAGCTCTGGCCAAGTTGACGGATTCCGACGAGAACGTGGAAGTGAACGAGACCATCGAACACGATATCGAGCGCTTCGATCTCAACCCGGAACTCGCCAAGTACAAATTCCCGACGATTGTCATGACCGGCCGCTTCGACATGAATGTCGCGGCGGTGGTGGCATACAAGATCCACAAAGGCATTCCCGGATCGCAGTTCGTGGTCTTCGATCAAAGCGGTCACCTGCCGTTTTATGAGGAGCCGGACAAGTTCAAGCAGACCGTCGAATCGTTCCTGAGATAGGAAGCACGCTCAGCGGGTCGCCGACGCCTCAGCCGCCTCGAATGAGATAAAATGGCCGAGCCACTCGCAGTGTGCATGCAAGTCTTCGGTTCGGAACTCCCATTACTTTGGGCACTCGGAAATGTAAGACAGCTTTGCACTCGTGGGGTTAGCATAGAACTTTAACGCTCTCGCAAGAAACATGATCGTCAAACTCAATCACCTCCAAGGCAAAGCGGCCGCCACCAGCGCCCAAGACGTCATTGGAACGGTCTACACGCTATTGGAGGAAGGCCACATCGAGAAAGCTCAATTTGCGCGCCTCCAGATCGAATTGGACTGGATTCAATACAAGCAGAATTTTCGCGAAGTGGTCATCGCGACGCACGGCTATAACGAACTGGGCCAGCAAGTGCCCATCATGGACGTGCATGTCGACATCCGCCAGGTAGTTCCGGGATGTTTGCGAGCCGCGCTGCTCCGCGCCTTGGCGCACAGCAATGCCCCCGAGCCGCAAAACCAGGATCGGCTGCCGCTGGAAGACTTTAAATCCATGCGATCCAGCATCGTGTGGGATTTCAACAAGCTGTATTGGGGCCGATTGCACGATTGGGAAGCTGCCACCGGCAAGGGTTATGAGCAGGCGCTGCCAGGCGGTGCATCGGACGGCCATAATCCGCAAGCGATCGCCGATAGCGTGGAAGACTTTTGGGTTTTGTTGAAGGATCTGGAATCGAAGAACCAGCTTCCGCCGGAGATTTATCTTCTCGAGATCGGCGTCGGCACTGGCGTGCGCTGCGGTATGTGGCTCACCAAGTTCCGCACGCTCGATCAGGAGCGCGGCACCGATTACTACCCGAAGCTGCGGGTGCTCTTGGGCGATTATTCTCTCGCCACGCTCGACATGTCTAAGCCCGCCGTGGAAGAGCACGCCGATCTGTGCAGTTTCCTGGTGCTGGACGCGATGAATCCGCTGAAGACTCTGTCGTTCCTCCGCCACAAAATCATGCAGGTGCACTCCACCAATGTCTACGACAATCTGCCGGATGAAGAGGTGGTGCGGCGCGATGGCAAGCTGTACTTCGTCCAGGTTCGCGCGTATGTTCCCATGGCCGATGTGGTGCGGCTTTCCACCGAATTCGACATCCCACCCGACAAACTGCGCGCCACGGTGAACCGTTTACTCTCGGGCAACGCCGAATTCATGGGCGATTCCGAGCGGGGCGTCGCGTTCTGGATGGACATCTGGAACACCATCCGGCTGGAAGAGCGGCTGGTACTGGTGGAGGATCTTCCCGACTTCCCTTTCCCGCAAGGCCTGGACGCACAGAAGGTGGAAGACATTCTCAAGGACGCTCCCACCGATTTCCGATTTCACCTGAGCTCGGGAGCGCTTTCAAGTTTCTTGAATACCCTTCCGCTGCTGCATCCGCGCGGCTACTTGCAGGTTCAGGACATTTTCGTGACGGATCTGGATCAGTACCGGCTGGGCTTCTATGGTCCCGGTAAACTGGATGGCTCGCTGCTGAATTGGGTGAATGGTGCTTTACTGAAAGAGGTGGCCGAGCGCGCCGGGTACAACGTGCGCTTCGCTCCATTCCACTACCGCAAAGGATCGCGCACTTCCGTTTTATATACGACACGCCGAGAATAAATGACTCCCACTCTCCCTATTACGATGGTCGGCAGCTACGCCATGCCGGGCTGGCTAGAGCGCCTGAAGACCGAATATTTTGCCCGGCGGATCAGCCGTCATGATCTGGACGAGATCTATGATGCGGCAGCCAAGGCCGCAATCAAGGACCAGGAAATCGCCGGGCTGGACATCGTCACTGACGGTGAGCCGCGCCGCGACAATATGGTCGATTACTTCGTGGAACGCCTGCCCGGAGTGCAGATTGACCGGTCGTCCAAGAAGTTCTATTACGATTTTTACGACAGCGTGGTGCAGGGCAAATTGCCCATGGCATCGCTCGGACTGGTGCCGGATTTCAATTTTCTGAGCACCTTCACCGAACGCCAGACCAAAATCAACATCACCGGCCCGCATTGCTTGAGCAAGCGCATTCGCAATCAGTATTACCCGAGCGAAGAAGCCCTCGCCACCGACATCGCGAAAGTGATGAACCTGGAAATGAAGGCGCTGGTGAAAGCGGGCGCCACCTACATTCAGATCGACGAGCCCTATTATTCAGGCTTTCCCGAAGACCTGCCGTGGTGCGTTAAGGTCTTGAATACCATGGTAGAGGGTGTGGATGCGAAGATTGCGGTACACATCTGTTACGGAAACCGGTACGGCAAACCTTCCTGGGAAGGCAGCTACCGTTATCTGTTTCCAGCCATCATGGAAGCGAAGGTGCATCAGTTGACGCTGGAATTCGCGAGGCGCGGCGGCGAGGATTTGGATCTTTTCAAGGAATTCAATACGAATTTCGAGCTGGGCGTGGGCGTGATCGACGTGAAGACGGACGACATTGAAACTCCGGAGATGGTTGCAGATCGCATTCAAAAAGCGCTGAAAGTATTGCCTCCGGAGCGCATCTTCATCCTGCCCGATTGCGGGCTGTTTCACTTATCGCGCGACGTGGCTTTCGCCAAATTGAAGGCTATGGTGCAAGGCACGCGCATCGTCCGTAAGGAATTAGGGAAGTAATCAAGTAAAATGGCATCCGCAAATCCACTTCGGGAAGCGCTCACCGCGGGACGTTTCTGCTACATGGTGGAAATGGTGGCGAGCGCCTCCATGACGGAGGAAAAGCTCGGCGAGATCGCGGCTGGAATTGCTGGCATTCCCGAAGTCGTGGGCGCGGGAATCACGAGTTGGGCCGGTGGATCCGCCGGGCACGATCCGGTACGCGTAGCGGCGATTGCCAAAGAGCGCGGCCTGAATCCCAACGTCCATCTGACGTGCGTGAGCAAGACTCCGGCCGAAGTGGGCAAGTTTCTAGACGACGTGATCGCGCTCGGGATCGAAAACGTTTTTGCAATTACTGGCGATTGGCCGAAGGGTGCCCCGGTCGGAACCGTCGGATTCGCTTGCGATTCAGTGCAGTTGGTGGAAACCATCGCCGAAGAACGCGCTCGGGGCAAGTGGCCCTTCCTGATTTCAGCGGCGGTGTCGCCGTTCAAATACACGGAAGCGGATTGCGCGTATCAATATCTGAAGCTCGAAAAAAAGATCGCGGCCGGCGCCGATTTCGCAATCACGCAGCTTGGCTATGATTCGCGAAAAATGCGCGAGCTGAAACGTTACCTCGATGATCGCAACCTGAAAACGCCAATCATCGGAAACGTCTACGTTCTGCCGCCCAAGGCGGCCGAGCGAATGTCCAAAGGCGATCCTCCTGGATGCTGGGCATCGCCGGAACTGCTGGCGCGAATTCAAGAGGAGGCCAAAGCTCCCGACAAAGGAATGGCCGCTCGATTAGAACGCGCCGCTCAGATGGCTGCAATCGCGCGAGGCCTGGGATACGCGGGCGCCTACATCGGCGGGACGCATGAGCCGGAGCGCATCCGGTTCATCATCCGGCGCGCGGAAGAATTGGCGCCACGTTGGGAAGAGTTGGCGGAGCAGATCGCCTTTGGAGAAAAGGGCGGCTTCTACATGTACGAGGGTTCGAAACCCGCGCCCAAGAAACGCGAGTGGACGCAGCCGATTTTCGATATGCTCGAACCGGCCAACTGGCCGGGGTTTGTGCGCGCGCCGCTCACGGGCATTTTTGGTTGGATGGACCACCATCCAGCGCTGGCAAAAGCGATGGAAGACGCCGAGTTCGCTTTCAAGAAGCCGGTCTTCGGGTGCCAGGCCTGCGGCAATTGCGTCCTGGGGTTGATGGAGTACGTGTGTCCGATGACGTGTCCCAAAAACCTGCGCAACGGCCCGTGCGGCGGCACCTTCAACGGGCAGTGCGAAGTGATCCCCGAGAAGGCGTGCATCTGGGTCGCCGTGTACGATCGCGCCAAAGCGGCCAACCGCGTGGCGGATTTGAATACCTACATTCCGCCGCGGAACCGCGCGCTTGAAGGCACCAGTTCTTATATCAACTATCTGCTTGATAAGGACAGCCGGCCGGAACATCCGCAGCCGTTGATCTCGATCAGCAATATCAAGACGGCCGCGCCCTACGAATCAGATCTGGTTAAGAAGTAGCGTTCTGGCCGAGATCTTCAATAGAATATTGACTTGCCATGCCCCATAAGTTAACGAACATCCTCGCCCGTGTGCCCAGCGACATCGATATCGCACAAGCCGCCACGCCGCTTCCCATCGATCAGATCGCGACCGAAGCCGGCATCCTTCCCGAAGAGCTGGACCTCTACGGAAAAACCAAGGCCAAAGTTCATCTCTCAATACGCGATCGGCTGAAGAACTCGCCCAATGGAAAATACATCGTGGTGACCGCGATCACGCCCACTCCGCTCGGCGAGGGCAAGACCACCACCACCGTCGGACTCAGCCAGGCACTCGGCGCGCACTTGGGAAAGAAAGTGTTCACATGCATCCGCCAGCCCAGCCAAGGCCCCACGTTCGGCATCAAAGGCGGCGCGGCAGGCGGCGGCTATAGCCAGATCATTCCGATGGAGGAGTTCAATCTCCATCTCACCGGCGACCTTCACGCCATCACGGCGGCGAACAATCTTCTCGCTGCAGCAATCGATGCGCGCATGTTTCACGAAAGCAGCGCCGACGACACGCAGTTGTTCGAGCGCTTATGCCCGCCGGCCAAAGACGGCACCCGCAAATTTTCTCCGGTCATGCTGCGGCGTCTCAAGAAGCTCGGCATTTCCAAAACCGATCCCAACGAATTGACGCCCGAAGAACGCAGCCGTTTTGCGCGCCTGGATATCGATCCGGACACCATCACGTGGCGGCGCGTGGTGGACACCAACGATCGCATGTTGCGTGGGATCACGGTCGGGCAGGGGCCAGAGGAGAAGGGCTTCACGCGCTCAACGGGATTCGACATCACGGTAGCGAGCGAGATCATGGCCATCCTGGCACTCGCGACCGACTTGAACGACATGCGCGATCGCCTGGGTCGCATGGTGATCGGCAGCAGCAAAGCCGGCGAACCGATTAGCGCCGACGATATCGGCTGCAGCGGCGCGCTTACGGTCCTGATGAAGGACACCATCATGCCCAATCTGATGCAGACCATCGAGGGCACGCCCGCGTTCGTACATGCCGGTCCCTTTGCGAATATCGCGCACGGCAATTCGTCCATCGTCGCCGATCAGATCGCGCTGAAACTGGTTGGTCCGGATGGCTACGTTCTCACCGAAGCGGGTTTCGGCGCCGACATGGGCTTCGAAAAGTTTTGCAACATCAAATGCCGTTATAGCGGATTGCACCCGGATGGCGCGGTGCTGGTGGCTACCATTCGCGCATTGAAGATGCACGGTGGCGGTCCGAAAGTGGTGGCGGGAAAGCCGCTCGCCCATGAATATACCGCGGAGAATCTCGATCTGCTGGAGAAGGGCTGCAGCAATCTGATCCGGCTGATCGCGAACGTGCGGTCATTTGGAATTCCAGTGGTTGTCGGAATTAATCGCTTCAAGGACGACACCGATAACGAGGTCGCGCTGGTGCGGCGTTTGGCAATTGAGGCCGGTGCCGCTGACGCCGTGGTGTCGAACCACTGGGCGCTCGGAGGCGCGGGCGCTGTAGAGCTTGGCAAAGCCGTGATCACGGCTGTCGAAAAGCCCGCCAATTTCCATTTCCTTTATTCGCTGGACTTGAGCATCAAGGAAAAGATCGAAAAGATCGTGAAGGAAATCTACGGCGGCGCGGGCGTCGAGTATTCGCCGGAAGCGGAAAAGAAGGTTGAGCTATATACGCGCCAGGGCTTCGACAAGCTACCGATGTGTATGGCGAAAACGCAGTATAGTTTGAGCCATGATCCCAACCTGAAAGGCGCGCCGAGCGGCTTCATAGTGCCGGTGCGCGATATTCGCGCCAGCGTCGGGGCGGGCTTTCTTTACCCATTACTCGGAGCTATGACCACCATGCCCGGCTTGTCGACACGGCCTGGCTATTATGATGTCGACCTCGACACAAAGACAGGACTCATCGTCGGGCTTTCGTGATGGATTCTGTTTGGACCGGCACGCTCGCCGCATTTCGCGATCGCGTGGCTGGTCTCGAGCCTGTGCCGGCGGGCGTGAGTGCCGCGGCAGTCAGCGGGACACTTGGGCTGGGGTTGTTGTCCAAGGTCCTTGAAATCGCAAGCAAGCGTAAGGATTTCGCGGGTAATCGCGATCTCGTAAGTGCACTCCTAGCCGACGCGCGCAGGTTATCCGAAACGCTATCGCGGCTCGCGGACGAAGACATAGCGGCTTTCCACCAATACCTGGATTGCATGCGTCGCAAGCAGCCAACCGATGCGGCTATGCGCCAAGCCATCGAAGTGCCTTTGCAAGTCGCGCGCGCGGCCGCCTCTGGGTTGGAGCTCTGCGAGCAGTCGGCAGGCCTGGTGCACGCTTTCGTCGCGCCCGATCTCGGCACCGCATCCACGCTTCTGACGGCGACATTAAGCTCCTGCTTGCTGACCGTCACATTCAACCTCCAGCAACTGATGGAAGGCGATCCTTACCGGAGCGAAGTGGCTTCCGAACTTTCGCGATTGGCATCACAAAGCAAAAGGCGCTCACCAGCGGAAATCGCCGATGAACGCCCGTAAATTCGTGAACAGGTTTCGCGCGCCGAAAACGTCCGGCAAGAACTAACTACTGCGCGGGAGCGGGAGGAGGTTCCGTCGCAGGTTCGGTCGCGCCACGATGGCAGGTGTAACAAGTAACGTGACGTTTCCCATCCGGGAACTTGCCGTTGATATCGCGCGCCATGGCCAACATCATCCGCGCGGTTTCCTTCTTTGGATTGTCGTCACTGGCGAAATCGCCTTGCACGTGACAAAAGCCGCATCTTTGACCGAGCGCCGCTGCGAACGCACGCATCGTCATCTGGAGCTGTTCCGGAGTATCGCCAGTCAGAACCTTCAGATTCTTCGGCGACGCAAACGGGTTTGGACCCTTTCCACCCTTTTCCTGGGCGCTGAGGCAGACGGGGAGCAGCAAAGCAACTGCTAGTAGTAAGCGCATGCGCCATGCTAACACGGGCCCTATAGGCTGTCAACACTTTCTGAGTCGCCGTCTGATAGGTCAGTGCAACTAGTTTTTCACCAAGATGCAACGTTGATCCAGGCGCTTCGGTAACCCATGACATATCAGAATACGCCTCAGCTATGATAGACCGCGTTGGCGCGCCGAGCGTTGCCATCCGAGGAAGGACCGATATGAAAGCTCCGTTGCTTGGCGTTCTCGCCGTCAGCCTGTTCTGGATTGTATTGCCCGGAAACACCCCCGCGAATGCGCAGTCGCTGGTTGCAAAGCCCGCGCCCGCACCCGCGGCAACCGATCAGCCTGCACAACCTGCGCCGCGGCTTCCCGACGGCAAAGTGGACCTCGGCGGAAAAGGCGTTTGGGCGCCGATTTGGGTTCTCGATTGGGCCAGCAAGAAATACGTCGAAGAGAACATCGATGTCCCTTTCACTCCGGCGGGATTGCAACTCTACAACGAGCGCCAGGCGAACCATTCCAAGGATGATCCGGAAGGTTACTGCTTGCCGGCGGGCGTGCCGCGCTACACCGGCACTCCCTATCCGTTTCAAATGATCCAACTGCCCGATCGAGTGGTCATTCTTTATGAAGGCGCATCGCACATGTATCGCGTGATTCTTTTGAACACCAAGCATTCCGCGGATCCGAACCCGAGTTGGTTAGGAGAATCAATCGGCTGGTACGAAGGCAACGACACGCTGGTGGTTGACACGATCGGTTTCAACGGACGAACGTGGCTCGATTACGTCGGGCATCCCGCCAGCGATCAACTGCATGTCGTCGAGCGTTTCAGCCGTCCCAACAATCTGAGCCTGCACTACGAAGCCACGATCGAGGATCCGAAGAACTACACC
This sequence comes from Bryobacteraceae bacterium, assembly GCA_035486995.1. Lineage (GTDB taxonomy): Bacteria > Acidobacteriota > Terriglobia > Bryobacterales > Bryobacteraceae > Palsa-89. Next base: position 16,668 of record DATHMO010000310.1, read on the forward strand.
AAACCCTGGACAACTCGCTTTAACGTGAAGTTTCGGCCGGGATGGGAAATTCAGGAGTACGTCTGTCTGGAGAACAACAAGGACCTGCTTCACATGGGGACAACGGCGCCCAAGTAAGCGGGCGCCCCATGCGAAACACTGCGCAAGAAAGATAAAGATCGAGAAACGGATTTTCCAGAACCGGGTGATACAATCGGGTAGCCGACATCCGCATGCCAAGCGACCCGCCGACGATCTGCCAAGAACGCGCGCGACTTCTCTCCGACTACAGGAACGCGGCCACCCACTACGCAGGCAAAGTGCACGAGATGGCCGAACTCGCGATGGCAGGTCTCGAAACCGAGTGCAATGCAGTGCGCAGACTCTGCCGCGCTGCCTGGGAGACAACCGAAAGCAGCCGCCTGGCCTTATCGCGGCATGAAGCCGATCATAGTTGCGACCGAGCAAGGGAATTCCGCGGCGTGGAAGACTTAGGCTCGTTGTAGCAACTTAGTAACTCACTGCATCCGAACGGTTGCGTTTTTTCGGAACGAGAAACTGGATGGACATCCTGAGCATCTGCCGGTGGCTGGATAGTACCCGCCTAAACGCGGCTATGCGCATGTCCACCTGGTTTTTCCCCACCTTCGACACTATCCACACGCTCGGAATCGTGCTGGTGGCTGGAACCATCATGCTCGTGGATTTACGCCTGCTCGGTGTGGCGTTGCGCAGAGAGCCAGTGGCCGCCGTGGTTGGGCGAATCGTCCCGTGGACGCTGCGCGGCTTCGCGCTTATGTTCGTTACCGGCACGTTGCTGTTCTCCTCCGAAGCCGTGAAGCTCTATCACAGCCCCGCCTTCCGTATTAAGCTCGGCCTATTGGCGCTGGCCGGATTGAATGCACTGATCTTTCATCTGACCATTTATCGCGATGTGGCGAACTGGGATCAACAGGCGCCGGCCCCTCTTCGTGCGCGTGTGGCCGGGCTGCTCTCGCTCGCATTTTGGATTGCGATCATCGCGGCCGGACGTGCGATCGCCTATGGTTCGGGCTACGATCTGGGATGATGGCGCTCTCCCTGCTTCCGGTGTTCGAATGGATGGAGAGTACACCGGTCGGCCAAGGCATCCGTCAGTCGGCGTCACTAATCGCCCTGGTTGAGGCCGTTCATCTCATCGGGATGACACTCCTGCTGGGAACGCTACTCATGGTGGACCTCAGTTTGCTTGGTTTTGGAATCGGGCGCGCTCCGGCGTCACGCATTGCACGTGAACTGAGGGGCTGGACTGCCGCTGGGCTCGCGATTATGCTGCTAAGCGGGCCGTTGATGTTATCGTCGGAGGCGGTGCGATGTTATAACAGTCCGCCGTTCTGGATCAAGATGGCGTTGCTCGCAGTCGCGGTGACTTTTCATTTCACCACGCACAATCGGGTGGCCACGCAAGATCCGCCCGCGCAACACCGCAGCGCGGTGTGGACCGCTTGTGTATCTCTCGGATTATGGACCAGCGTCGCACTCGCTGGCAAAGCGATTGCGATTTTTCAACAGAATTAAGGAATCGCCTGCACCACTCCGCCATCCACCCGAATCGCGGCGCCATTGGTGGCCGAAGACAACGGGCTGCAAACGAATGTCACCATCGCCGCCACTTCCGCGGTGCGCGCGAAGCGCTGCAGAAGCGACGATGGGCGGACGCTGCGGAAGAATTCTTTCTCCACTTCAGCGCGGCTGATCTTTCGTGCAGCCGCCATCTGCTCGACGAACTGAGCGACGCCCTCGGAGTCGGTCGGCCCCGGTAGCACGGTGTTGACGGTGACGTTGGTGCCGGCGGTGGTTTCGGCGAGACCGCGAGAAATGGCCAGCTGCGCGGTTTTCGTCATCCCGTAGTGGATCATTTCCTTGGGAATCTGCAGCGCCGATTCGCTGGAGATAAACACGATGCGTCCCCAGCCGCGCTCTTTCATGCGGGGCAGGTAATAGCGGCTTAGCCGCACCCCGCTGAGCACGTTCACTTCGAAAAAACGAAGCCAATCGGCATCCGGGATTTGCTCGAATGGTTTGGGTTCGAAGATCCCGAGGTTGTTCACCAGGATTTCGACGTCCGGAAACTTCGCCGTGATTTGATTCACGCCATTGCTGGTTCCGAGATCGGCGGCGAATCCCTCCAGCTGGCCTTTCAGCCCGGCGGCTCTTAGCTCGGCAATGGCGGCTTCCACGCGCGAGGGGGTGCGGCCATTGACAATCACGTGAGCGCCTTCCCGCGCGAGAGACTCGGCGATGGCGTACCCTATGCCCGCCGTCGATCCGCTGACGAGTGCGAGCTTACCGTCCAGTTCGAGGTCCATGCCGATGGGATGCACCCCTAGGCCCGTCCGGTGCAGGCTTTCTTGAACTCACTCCCGGTGAGCGCCGACCACTGATACCAGTTCGGCCAGGTGCTTGCGGGTGACTGCCACTTGATCGCCCATGGCAGAGGCGGCTTCAGCCGTCTTATGCGCATTGGCGGCACTATTCTGCGTGAGCAATTCGATGCGGTTGATGGCTTGGCCGATGTTGGTGATGCCCCGCGCCTGCTCGTCGCTCGAGGCGGCGATTTGGCTCATCACTTCGCTTCCACCGGTGATCTTGGCCGTGACCTCGCTGAAAGCGGCGTGCGCTACGGTCGCCAGCTCCACCCCTTTGTTTACGTCGGCGATCGTTCTTTCGATGATGTCGCCGCTGTTGCGCGCGGCATCGGCGGCGCGATGAGCAAGCGAACGAACCTCGTCGGCCACCACGCTGAATCCCGCACCAGCCTCTCCAGCCCGGGCCGCCTCTACCGCGGCATTCAAAGCGAGGATGTTGGTGTGAAACGCGATTTCATCGATGCTCTTCAAAACCGCCGCCACCTGGCTGCTGGATTTGGAGATCAGGTTCATCGAATTGGTGAGACCTTCCATGGCCTGCGCGGCTTCATGCACGGTTTTGCGAGCTTCCTGCATCAGGCGATCCGCCTGTCCGGCCCGGGTTGCGTTCTCGGCCGTAGTGGCGGACATCTCCGCCAAAGAGGCCGACGTCTCCTCGATGCAAGCCGCCTGTTCCTGCGCGTCGCGAGCCACCACGCCGCCGGATTCCGACATTTGACTGGAAGCTTCCGCGGCTCCGTCGGCCGCCTCTTGCACGCCTTGAATTACACGCAACACCGGACCAGTGATGGATCTACGGATGGTGATATGCACAATCACCGCCGCCACCACGATCGTGATGCCGAACACGATCATCGCAAGCCAGCGCTGTTGCGCCGACCGGCGCTGGAGACTGTTGAGCTTCTGGTCGAGGTCACCTGAGAACTCCGACTTCGCCTTGGCCAGCGCCGCCTTCACCTCATCGTTCCGCCCGGCGATACCGCGGATCTTCTCTTGGATATCCGCCGACATATTTGTGGGATTCGCCAGCACTGCACTATAGGTACCGCGAGCGTCTTCGAGCAACTGCTGCACGGCCCCGGCCAGCCGCTGAGCCTCACCCGTTCGCTCCGGCGTCAGCCCCGGAATGGCAGCCACGGTCTTCAAGTCCTGTACGGCGAGCGCCCCGTCATCGGCCGCATGCCCCAGTCCCGCCGCGTCCTGCGTGATCACGGCATCCCCGAAGCCCTTCAACATCCGTTCGAAAGCCGCTTGCGCGTCCTGCGATTTTTGAGCCGCCGGAAACAGCCCCGACGATGTAGCGCCGAGTTCCCGCTCAGTCAGCAACCCCTCGACTTGGCCCAGTGTGGTGGACAAAATAAATCCCAACGCGAAGACTCCCACGCTCAGCCAGATCTTAGCGGTAATGTTCATGCGGCCCATACAGATGCTCCCCTGCTTCTTTGCTTCACTCTTACTTCACTTCGAGAACTTTCGCGCTCGCCGTGCTGGTTCCGGCCGCGACATAGCCGATCGCTCCCTTGGTCTTCTCCACATACCCCACCACTTCGGCGTCGGTGGCGAAAGCTTTCGGCATCGATCCTTTCCCGGTGAAAACCAGACTCCGGTAGTAAGTCTCCAAAGCCGAGTCCGTCTTTCCGACATAGTCCTTTAAGAACGCCTCATGTACCGCGCCCGACTTGAGCAACACCGGCTCGACATGGCTCCCGTCGCTCAACGACGACTTGGTTGCCAAGAAGACGCCTTTGAGTTCGTCGGAGGATACCGAAGAGGCTCCGACGCTAGAGTTGGCGATCACCTTGACATCGGCCCCGTTGGCGGTACCCGCGCCGATGACAAGCGCGGCCAGGAAGAGGTAAGTTGCTTGGAATTTCGCCAGTTCTTTCAAGTGCGTTGCGAGTCTGAATGTCCGAAGCATTTCTTCTCCTAAAGCTGTTGTATTGAGTCCTTGCGACCCTTAGTTTTCATATCGGCACGCCCGTAGTTTCTTGAGCTAAAAAGAGGAAGGACAGAAAAGAAAAGGCCATCGCGCGTACGCCGACAGCCTATGAAACTGCGGGCGAACGCTGAACTCGTGTCCGCCGCCCGCTTCGATTTGCGGACACGAGCCCGTAGGAACCAGGACCTTGCAAGCTACTCAGAAGTTCCAGCCGGTGCGGACTAG
>DATHMO010000311.1:0-15369 GCA_035486995.1 Bryobacteraceae bacterium
CGCTACCTTGACACGGTAGAGGTCACAGATTCGAGTTCTGTCGGGCCCACCACGTTTTTCAAAACACTGTGTCCGGCAAAATGGGTCTGGATCGGCTCGTTCCCTTCCAATTCCCTGGCTAATCCTGCACGCCACTTAAGCCGATAAGAGTCCAGGTGAAATTTCGCACCAGGCTTCTTCTCACGTTCCTTGCGGTCGGGTTGTTGACCAACGGGATCTCGGTCGGATTGCTGTTCTACCTGGCGCGCCGTTCCCTATACGATTTCTATCGCGCGAAACTTCTCTCGGTCACGGTCTCGGTGGCCACCATGATCGACGCCGAGAAGTTGAAGACCGTGCAAACATCCGCGGACGCCCAGACGCCGGCGTATGCCGAGCTCCAAGAGATGCTGCGCAAGGTACGCGACGCCAATCGCCGCAAAGATACCTACTTTGAGCGCATGTTCACAGTGATGCGATCGAGTCATGATCCAAGCGTCCTGCTCTTCGGCGTCGATTCCGAGGAGCGGCTGGAAAACCACGGCCGCCTGGGCGAAGTCTATCGCGCTGCCACCCGGGAAGGGATTAATATCGACGAAACGAAGGTCGAGGATTACTTTATCCAGGACGAGTTCGGTACCTTCCTTCGGGCGCACGCGCCGGTTCGCGATCGAGCGGGAAAAATCATCGGCGCCGTAGTGGTGGCGTCCTCGGTGAACTGGGTGGAATCTAGGCTATGGCCGATCGCTGGAAGCGCCCTGCTTGCATTGCTGTTAGCGGCGGGAATCACCATACCAGTGGTCTTCTTTCTGAGCCACCGCGTGAGCAAGCCGCTGAAGGAACTGCACACCGCCGTGGAGGCCATCGGGAACGGCAATTTCGATACTCGTCTGGAAATATCTTCGCGCGATGAATTTGGTTCCGTGGCAAAAGCCATCAATGCCATGGCTGCCGGGCTGAGCGAGCGGGATCGCGTCAAGACTGCCTTCGCGCGCTACGTATCGCATCAGGTGATGGATTCCATTCTCGATTCGAAGGTGGATAAACTCAGCGGCGACCGCCGCCGTATCACTGTATTGTTTAGCGACATTCGAGGCTTCACCACCATTTCCGAAGGCCTCGCGCCCGAGAAAGTGGTTCAGCTGCTGAATGAATACTTCGAGAAAATGGTGGAGGTTGTCTTCCGCAATAAAGGCACCCTCGACAAATTTATTGGTGACGGCATGATGGTGATCTTCGGTGCGCCGGAGGACGACGAGTACCAGGAGGAGAACGCTCTCAAGGCCGCCCTGGAGATGCAGAGCGAGCTCCGCAGCGTGACTGAAAAATGGAGGCCGGACGGTTTGAATCTGCGGATAGGAATCGGCATCAATTCCGGCCCGGCCATCGTGGGCAACATCGGATCGTCGCGGAGGATGGAGTATACGGCCATTGGCGACACGGTGAACCTAGCCTCGCGGCTGGAGTCGGCTACCAAAGAGCTGGGCGTGGGTATCTTAATCAGCGAATACACTCACAACGCGCTCCGCGGATCTTTCCGGTTCAAGAACATGGGCGCGGTGCAGGTAAAAGGGCGGGTCGACCCGGTGCTGGCTTACTCGGTGGAGGAAGAACCCGTGCCGGCGATCGACCTAGAACTGGCCGCCAAATAGAGGCCAAGCCGCTCACTCGCGGTACACCGGTGCTTCGTGGGCTTCTCGCGCTGACGCGTGGCGACCCTGCGAAGGCTATCGACGTGTAAAACGTCCTTTATCATTCCCAGATCGGTACGAGGTCATAGCATTCACGGCAGACAAAGCCAGAGTCCCACTGGGACCTGAATTCGAAACTCGGATCGTGTCAACCCGCTGAGTCGGCCCGCGAACAATCGCGTGCGACGGTCTCTACTTCAGTCTTTCGTTTCTATATCTTCGTCATGGTGCGCGACTTGCGCCCAGGAGTATAGGCAGTGGCTCAACGTGCAGCCGACCGAACCCAAGGGAGAAATAAAATGATTTCGCGCGTATCGGCTGTTCTGCGGGATGCGCCGCTATATCCGCGATCCTGAAGCTTATATTATCGGCCCGGACGGGGCACGGATTTCAACGCTTGCGGATGTCCACTTGGTGCCAGCCGAACGATACAACGCCGCTCAGCCGCACAGAGCCCTGAATTGGCAAGCGCCCGAGGTTTAGGCGTAGAAAGGAACATCAGATGAACTTAAGGAGACCACGCACATGAGAGCCCCCATCGCGTCGAACACGCTCGGTGTGAACGTTTTTACCGCCCCGGGAAAGGTAATGGTAGGCGAGCGGCCAAAGCCCTTCGGCGAAGCCCTCGGCTTCGACCCGATGACGTCCACTTTGATCTTCGGCGACTACGACGCCGTGCTGGTAGACGCAATGACCACGGTGGCTGAGGCCGAGGCTCTGGCGGATTGGGTTGCACTGCACAACCGGAACCTGGAGACCATCTATATAACGCACGGCCATTTCGACCACTTCTACGGTCTGAGCATTCTGCTGGACCGTTTCCCGAGCGCTCGGGCGATAGCAACGCCCAAGACGATGAACGCCATGCAGATGTCTTTCACTCCTCCAGTGGAGCGGTTAGCCCGCCGGCTCTTTCCTGGGCAAGTGGCCACCAAGTTGGTTCCACCAGAACCTTATGAGCACGACACGTTCACCCTCGAGGGCCAGGAATTGCGCATCATCGAGCAGGGCCACACCGATAGTCCCGATACGACTTCTTTGTACGTTCCGTCGATCGGCCTGGTCGTCGCTGGCGACGTGGTGTACAACCAGTGCCACATGTACGTCGGCGACACGACCCCGGAGAGCCGGAAGAATTGGATCGCGGCGCTGGACCGGTTAGCAGCGCTGAACCCGACGATGGTCGTTGCCGGTCACAAGAAGCCTGGTGCGCCCGACTCACCGTCGGCGATCCAGGAAACGAAGCGCTACCTGCAGGACTTCGATCGGTTGCAGAAAACCGCGACGTCCGACCGGGAGCTGTTCGATCAGATGACGGAGCTATACCCGCATTGGGTAGCCAATCAGTCCTGGTTGATGTTCGGATTCCCGCAGTGATCATGAACTTAAAGAGTCGGCTAGGTGATCGTTTGCAACGGCTCAGGGAGGATCCAGATTGCTGCGAAACACGGCATTGACAAGTGGTTCTTCAGATCGAAACGCGGGAACTCCCCCGGGATGCACAACCGGTGCGGACCGATCGTCCTCAAGAGGCTCAAATAGAGAACCGGCCGAATGATAGGTGAGCCCCAGGTATAGTAGCCGCATCCCGATCGAGAGGCTTGCGTCCCTGGCCGAAGCTGCGAGCCGCGAGACGGTGCCGGAAATGATCACGGTGTCCGATGTTCGATCGAGCACCTTTAGGGCGATAGCATCCACTTGCGGCAAAGCCGCGAACAGCCTGCAGATCGCCGTTTCCGTGTCGGCGAGCGACTGCTCGACAAATGTCGTCGCCTTTTGAGCCGGTGATAGAAGGCTGCGGTCCCATGGGTGAATCTCTCGGGCACGCCATTCAATGTGCAACTGAGTCGTTAAGTTGATCGGCTCCAAGCCGTCGTTTCTAACCTCGCCACACAGATATAGGGCCAGGGCACGTTCGATGTCCTGCTTGTAGCGGCGGCCATCCAGTTTCCTCAACAATGCCTTCAGAACACGCAACATGGCTTATCTCCGACATCACTATGCAGCAATAACGACGGATTTGCTCGCGAGTTTCGGACATGATGGCTCCCGCCTAAAGTTCGCATAAAGTTCCCGCGGCTGAAAGCCATCAAGTCCGTTTTTCGCCAGACAAAACCGGACATTCGAACTATGCTCTAACGATTGCACTTGAATCTAGGAGCAGAAAGGTTCGTGATGAAGCGCATTGATTCGATCATCAGGCCGCACCAGTTGGACGAAGTGAAGAGCCGCCTCAACAGTCTCGGCGTACAGGGGATCACGGTGACCGAGGTGCGAGGTTTCGGCCGTCAAAAGGGTCACACCGAGGTTTACCGGGGCACCGAGTACGCGGTCGACTTCCTTCCCAAAATACAAATCACGATTTTGGCTTCGGATGAGCTGGTTCCCGGGATTCTGGAGGCGATTACTGCAGGCGCGCGGACCGGAAAAATAGGCGACGGCAAGATTTTCGTAACAGCACTGGAAGAAGTGATCCGTATCCGAACCGGTGAGCGGGGAGAAACCGCCGTTTGAAGTTTCAGGAAGATACAATTTCGCAGAACACAGGAGAGAGCACATATGATGCAGAGTATTTATAAACGTGGCGGGCACGGACGGGCGATCTTGGGACGCGCTATGGCACTCTTAGCTGTCGGGTTGTTCGCCGGATCTGTGGCGGTTTGTTTTGCGGACGATCCCAAACCCGACCCCGCCGGAATCGCGACCGGGGACAAGACGAGCGTGGTAGATGCCGGCGGAAACGCTTTTGTCGTTGCCGAGCCGACCGACAAGACCGACCCGGACTACGCCACAAAAAAGAAGGCATTCGACGAGTATCAAGTCCAGGTGGCCAAAGAACCGCTGGCCGTCAAACTAGCCGACTCGGTGGGGCACGTCCGCGTGGCGACGAACTTCGCTTGGACGCTTAATACTGGATATCTCGTGCTCTTCATGCAGGCCGGATTCGCGCTCCTTACCTGCGGCCTGGTGCGAAAAAAGAACGCCGGGCATCTCATGATGCTGAACTTTGCCGCATATGTTTTCGCCTTCCTGGCCTACTACGCGGTCGGATACGCCTTCCAGTTTGGCGCCGTTGCCGTGAACGCTGCTCCGTCAAATCTCGGCGGAGTTCCCACGCTGAACCACTTTTTGATCGGCAGTGGTGCATGGGGGTTCTTAGGCGGAAAAGGATTCTTCTTGTTAGGCCCGGCATACGACGCCGGCAGCAACGTTTTCACTCTTTTTGAAGTGGTTTTCATGGAAACCGCCGGCTACATTATCGTCGGCGCAATTTGTGAGCGGATCACTTTTTGGTCGTTTTTGCTCTGCGAGCTCTTTATTGGGGCGATCTTATATCCCGTTTTCGGATGCTGGGTCTGGGGCGGCGGGTGGATGTCACAACTTGGAACCACGATGAATCTCGGCCATGGCTACGTCGATTTTGCGGGCTCCACTGTTGTCCATGCAGTGGGGGGCTTTGCCGCTTTGGCTTTAGCCATAATCCTCGGCCCGCGCCTTGGCAAATACGGGCCCGATGGCAAGCCCCGGCCCTTCCCAGCCCATAACATTGTGTACGTTGTCATTGGGACCTTCGTCCTCTTGTTCGGCTGGATGGGCTTTAACCCCGGCTCCACTTTAGGCGCTACCGATCTTCGCATTTCAGTAGTGGCCATCAACACGAATCTCGCGGCGATCGCAGGCTCGGCGGTTGCCATGTTGCTGTGGTACTTCATGTTTGGCAAGCCCGACATTACGATGGCATGTAATGGCATGCTCGCAGGGCTGGTCGCCATCACGGCTCCTTGCGCGTTTGTGTCTCCCACTTCAGCAACCATTATCGGCGTCATAGCGGGAGTAATTGTCTGCTACGGCGTTCTCTTTTTTGAGCGCGTGGCCAAAGTCGATGACCCATGCGGCGCGATTTCCGTGCACGGATTGTGCGGTTGGTTTGGGGCCGTTTCTGTCGGCATTTTCGCCGACGGCACATATGGGGCTGGATGGAACGGTGTTGGCGCTTCGAGCTATCTGGGGCACGCGGGCCAAGGCGTAACCGGGCTCATCCATGGGGACACACACCAATTTCTGGTTCAGTTAGGCGGGGCGACGCTGTGCGCAATCTGGGCATTTGGCGCCACATTCGCCGTCTTCAGCGTCGTCAACAAGATCAAATCAATGCGTGTTACGTCTGAGGTTGAAGAGGAAGGACTCGATGTGCCGGAGTTTGGCATGCCGGCTTATCCAGAAGACATGGCTGTTGGGGTGGAGGTTTAGGAGTCCGAAAGTTGCCACACCCGGGCAGGAATTCACGCAAATAAGGAAAGCATAAAGATTTCATAAGCTCAGCGCGAGCCACCCTGCCGCCGCCATTGCGTCCGAAAATTGCCAGCAGATAGGCGCACGATCAGCTAGCATACGATCATGCGCGGCCACACCAGGGCAGATCATACTCCCTTGCCGGGAATGATTCCGATTGCGAGCGCCCCAGAACTGGAGCCAGACATCTGCTGGCAGGCCATGCATAGTAGGGACCCGCGGTTTGATGGGCGATTCTTTGTCGCCGCGGTAACGACCGGGATCTATTGCCGCTCCGTTTGTCCGGTCCCGTTTGCGAAGCCCAATAACATCGCGCTGTTTCCGTGTGCTGCTGCCGCTGAGGCCGCCGGGTACCGGCCGTGCCGGCGGTGTCATCCCGAAAGCTCTCCAGGAACACCGGCCTGGCTCGGTACATCAGCCGTCGTCTCTCGGGCGCTGCGGCTCATCTTGGACGGCGCTTTGGACGGTAACAGTGTCGACGAACTAGCCGACAGATTAGGTATTGGGTCACGGCAACTACGGCGCCTGTTCATCCAGCACCTAGGAGTGCCTCCGATAAAGATCGCAAGTACTCATCGAGTTCATTTTGCTCGGAACTTAATTGAACAAACCGACATGGCGATGGCGGAGATTGCGCTGAACGCCGGATTCCAGAGCCTTCGCCAGTTCAATCATGCTGTGCGAACGATTACCGGACAATCTCCAACCGCTCTGCGCCGTCTGCGCGACGAGACCGCCGTCCCATCGCAGCGGGGCGAGTTCGTGATGCGGCTCCTTTATCGCCCGCCCTTCAATTGGGCAGCTCTGATGGCATTTCTCAAGCCGAGGGCCACGCCGGGCGTCGAGCTGGTCCAGAACGATTCGTACCGTCGAACGATTGAAAGCGATGGTGAGGCGGGAGTCATCGATGTCCGGCCCGATCAAGAAAATGCGTGCCTCATCGTCCGCATTGCTTTGCCCAAATACCGGGGCCTCTTGCGCGCAGTGGAACGCATCCGGCGCCTTTTCGACTTGGCGGCCGATCCTCTTCAGATAGCCGGCCATCTCTCGCACGATCCAAGGTTGAAACCATTCTTGGACAGCCGCCCGGGCCTTCGAGTCCCTGGCGTTTGGGACGGCTTTGAAGTTGCCGTCAGGGCTGCTCTTGGACAACGCTTGACGGTTGTGGACTCCAATTCACTCGCGGGCAAGTTGGTGCGCAACTTCGGCAGGCCAATTGAAACGTCCGTTGACGGACTCACTCACCTGTTTCCCCGGCCAGAGGATCTAGCCGATGCAGAACTCACGCCCTTGGGCATCCCAAGAAAGTGCGCGGCCTCGATCAAAGCATTCGCCCGCGCGCTCAGCAACCAGGAGTTCACCTTCGAATCTTTCAGAACGTTACAGGAAACAATCGCGCGCTTGAGCGCAATCGAGGGCGTCGGAGAAGAGATGGCACATTACATTGCCATGCGTGCCTCGGGAGAGCCGGACGCCTTTCCGTTAGATTATCGATCGCTGAGCCATGGGCTATGGAAACGGGAGATCCCGACTACACCAAATCAGCTGCGGAACCTCGCCGAACCGTGGCGGCCATGGCGGGCCTATGCCGCGATGCATCTTTGGGCCGCGAACGCAGCTGTTTGAACGTCGGATTGCCCAACCCCAACAGTTGAAGAACATTCTATGAGTACGACGCCCGCACTTAAGACGCTCACGCGAGCCCCGAATACCGTCGGGGTTCGAAGTTTGATGGTTCTCGCCTTAGCCTTGGCGGGACTCCTCTTGCTGTCCAACGTCCCCTGGATATCGAATACACTCCACTCTTACCTTAGTGCCGTTCCGTTGGCGCTCGCCGGGATCGGCTACGCAATCCTTCAGCTGCGCGCAGGACCGCCGCGCGGAACGTTGTTCAAACGGTTACTTCTTGCCGCGACATTCGTGATTTGGGCAGTCGATCAATTGCTACCCCCGGGACGGCTCGCCACTTTGATCGGCGATTTGGTTATTGCAGCTTACGTGTTAGATCTGTTCTGGCTAAGCCAAGAGCAAACGTCGGCAATCAAGTCAACCTCCGATTGAGTGCGTTAAGACGAGTGGTTGACTGCCGGTGATAGAATCCTGCCGATGCCCTCGAAACCCATCCTGGCCGTCGGCCTCGCGATCGGCCTTTGGAGTGTCTTGGCGACAGCTCAACATTCTGATCCTTTGCCACCCCTTGCAACCAGGATTGACCGCCTGCAAGCCCACATCGAAAGCGTCGAGTCCGTCCGCGCCATCAAGCGACTGCAGTATGCCTACGGCCACTACGTCGAACTCGGTTTGTGGAACGACTTCGCGGACCTGTTCGCCGAGAATGCCGTCACCAATTATCAATCGGGCGTGCGCGGAAAAGCCGCAATCCGTGACCTCTTCTTCAAGCAGGTCGGGCAAGGGAAGCTCGGACTCTCGGAAGGCCGCATCTATCCGCACATCCTGTTCCAGCCGGTAGTCACACTCGCGCCGTCGGGACGAAACGCTAAGGCGCGATGGCGCATCCTGGCGATGTTGGGAGGCTACGGGGGCTCGGCCATATGGTATAGCGGCGTCTACGAAAATGAGTATGTCTTGGATGATGGCGTGTGGAAGATCAGCCTGCTTCACTCGGAACCCAAGGTCACTGCAGCGTATACTGCCGCTGGCTGGAAGGATTCCGGAGCGCACGTCCCGTTTCACTACACTGCCGCGAGCGTCACGGCACCAATTCCCGACGCGTCGATTCCGGATTCAGGGAGCCGGAGCGCCTCACTCGCTTCGCTGGCCGGCCGCGTCAACCAACTCGCACGGCGTGCCGCGCGGCTAAACGATCAGGCCGAGGTCACCAATCTCCAGGACACCTACGGATACGCTGTCGATCGCAAACTCTGGGATCAGGTGGCGGATCTTTTCGCCGATAACGGAACGCTAGAGCTGGGGCTGCAAGGCCTCTACGTCGGCAAGGCCAGCATCCGGCACGCTCTCGATCAATTCGGGCCGCAGGGGCTTCGAGACGGCGAACTGAACGATCACGTTTACCTGCAAACTCTCGTGTCCGTCGCGCCGGATGGGCGTACGGCGAACGCGCGCGGAGTGGAGTTGATCATGTCTAGTGCTGCGGGCGGCGAGCTGAGCGAGGGCGTCTACGAGAACATGTTCATCAAGCAAGGTAGCAGCTGGAAGATTCAGTCCGTGCACTTCTACCCGCGCATGATTGTCGATGCCGCGGCAGGCTGGGCCAAAAGCGCGAAGCCCGCGCCGGGTCCGAGCAAGGAATTTCCTCCGGACCGCCCGCCCACGGGTCCTTATGAGATCTATCCCAAGTTCGCGGTCGCTCCGTTCCACTTCGACAACCCAGTCACCGGAAAACCGCCCCAGTACCCCGAAGGAGTTCAACCGGTTGCAAAGCCCGCTGAAGCTGCCGCGCCTGCAAGCGGACCTGCAATCCACAACGCGAAGGATCTCGAGTCCACTTTGGCGGAGGTCGAGCGCAGGCTCACCGCGGCGGAAGCCTATGACGCAGCCGAGAACCTGATCGGCGCGTATGGCTACTACCTGGATGAATCGCCGAGCGACATAGCCAGCTTGTTTGTTCAGCCTGACCGCAATACTGCGCCCGAACGCTCCATCTTCGTGAACCAGATTTTGCAACCGGTGATCGACATCGCGCCGGACGGCAAGAGTGCGAAGTTTCGCGCGCGCCTGTTGGATCTCGGCGGCACTTCCGGAGGCGCCGGCTACTGGAAAGCGGGGACCTTTGAAGGCCAGATCATTTCAGAACGTGGCGCGTGGAGATTCCAGGCAGCGCATTCCTCATCACGATGGTCCGCGCCTTATCCGGGTGGCTGGGCTCGAATTCCTTAAGACAAGGTCGCGACCAGCGCTACTTTTTGCAACGCGGGTCGGCAGCCTGCGCCGCGGCTATCTGCTGATCGGTGACAGGTATGGGCGCGCACCCATGCTTCTTTTCGCATACGAAGTCGAATTTCGCCGCAGGCGAATGGCAACCCAGGCACGGCTTTTTCAGCGACGTATTGATCACTTTGTCTCCGCGCTCCAGAATCGTGGTGCCGTCGGCGGAGACCTTTAACGCGAAAAACTCCCAGCCGTTCGTATTTGGAAAGGCTGCATGATCGTGTTTTACCATGGCCTCCGTCGGGATCAACTGCAGAATCGTGCCTTTCGGATATTCCGTATCGGGCACGCTGTCCCGAAAGATCCGGATAGCTTCCTTGAGCTTTTCGGGATCGGGATTCTGAATCCGCGTATTTCTAACTTTCGGAAGGTCGAGCACGCAGCCAAAACTTTTCTCCGTAATCACCAGGTCGTCAGCCGAAAGGGTTGCGGCGAAAGAGAGACACAAAAGGAGTGGGACCGTCCAACGCATTTTTCTAGTTTAAGCTGCCCGGATTGCGGCGCGGACGCAACTACTTCGCTCGCCCCGTATAACCCTGCGCCATCAGCGGAATCGCGATGATCATGTTGCGCGCGCTGGGCGTTCCCCATCCGCCGTAAAACACAATGGCGAAGAGCGTCTTCTTGTCGCGGCCGCCGAAGAACGTGCCGTGCAAACCTTGCGGTCCTGGGATGGTTCCGGCAAACGTGCCGTCGGGCGCGAAGACGTCCACCGACTTGCCCGTCGCAACATACACGCGGCCCTGCTGATCGACAGCCGAACCATCGCCGCCCTCACCGCCCCGCAGTTTGCCGAATTCGCGCTGGTTGGCCAGCGAGCCGTCAGCCTTCACGTCGAATGCGAACACAGTTGCACCGTTCGTGACGTAGAGGGTCTTTTCGTCGGGACTCAGAATAATTCCGTTGGCGAGCGGAACGCCCTTCCCATACTGCGTGACCACACCCTTCGGATTGGCGTAGAACACTCCGCTTTCCGTGGCGCCGGTAACCGAGAAGTACACGCCGCCGCGCGCATCGGCCATCAAATCGTTAATGACGCCACCGACGCATTCAAGCGGCTCGCCATTGAACGACGTCGCGAACATTTTCCTCTTCGGCTGCAATTCTTCGATGGACGAGCCCAGCCCGCGTTCAGCGACAAACAGCATGCCGTTCTTGCCGCGCGAGACTGCGCCCCCGGTGTTCGTGTCGCGGTAAACGATCTTGGCGAGGCCTGTCGACGGGTCCATTTGCATCACGTTGCTCGCGTCATTGTTTGCAAACATGACCGTACCCTTGTCGGCGGCGATGGGGCCGTCGACGTTATTGCCCTCCCATGACCACACGACTTTCCATGATTGCCCCTCAGCCAACACGCCCGGAATCGCGGCTGTGGATGGAAGCACTGGAGCCGGCGGAGCCACCTTCGTACTCGCCGCCTGAGAAATCGGAATCCCGAACGGCTTCGGCGGAGTCTTGCACTTCGCGAGCACGTCCTTGATTCCGGGATTCTGCCAGCTTTGCATGCTGCTGCCGCGAGGAAACGAAGATGAAGGAGACAAAGCCGACGGACTCTGTGCGCAGACAATAGCGGTCGTGCAGCCTGCAATTACCGCGAGTGCGATTTGCGATTTCATTCACCGATCCCTTTGGATTTCACGTCCCAGTTCGAATTCGTGCAGAGGCCGCAGTTCTTGCCGACGAACATGGCGCCGGCTTTCTTGTCGCCCTTGAACGTCCACAGCAGCCAGTTCGATGCGACGTTGGCGTATTCGCCGCCACCTGGATGAAACACGGTCGCAGTGTGTCCGGCATTGTGCCGGGCGCCGTAGAACGTGGGCAAATTGTCGATCATGTCGAACGTCGCGAGCGACGTCGCCAGCATAAAGTCGGGGTCGCTGCCATTGATGAGCAGCACGGGCCCGTGCAATTTCGTCAGCGCGTCCGGGGTCGGAACCAGTCCCGCCGGAGCTCCAGCCGCCGGTTTCTGCACGCCTGAATTGAACACGCCGATGGTCTTGACGCGCGGATCGGCGCCCAGCACGATCGACAGAAATCCTCCACACGACTGACCCATGACCGCGACTTTGTCGAGCGCGATCTTGCCTTTCAGCGGCGAGTCTGAGCGGTCATTTTCTTTCGCCGCCCAGTCGATCGCACCGCGCACGTCGTCGGCGGTTTCCTGGCGTCGCGCTGCGCCTTCCTGCGGGACCGTGCCCATCACCAGAAAGCCATGCGAGGCGATAGTGGTCAGAAAGCCGGAGTAGCGCGTGGCATCGATCGCGCATCCGCCGTTGCCCCACACCATCACCGGCAACTTGTCCTTCTTCGGAAACGCGTCGAGCGTCGTCGGGCGAAACACCAGATAGCCTGGCGCGCCGAACGCTTTTTCGGATGTGATCTGGTATGGTCCGGGCTCGGCGAGCGGTGCGCCTTCCAAGGGCAACGATCGCTCGATCATTTCGCGAGTAATGCCGGGCGGCTGTGCGAGGCACACCCCCGTGAGCAGAGCTGCGGCTGCGGCGACGATGGTCTTATGCATGAGTCCTTTCCTCCGCCGACCAGGATATACCGAATCAAGGCACAAACAAAACTTCCTTCTCCTGTACAGTCCCCGGGGTAGTGTACGATTAACAACGACGCCCAAAACATGCAAGGCCGGGCGCTTCAGGAACGTGCATGAGGAATAAGGAGAGATGACGATGAAATTGGCGAAAGCGGTGCTGCTTTTCACGCTGCCGTCGGTGGCGGCCTGGGCCCAGGTCAATATAGGCGAACAGAAGCCTGAAGCCACCCTGCCCTTCAACATGAGTACGGTGAACACTTTTGAACTGCCCTGGCGGATCGCATTCCTGCCCGATGGCCGTATGCTGGTCACTGAAAAGGTCGGGCCCATTTGGCTCGTCACGCAGGACGGACAAAAGACCGCGGTAAACAACACGCCCGCCGTGTATTGGCAGGGGCAGAGCGGCATGTTTGGCGTCTTCCTGTCGCCGACGTATGCCACCGATCAGAAAATCTACCTTACTTATTCCGAACCAGGCGACTACGGCGGGGGTCTGGTGCTGGCTCGCGCCAAGCTGAACCTCAACGCCCCTGCGGGGCCGGGTGCGGCCGGTACTGCCGCCGCACTCCAAAATCTGGAAATACTGTGGCGCCAATTGCCCAAAGGTAAGGGCGGACAAGAAGGCGCGCAGATCGCCTTCGCTCCCGATGGCAAGTCTCTCTTCCTCACCGTCGGCGACCGCCAGCGCTTCACCCCGGCGCAAGATCCGAACCAGCCCGAAGGCAAAATCCTGCACCTGACGCTCGACGGCAAACCCGCGCCCGATAATCCTAACTACGGAAAAACCGGCGCTTCCACTATTCCTCTGATCGATCCGGCGCGAAACACGGAAGCCGCAAAAACGGCGCCGGTGGTGAGCACCTATACGTTCACCAGTCCCAACTTGACGCCGGCTGAAACCTGGGCCAGCGGATTCCGCACGCCCTACGGCATGGCGTTTTCGCCCACCGGCGAATTGTGGGAAGTGGAGCATGGTCCGCGCGGCGGCGATGAGTTGAATTTGATCCAGAAGGGCAAGAATTATGGCTGGCCGCTCGTGTCTTTCGGCAATAACTATGACGGCGTGCCGATTCCTAAACCCGACACGCGCCCTGATCTCGCGATGCCGGTGCTCTATTGGGTGCCCGTGATCGCGCCAGGCAATCTGATGTTCTACCACGGCAGCCAGACCTTCCCGCAGTGGGATGGCAACGGGTTCGTCAGCGGGTTGGGGACGAAGTCGCTCAACCGGATCATCTTTGATGGCCACGGCGGCGCGAAATCAGCCGAGCGTTGGGATGTGGGACACCGCATCCGCGACGTGGAAGAAGGCCCCGATGGCTCCCTGTGGATGATCGAAGACGCCAATCCCGGCGCCCTGATCCATGTGACGCCGAAAGTGGCCGGTTCGCGTTAGGCCGCTTCCAGATTGATAACCTTGACCCCTCGGCCTGCGCAACTTCACCGAGCGGCTGGTCGGCGACAACATAGTAATCAAGCAGGTTTTGCCAGCAAGGTCGAGGGCTGCCGCAAGCTGAAGTGCGTCGAGCGTCCTTATTGCATGCAGGGGGCTTGCGCTCAGCCTCTCGACGATATATCTTATTGTTGCAGTTGTATACGGGTTGTATACGGAGGCCTAGCGATGGATTCGGCGAAAAAGGCAAGTGCAAGATCTGCGCGGTATACATGGTGCTGTCTGCCGCTTATGCTTGGGTTCATGTTGGTGCGGCCCAGTGCCCCACTGCATGCTGCTTCCACGGTAAGCCCCGTGGCCGACGCCGCACGGGCCGATGATCTGGCCGCGGTCCACAAGCTGATCAAGGAGCACGTGGATGTGAACGCCCCCGCTACTGACGGCTCCTCCGCGCTCTTATGGGCGGCTTTCCACTCCGACGTGGAAATGACCAAGGCGCTGCTTGCCGCTGGAGCTTGGATCGAGACTCCGAACCATTACGGCGTAACGCCGCTGCTACAAGCCAGCCGCAATGGCGACGTTGAGGTGATGCGGGTTTTGCTTGATGCCGGAGCTGACCCCACCCGATGGCATTCCGAGGGCGAGACGCCTCTCATGGCTGCATCGCGCACCGGCCGCTTGGACGCCGTTCAACTGCTGCTTTCGCATGGCTCGTTGGTGAATGCCGTGGATCCATATCAGGAAGAGACTCCACTAATGTGGGCGTCCGCCGAAGGTCATCTGGAAGTGGTGAAAGCACTGCTGGCCGCGGGTGCGGATCCAAATATCAAGGCGCACGTCTCCACCATCACAGAGCGCAAGGATGCGGACCATCCGTCCGGCGGCTTTACCGCCCTCATGTTCGCCACCCGCAATGGACATGCGGATGTTGTCGAGGCGCTGATCAAGGGCGGTGCCGATCCGAAGCTCACCAACGCCGATGGCGCGAGCGCGACGATCGTCGCTATTGTTAACGACCGGTTCGATCTGGCCAAAGAGCTGCTCGACCTTGGCGCCGATCCCAACGACGGAGCCCTGTTCTTCGCCGTCGACATGCATGACGCCACCATCGACATGCGCGCGCACGACGGCTCGCGGATGCAACCCTCCCATCCAAACAATCTGACTTCCCTGGCTCTCGTGAAAGCGCTGCTCGATCTAGGCGCGGATGTGAACAAGCCGTTTGTCGGCGCATTACACTCCACCACACTGTGCTGCGGCGCGCCGATCAATAGCTCGCCGTTTTACCGCGCTGCCACTGCCGCCGACATCGAGGTCCTGAAGCTGATGCTGGGCAAAGGCGCGAAGATCGAGTGGAGCCCCAGTGAGGTCAAGCCCAAGGATGGCAAACCCGCTGGCCGCCCCAACCCGAACGTCGGCAAGACGCCAATCATGGCCGCAATGAAAGGTGGCCTGGGCGCACCCATTGCGGGCGGACCCGGTTTCACGCGTATTGGTCCGCCGGAGTTCCGCGAGCCCGGCACGCGCGATCCGCTGGAGGCGCTCAAGCTGCTGCTCGC
>DATHMO010000312.1:0-11455 GCA_035486995.1 Bryobacteraceae bacterium
GTCCTGGCGGCATTAGCGCTTTCACGAAGACGAAAAGCGGAATTCTGGGCTCTCCGAAACATCAACTTGCGTGTCGATCGTGGCGAAGTATTCGCCTTGCTTGGTCCGAACGGATCGGGCAAGAGCACCCTGCTGCAAATCATTAGCGGCATCCTTCAGCCCACCACCGGCCGAGTCCATTGCTCCGGCCGTATCGCCGCCCTGCTCGAACTCGGCGCCGGCTTTAATCCAGAATTCACCGGCCGCGAGAATGTCTATCTCAACGGAGAAATCCTGGGATTATCGCGCAAGGAATTGGAAGCCGCCTTTCCACACATTGAAGCCTTCGCCGAAATCGGCCAGTTCATCGATCGCCCGGTGAAAGAGTACTCCAGCGGCATGTACGTCCGCCTCGCTTTTTCCACAGCGATTCACGTCGATCCCGAAGTCCTGATTGTCGACGAGGCGCTCGCCGTCGGCGACGCGATCTTCGCCAGCCGCTGCGTCCAGAAATTCGAGGAGCTTCGCAGAAAGAACGTTACGGTATTTCTGGTTTCGCACGATCTCGGCTTGATCAAACGCTTGGCCGACCGCGCGGCCTTCATGCTCGATGGCAAAATCGTCATGCAAGGCTCTCCGAAGGACGCCGTCAATCAGTACGTCGGCTTCGTGCTCGATCGCGAGCGCTCCGGCCAGGAACAGCAGATCGCCGCCGGCTCCATCGCAACGAAGACCAGCTTTCGCCACGGTGACGGCGCCAGTCGCGTGTTGGACGTCCAAATACTCAACTCCTCCGCCGAAATCTGCCGCGCCTTCCGTCCCGGCGAGTCTATCATTCTCCGAATTCGCGCCGCGTTTCAAAAGCCAGTATCGAACCCCGTCGTCGGGATTTTGATCCGCAATCGTATCGGGATGGACATCTTCGGAACTAACACGCGCATCGAACGCGCCGACTTGGGCGACTTCGAACAAGGCGACGAAATTGAAATCGAGTTTGAACTGGATTGCCTTCTCAGCCGTCAAGAATATACCGTGACCGTTGCCGTGCAGTACTGGAACGGCCTCAGTCAGGATTGGCTCGACGACGTGCTCGATTTCCGCGTCGAGGATACCAAGGATGTCGCGGGTGTCTTAAACTTGAATACGCGTGTACGGCACCACAAGATTCTCGCGGCCCCTGACCGCGAACAAACCAGCCTTATCCTTTAATAAGTGATCCATGCAAATTGAAGCAATTCAATCCGCGCTCCGGGAAGAACATTTGGACGGTTGGTTGTTTTTTGACCATCACCAGCGCGACCCGCTCGCCTACCGGATTCTAAAATTGGACCCGCATCGCGTCGCCAGCCGCCGTTGGTATTACTTCATCCCGGCCAAGGGTGAACCGCACGGTCTGGTCCACGCGATCGAATCCGGTGTCCTCGCAGGACTGCCGGGCGACATCCGAAAATATTCCAGCTGGACCGCTCAGGTCGACGGCTTGCATCGCTTGCTTACTGGCAGCAGGAAAATCGCGATGCAGTATTCGCCCAACTGCTCCATCCCGTACGTCTCTCTCGTCGACGGAGGCACCATTGAGCTCGTGCGCGGCGCGGGCGTTGAAGTCGCAAGCTCCGCCAATCTCGTCCAGCTTTTCGAAGCGCGCTGGACCGCCGAACAATTAGAGATGCACCTCGAAGCCGGCCGCCGCGTAGATCGCGTTCGCGCCGAAGCCTTCCAAAAGATCGCTGCCGCTCTAGCTTCCGCCCAGACAATCACCGAATGGGATGTGAATCGCTTCATTCGAGCTGGCTTTGAAAGCTGCGGCTTGGTCACCGATCACGGACCGATAGTCGCGGTGAACGCGAACATGTCCGATCCGCATTATGAGCCTCAGCCCGAGGGCAGCCGCGAAATTCACAAAGGCGACGCAGTGCTCATCGACATGTGGGCCAAGCTCGATCGGCCTTCCGCCGTCTTCTACGACATCACTTGGACCGGCTACTGCGGTGCCACGCCGCCCTCGGCGCTTCAAAACATCTTCGACGTCGTCACCACCGCCCGCGACCGCGCCATCCAGCGCGTACAAACCGCCATCCCCAAGGGCGGCGCGATCCATGGCTTCGAGGTCGACGACGCCGCTCGCACATATATAAAGGACCAGGGATTCGGCGACTACTTCGTCCATCGCACCGGCCACTCCATCGGCGAAGAGGTGCATGGCACCGGCGCCAACATGGACAATCTGGAGACTCACGACGACCGCCGCATCATCGCCGGAACATGTTTCTCCGTGGAACCCGGCGTCTATCTTCCGGAATTCGGCATACGCTCGGAAGTCAACGTATATGTAAGCGCGACGGAGGCGCGAGTTACTGGCGAAGTCCAGCGAAAACTCGTTACTGTTTGATGACGGTTATAGGACCACAATCCGCCCGCAGCGATCGCCAGGCTCGTCAAGCCAAGCCCCGCGATATCAACATCTTTCGCGCTTCGGCATCTCCTTTCAATCGACTCGATAGGAATTTTCGATTGGACCCCACCCGCTCCCTCGCATACGCTGAATTATGGCAACCGTTCACATTATGGAGCCCGTGAGTTCACATGTAGCTCTGCTACATCGCATCAGCAACATTGTGAGCTCGGAGCTGTCGTTAGACGAAATGCTCGGAGAGATCGTCGGCCTTACTGTGCAGGTGACAGACTGCGATGCTTGTCTGGTCTACCTCTTGGATCGTGACACCGACGAAGTCGTTTTACGCGCCTCGCAGGTGCCTCATGCGGGTGCGCTCGGAAACTTGCGCATGAAGGTTGGCGAAGGCGTTACTGGATGGGTCGCGGAGCACAAGTCCGTGGTCGCGTTGGCTTCCAGAGCTGGTACCGACGCCCGTTTCAAGCGATTTCAAACCCTGGTCGAGGACACCTACGACGCCTTCCTGTCGGTCCCGCTCGTAAGCGGGGGCGATGTCATCGGTGTCATCAACGTGCATCACCGGCAGACGCACAATCACAATGGCGAGGAGATTTCCTTGCTCACCTTCATCGGCGAACAGATGGGCGGGGCCATCGCTAAGTCCAGTCTGTCGGAAACCAACGCGCGTCTCATGGAAGAAACTCTGGAGATGAAGCGCCAGCTTGAAACTCGCAAGCTGGTGGAGCGCGCCAAAGGCATCTTGCAGCAGCGGCACAGCCTGACAGAGGAAGAGGCTTACCTGCGCCTTCGCAATGAGAGCCGCCGCCTGCGCCGCCCCATGAAGGAATTGGCCGAGGCGATTATTCTCGCTGAAGACCTGAGCCGCAAGACCGAATCGGCGAACTAGTTTTTACCCTAACCCTGATAGAACTTTGCGCATTCGGGCGTGGGCCAGTACCACGTCCGGATCGCGCTGCAACGCTTCAAAATAGCGCTTCGCAAATCCTCTGCCGGTCTCGTTCGGCGCCAGCAACTCGCTGGCCTGCGCGATCAGGCGCTCCGCGTCGCCGCTTTGCGGTGGCTCTTTGGCATCCTGCGTCTCGTCGATCAGCACCACAAGTTCCGAGAGCTCATGCAGCCAGGCGAACCACGGATCGTATAGCACCAGTTTGAGCAATTCGCCTTTGGAGCCAATACGCGCGATGTCGTGCTCATACGCCGCCTGCTCAGAATCGAGCAGCGTCTTATGCAGCTTGAGCAGACCGTTGCGCAATTCCGTCAGCCGCTGTTGTATCGGATCGAGAGAAGAATTAGTGGACGACATGACGCCCTGGTGTTATAGTACATGACACCCAAGCACTTCCATCGCGTCACCGCTAAAATAAGATTGTGCCCCCCGAGTCCACAGTTCAACTCGCCACCCGTCATCTCGATCAGGTGCGCCAAGAAATCGGCAAAGTTATCGTCGGCCAGCAGCACGTGGTCGATGGCGTCCTCATCTGCCTCCTCGCCGGCGGCCACGTTTTGCTCGAAGGCGTTCCTGGCCTCGGCAAGACCACGCTGCTGCGGACTCTAGGCCGCGTCCTCCATCTCAAGTACTCGCGCATCCAGTTCACACCCGATCTCATGCCGGCGGACATCGTGGGCAGCATGATCATCGAGAGCGACGATCACGGCGCCAAAGCGCTGCGCTTCCAGCCGGGCCCCATCTTCGCGAACCTCGTGCTCGCCGACGAAATCAATCGCGCCACGCCAAAAACGCAGTCCGCGCTCCTCGAAGCCATGCAGGAACGCACTGTGACTAGCGGTACCACCACGCATGAGCTCGAACTTCCGTTCCTCGTGATGGCAACGCAGAATCCCATCGAGATGGAAGGCACCTATCCGTTGCCTGAAGCCCAGCTCGATCGTTTTCTGATGAAGATGCTGGTGACGTATCCGTCGCGCGCGGACCTGAATCGCATCGTCGAGCGGACTATTCATCGCGACGAGATCGCACTCGAACAGGTAGTTGACCGTGAAGCCATCCTCCAACTGCGCTCCGCTTGCCGCGACGTTTTGGTTGCTCAGCACGTGCAGGATTTCGCAATTGACTTGGTCATGGCCACGCAGCCCGGAACGTCTGCCGCCCATCCTCTGGCCAACAAATATATTCGCTACGGCAGTTCGCCGCGCGGCGCTCAATCTCTGGTCGAATGCGGGCGTGTCCTGGCGTTCATGCGTGGCCGGCTCAACCTGAGCGCCGACGATATCCGCGAAATCGCGCCCGATGTTCTGCGCCACCGCATCATTTTGAATTTCGACGCTCACGCCGATGGCCAGACGCCCGAAACCATCCTGCCTCAAATCATCGAAAGCGTCTCCAATCTGGCTGTCAAGTGAAACCTCAGCCACTGATCGACAGCGCGTTGCTCGAGAAGCTCGAGAGGTTGGCGATTCGCTGGCAAAAGTCCTTCCCCGGGCTCGTCGGCGGCCACAACATTTCGCACTTCGCCGGGTCCGGACAGGAGTTTCTCGATCACCGCCAGTTTCACCACGGCGACGATCTGCGGGCAGTCAACTGGCGCGCCTACCTGCGTCTGGAAAAGCTGTTCCTCAAGATGTTCCAAGTGGAGCCGCGTATTCCGGTTCGCATTTTGCTCGATTGCAGCAACTCGATGCTTACTGGGGGAGGGACTACCGGCGCCGTCTCTAAGTTTGACTATGCCCGTAAGCTCGCGGCGGCTCTGTGCTACGTCGGCTTGGTGCGCCTCGACACCATCTGCATTCAGCCCTTCGGATCGCACTTGGGCGACTCGTTCTTGTGCGGCGGCGGACGCCATCGCTTCATCCCTGCCGTGAATTTTCTCCAGGATCTGAAACCGTCCGGCCGCACCGACTATTTTCAAATCGCGCGCGAATTCATCTCAACGTACCCGCAGCGCGGCCTGCTGATGATCGTTTCCGATTTTCTCGACGACTCCGGCTGCGAGCGTCCCCTGCAGTATCTGTCCGACTTCGGCCACGAACTGGTTCTGGTGCAAGTATGGGCTGGCGAAGACCGTGAGCCGTCTTGGGAAGGCCAACTTGATTTGACCGACGCCGAGACCGGCGAGAAGCTCGAAATCGGTTTTGACGACGCCTCGCGCCGCAATTACGTCGAAGCCTTCGATGCCTACTCTCGCGATATCCAGAAAGTCGGACTGCGCAACGGCGGCCGCTACGTAGGCATCTCCACCGACACCACGATTGAAGAAGCCATCTTCGGGCCACTCGCCCAGTTTGGCGGACTCGAGTAGCCGATGTTTCTCTTCAATCTATCTTTGCCTGAGTTCCTCGCCATCCTGGGATCGCTCTCGGGTGTCGTCGTCGCGCTTTACCTGCTCGACCGCTCGCGCAAGCATCACACCGTCTCCACGCTGCGCTTTTTTGCCGCCACCGAAAAGCCGCCCGTACTGAAGCACCGCCGCAAGCTGCAACAACCCTGGTCGCTTCTGCTGCAGCTGGTCAGTTTGCTGCTGTTGTTGCTCGCGATTGCGCAGCTCCGCTTTGGTTCACCGGCCCGTTACTCCCGCGACCATGTGCTGATTCTGGATGTCTCGCCCTGGATGGCCGCGCGGCTAGGTCCAAACCGTTTGATCGATCAGGCGCGCAGTGCGGCTCGCCAATATGTGAATGCGCTGCCGCTGGCCGATCGTGTGATGGTGGTCCGCGCCGGCGTCCTCGCGACTCCCGCGCTTTTGTTCGAATCCGACCGTAAGAAAATTCAGATCGCCATCGATCAAACACAGCCCGGTGCGGCGTCGCTCGATCTCCAAGGCGCACTCGACTTCGCTCGTCGGGCACAACGAATCCAAGCTCAGCGTCCCGGCGAGATCGTCTTCATCGGTGCAGCGCGTATCCCGGCTGACGAATCGGCTCGCTTCGATCCGCCCGCGAATTTTCGCTTCATCCCGATTGCCGGTCCCACTGAGCATGTCGGACTGCGCAAGATGACTGTGCATCGTGCGACTGACGATCCCGATATCTGGGAGGTCTTTCTTGCGGTCAAGAACTACGGCACCGCACCGCGTTCCAGTCCCGCGGCCGTGAGCTTCGGAGGATCACCCGTCGCGACTCACCGCTTCGATCTCGCGTCCGGCGCCGAGGAAAGCTTCTCGTTTCGATTCAGAACCCGCGCTCGGGGATGGTTGGAAGCGCGCCTCCCTGCGCCCGAAACGTTCCGCCAGGATAGCCACGCCACTCTCGAATTGCCGGCGCGCGGTGTGGTGCCGGTCACCATCTACTCGGCCGAGCCAGATCTCCTGCGCCCCGTCTTTACCGCGATTCCCGGCATCCAGGCGAACTTCTTGCCACTCGCGAAATACGATCCGAAAATCCGCAGTGGCATCGTCCTATTCGATCGTTTCGCTCCCCCGTCATTGCCCGCCACAGACAGCGTCTGGCTCCAGCCGCCCTCCGACAAGTCGCCCATTCCCGTCGCAAACATCGAGCCTGCGGCAAAGCTGAACCAGTGGCAAGCGGATCATCCGCTCGGAGCAGGCTTGCGGGCGCGCGATATCGAACTTACCAACGCCGAGATTTTCCGCCCTGCGCCGGGTGACATCACCGTCGCGCGTTCCGACGCTCGTCCGCTGATCGTTGCTCGACCTGGTCCGCCGAAAATCGTCGTGCTCGGTTTTCATCCCGTCCGCTCCGGCCTCAAGTATCAGCTCACCACGCCGCTGCTGTTCGCCAATATCATCCGCTGGATGTCGCCCGATGCCTTCCGATCCTGGGAGCTGACTGCGGGCGCCGCCGGCACCGTGGATGTCGATCTCGAATCAGAAACCGATCCCAGCGCCGTCCGAGTTCAAACCGAAGACGGAAAATCGCTGCCGTTCACAATCGACGGCAAGACGCTGCGCTTCTTCACTGCCGACCCCGGAATCGTGCGAGTGCTCACGGGCGATCGCGAACTGGTTTATTCGCTCACTCTGCCGCAGCCCGGCGATTCCGTCTGGAAGCCAGCGAACGTCAAGCTTGGATTGCCCCCGCGCGCGCCCTTGGGACCAGCCTCTCGTGACATTTGGCAATGGCTTGCCCTTGCGGGAGCTGCCGGCTTGGTTGCCGACTGGATTCTCTACGGCCGCATCGATCGCCGCATGCGAGCCGCCAAGAGCGCGCCATCTCCTGAATCATCGTGGAGGAAAGCTTCATGATCTTCGAGCGCCCGTGGGTGTTAGTGTTTCTCCTGTTGCCCCTGGCCTGGGCTTGGTTCGAGTGGCGCCATACACGCCGCGTCACCGCGCTCGCTCTGAAGACTCTCTCGTTTCTTGCGATCATCCTAGCGCTGGCTGAACCGACGCTCACCGTACCCGAAACAAAAGTGGCCGTTGCCGTTCTGGTGGACACATCGGCCAGCGTTTCGCCGCAGGACCTCGCGCACGCTTCCGAATTTGCCTCTGCTCTCGACAAGGCTCGCGGCCGCCACTGGATTCGCGTCCTCCCGTTCGCGCGCTCTGTCCGCGATCTCGCGCCAGGCGAGCAGCGCGGTTTCCATCTCGAACCAACCGCCGGTGAGACTGGACGAGCCACCGATCTTGAATCCAGCATCGAAGAGGCCATTAGTTCGCTTCCCTCCGGCCTGGTGCCGCGCCTGGTTCTGGTTTCCGACGGCAAAGAAAACTCGGGCAGTATCACGCGCGCAGCCTGGCAAGCGGAGCGACTCGGAATTCCCATCGACACCGTGCCGATGCAAGGCCGCCCCGAACCCAGCCTGCGCCTCGAATCGGTCACCGTCCCCACAACTGCTTTCACTGGCGAACAATTCCCCGTGGATCTCAACATTGTTTCTCCCGCCGCTGTATCAGGCTCGGTCCAAATCAGCGCGGAGGGAAAGGTGCTGGGATCAAATCCAGTGAAGCTCGAAAAAGGCGACAACCAGGTTCGCGTCCACGCCAGTCTCGCGGCCGCCGGTGCATTGAGCCTGGCTGGTGTGATCCAAACCAGCGGACTCGGCGACATTCGATTCGATCGCGCACTCACTCTGCGCCGCCCCAAGGTTCTCTACATCTCGCAAGATCCAGCGGGCACTGAGACTAATCTGATCCAGACACTCGCGGCGGCTCAGTTCGATGTCGATCGCACCGCCGATCCACTGCACGGCTCGCTTGCGAACTATCAAATCGTGCTTCTGAACAATCTCGATCTCGAATCGCTGCCTGCCGCGCGCAAAGACGAGATCGAAAAATTCGTCCAGCAAGGCGGTGGACTGCTCGTCATCGCCGGTGAACGCAACATCTACGCCGAAGACAAGAAAGTGGAAGACGCCCTTGACCGCACTCTGCCAGCTAAGCTCGCTCCGCCGCGATCGCCCGAGGGCACGGCGGTCGTTCTCATCATCGATAAGTCGTCTTCGATGGAAGGCAAGAAGATCGAGCTCGCGCGCCAGGCCGCGATCGGCGTCGTCGAAAACCTTCGGCCCATCGACATGGTCGGCGTTCTGATATTCGACAACTCATTCCAGTGGGATGTTCCCATGCGACGTGTCGAAGACAAGGTTCTGATCAAGCGCTTGATCTCCGGTATCGTTCCCGACGGCGGTACGCAAATCGCGCCCGCGCTCGCCGAGGCCTATCATAAAGTGCTGCCGTCGCACGCCACTTTCAAGCACATCGTGCTGCTCACCGACGGTATCTCCGAAGAAGGCGACAGTCTCGATCTATCGAAGGAGGCTGCTTCGCAGCACGTTACCATTTCCACCGTCGGCTTGGGCCAGGATGTGAACCGGGCGTATCTTGAGAAGGTCGCTTCCGTGGCCGGCGGCAAATCTTATTTCTTGAACGAACCCGCGGGGCTCGAGCAAATCGTCCTCAAGGACGTGATGGAGCATACCGGATCCACGGCGGTTGAGAAGACTTTGCAGCCCGTTGTCGCGAAGCACGCCGAGATTTTGGACGGTGTGGGTATCGAAACCGCTCCAGCGCTGAAAGGCTATGTTCGGTTTATCAGTAAACCAGGCGCCGATACGATTCTGAAAGTCGAAGAAAGCGATCCGCTGCTGGTTCGCTGGCAATATGGACTCGGCCGCGCCGTGGTCTTTACCTCCGATGCGAAAAGCCGCTGGGCCGCGGATTGGGTCACCTGGAAAGGCTACGACAAATTTTGGGCCAACACTCTGCGCGATCTTTTGCCGCATGCCGAGAGCAGTGAAGCAACCGCCGAATTCGACAGTGCGAGCGGCGATTTAGTGGTGAACTATCATCTCGGCGCCGACGTCGAAGATCCGGCAGCGCTCCCCGAGATCTTTGCCATTGGCCCCAACGGATTTCGCCATCCGGTGCCGGTGGTCAAGCTGGCTAACAAATCCTATCGCGGCAAGATTCACATCGGCGATCTGCAAGGCCTGTTCCGAGTGCGTCCGCTGGAGGACTTTCGCGCGTTTCCGGAGATCGGTTTCTATCAGCCCGAACGGGAGCTGCTCGAATACGGATCGAACCAATTCCTCTTGCGATCGGTCTCGCAATTCACGGGCGGCCGCTTCAATCCGGAGCCCAAGCAGGTGTTCGATTCGGGCGGCCGGTCCCAGTCATCCACCATGCGGCTGTGGCCGATTCTTCTGGGCATCGCGATCGCGCTCAATCTTGCTGAACTGCTGATGCGGAAAGCTCCACTACAGTTTCGAGGTGGAATGTTTGGGGGAAAAGGTCGACCAGCGTGAGCTTCTCGATGCGATAGCCCCCTGCGATCAGGCCTTGCAGATCGCGGGCGAGCGTCGCCGGATCGCACGAAACAATAGTCAGACGCGGGGCGCGAATTCGGGCCAGGTCCCGTACCGCAGCTTTACCGAGGCCCGCGCGCGGCGGATCGGCCAGGATGAAATCGGGCGTTTCGTTCAAACCTGCGAGGTAATCCTCGACATTGGCATTTACACCCCCTTGCGTGAAGTTATGCGCCAAGTCGCGCGAGCTGCTGCTGCTCGATTCGACGGCCGTGACCTTGCCGAATCGTTCGGCGAGCTTCACCGAGAACAGGCCGACGCCCGCGTAAAGATCGACGGCCCAGTCACCCTTGGCGTTGGCTATCGCGCAGTCCACCAATTGATCGATCAAGAAGCGGTTCACCTGGAAAAAGGAGTTGCGGCTCACCTGGAAGCCTGAGTAATCAATCGGCGTCGTTACTCCTAGTGTCGCGAGCGCGTTTAGCGCGGAGCGGGGCACGCGGTCCAAAACATTCACCTGAACATCCGTTTCATCGGTGAAAAGCTCCAGGGCAGTGTTGGAGGCCTGAGAAGCTTTGATCTGGCCGATGGTTTCATTGAGCTTCGGCGAAGCAATGGGGCAGTGATCGATCGCGCAAAGATCCCGCGAGCCTTGGCCGAAATAGCCAACCTTGCCGCTCTCGATGTGAAGTTGCACGCGATTACGATACTGCCACGGGTCGCCGGAGATCACGCCGATGTCACCCGCAAATTCGATCTTGCCGACGCGCAGCAGCACTTCACGTAGAATCGCGCGCTTCTGTTCCAACTGGAACGCATAATCCATGTGTTGATACTGGCAGCCGCCGCAGCGCTGGAAATACGGGCATCCGGGCGTTATGCGTGATGGCGATGGCTGCAGAACTTCGATTAATCGGCCGCGCCAGAGATCGTTCTTGGCCCGCTCGATTTCCACGCGCACTACTTCACCGGGCAGCACAAACGGCGTGAGAACGACTTTGCCCTCCAGGCGCGCCAGCCCTTCCCCGCCATACACCAGCTTCTCGATCGTTAGAGTTTCTTCCACAGGCAAGCGAAAGGGTACCATGGTTGTTCAAACAAAACATGAAAGCACGCGTCTTTTCCGGCGTTCAGCCGACCGGCAATCTGCATATCGGAAACTACCTGGGTGCGCTGAAGAACTGGGTCGAGATCCAGGGCAACTACGAGAGCATCTTCGGCATCGTCGATTTGCACGCCATCACGGTGTATCAGGAGCCGGCCGAACTGCGCGCGAAGATCCTGGAGATCGCCGGGTTGTTTCTCGCCGCGGGGATCGACCCGAAGCATTCGACCATCGTAGTGCAATCGTCAGTTCCGGAACATGCCGAACTGGCGTGGATGTTGACCTGCGTTACGCCGGT
>DATHMO010000313.1:0-13983 GCA_035486995.1 Bryobacteraceae bacterium
GACGAATTCACTGTGTGCAGCTACTGTCGCCCTCACGGATCATCAACGATCACTGTGGCGCCAAGTTCCGAGGCTTAAACTACTGCTTCAACCTTCGGCGCGCCTTCACGGCGTCCGGCTCTGGGGGAATTGATTTATCGCTTCAAACAACGGCTCTGTTACTTGCTTCTCAAAAAGCATCGCACCGGCAAATAATGTGAAACTCTCATCGCTCGACTGTTGCGGGCCATTTATCAATTACGTCATTCCGGGCTTCGCTCCCCTAGTCGCCCTCGGCCAGACTTTGGCTTCCTGGTCCAGCGAGATCGACGCCGTGTGTCGCTTCACCCGCAACCGCCACTGCGGAGGTTTGGAGCAAAAAAGGCGATAACGTCGGCTCAGGAGTGGTGGATGCGTGGCGTACTGAGGGCCGTACCGAAGAATCAATCGATGCTGCGCGCCGAATGGAAGATCCAGATTTGCGAATCAGTGAGTTATTGGGCATCGCAGGTGATCTGTTGAACGAAGCGGGGGCGGCGATCTTCTAAGCCCGATCGATTTCTTCAAGCGCACGAGTCACAGCGGTTCCCGGCCCACTATATGCACTTGAATGAATAGTTATTAAGGTGCATAATAAATTAGGTGAAGTGGGAAGTTGACTTGCATGATGACTTCGTCCCAGAATTCCTCTCCATGCACAAAAAGGCGCAGGACGAGTTGTTGGCCCACATCGCACTGCTGGGGCAGTTCGGACAGCAGCTAGGTCGGCCGCGGGCCGACACACTCAACGGTTCGCGTCATCCGAACATGAAGGAATTGAGATTTAAGGCGGCTGATGGTGTTTGGCGAGTGGCCTTCGCTTTCGACTTGAACCGCGCCGCGATTCTCCTAGTGGCCGGCGACAAGTCTGGGGTCAGCGAGAAACGGTTTTATCGCCAATTGATTAAAAAGGCCGACGAGCGTTTTGATGCCCACCTCGCTCGAATCAAGCGGCAGGGAGAAAAGGAACGGAAGGAAAATAAGTGAGAGCCACGACGAATCTCGAACGGATAAGAGAGAAACTAAGTCCCGCCCGCCGCAAGAAAGTGGAGGCGCGTGCCGCACAATTGATTGCCGAGGAAATGACCTTGCAGCAGCTTCGCCGCGCCCGCAAGCTTACGCAGATGCGAATAGCCAAGGAACTCGGCATCAGCCAAGACGGTATTTCAAAACTCGAAAAGAGAAGTGACCTTCTGCTTTCTACTCTACGAAAAACCGTGGAGGCCATGGGCGGAAGCCTGTCCCTGGTAGCTGAATTTCCTGACCGCAGTCCGGTTGTCCTGTCCGGCATCGCTGAAGAAGAACTAGCTCCGAAGGCTAGCGGGCGCAAGCGCAGTCACGCTTAAGCGCCCACCGTCAGACAAGCGAAGTGCCACCTTAGCGTTTGCCTCGTTGTGCGGTTTCAGTAGCATGGCGGGGTCACAGACTTCCAATTTGTCCGGGTCGCGATTCGCGTAAACAACCCTGCGCTTGGCCCACGCCGCCTCTCCAAAAGTGCATGTCCGGCCCGGAGCGGCCCCATTCGGTCCGACAGGCCCGGAGCGGTCCTGAACAACATAGGGTCCAAGGGTCCCAAAGCTAGCTAGATAGGGTCCTGGAGCTAACTGATAAGTCTTTGAAAATATGGTGCGGTCGAGAGGACTTGAACCTCCACGAGATTGCTCCCGCTAGCACCTCAAGCTAGTGCGTCTGCCAATTCCGCCACGACCGCGTTCGAACAAACTGCGCTACTTCTGAATCGGCACCGGGGTTGGGACTGGAACCGGTACCGGCAAACCCGGCGCAACGGGTTTTGCAGGTGTATTTGCAGGCGCAGTCTTATTCGCCGGAGCTTTCACCCGCTCCAAAACGCTGCCTGAGGATGCAGCGCCGCGAGTCGCCAGAATCGCGAGCGAAAGTGAGGTCACCATGAAGATCGCCGCCGCCAGCGTGGTTGCCTTCGAAAGCAGCGTCGCGGAACCACGCGGCCCGAACGCCGTTTGCGACCCCATGCCGCCGAACGCTCCCGCCAGATCCGCGGCCTTCCCGCTCTGCAACAGCACCACCACGATCAAGAAGAAACAGACGATGACGTGGATGATGGTCAGAATGATAGTCATACGAGTCCTTAGAAACGAAATCCGTTCAGTCCTCCAGATGCTGCCATGGGAACCGCGCGCGACTTCGTTTCCAAGTATAAACTAAAGGCTGTGGTATTTGCTGGACTGAAGATGAACCTACGGAAAGGCGCCCCGTTCCTGGCGCTTTCGGCGGCTTTTGCCGCGCCCCCCACCGTATCGGCGCCGGACGCGCTCAAGACCCTTCGCAGCGGCAGCTATTCACGCGCCGCCGGTCCGCTCACTCGCACAACTATCCTCGATTGGAACATCGATCGCGGCAAGCACCTGAGCGACATCGAAGGCCAAATGCGCCAGATTGTTCCCGATCTGTGCATCTTTCAAGAAGTAGATCTAGGCGCTCGCCGCAGCGGCGGAATCGACGTCGCGCAAAAACTCGCCGAAACATTCCAGATGAATTACGTCTTCGCGCCCGAGTTTGAGGAACTCAGCCAAGGCACGCCCGAAAAGCCGGCCTATCACGGCCAGGCGCTGCTGACGAAACTGCCCATCCGTTCTTCCCGCATGCTCCGGTTTACACATCAATCGGGATTCTGGAAGCCGCGCCGCCTGCTGACTTCATCCCTGCCGCTGTGGCAACGCCGCGAGGGCGGGCGCATCGCTCTGATCACCGAACTCGACAACGGCGGCAAGCCGCTCGTGGTCTATAACCTCCATCTGGAAAGCCGCGGCAACGATGAACTCCGCCTTGCGCAGCTCGAAGAAGTTTTGGCCGACTCCCAACGGTATTCCCCCGAGACTTCAGTCATCATCGCCGGCGATCTCAACACCAAACCCCCTCGTTCGGCCTTGGTCCCGCGCTTGCGCCAAGCCGGTTATCGCAACGCGTTTGGCGACCGCCACATCCGAACGCATCTCTTCATCGGCGCTCTCGACTTTGTTTTCGTGCGAGGCCCCATTGAGCTAGGTGATGCCAACGTGCTGCGCGGCGTCGACGGCTCGGATCACTTCCCCATCACCGTGGCCGTGCGGCTCTAAGCGTACGGCTCAAAGAATGTACGGCTCTAGCCTCGCGCGCGTCTAATT
The DNA here is from genome assembly GCA_035486995.1 of Bryobacteraceae bacterium. Classification (GTDB taxonomy): domain Bacteria; phylum Acidobacteriota; class Terriglobia; order Bryobacterales; family Bryobacteraceae; genus Palsa-89. The sequence continues at coordinate 3,162 of DATHMO010000313.1, forward strand.
GGCAGGGGCATTCAATGCTTCGTGCACTTTTTCTGACGCTCGCGGCCGTGGGCTCAGCCGCGGCCATTACACCAGATCCAGATCAAATCATTCGAAAGTCCGTCGCGGCCATCCAAGCCGATTGGGCGCAGGCTCCGAAATTTTCCTACTTGGAGCGCGACCTGGAAAGCAAGCGGCATTCTCCACGCATGGCCAAGACCTATCGGGTGCTGATGATCGATCGATCCCCTTATAACCTTGTTACGGCGATTAACGATGAGCCCCTGTCCACGGAGGACCGGGCCGCTGAGCAGCGCAAACTTCAAAAAGAGATCGAAAAACGCCGTAACGAATCCGATCGCGACCGGGCCAAGCGAATCGCCAAGTATGACAAGGAGCGCGGCCACGAGCACGAAATGCTCGAAGAAATGGTCCAGGCGTTTCAGTTTCATCTCGCCGGCGAGGCTCAAGTGAATGGCCGCTCCTGCTGGGTCCTCAACGCCGAACCCAAGCCCGGCTATGCGTCCAGCGATCATGAGGGCCGGGTGCTCAAAGGAATGAAGGGAACGCTTTGGATCGACCAAGCCACCAACCAATGGGTCAGGGTGCACGCCGAAGTCGTCAAGCCCGTAAACTTTTACGGATTCCTGGCCAAAGTCGGCCCCGGAACCATGTTCGATCTGGAACAGGCTCCGATAGCGGACAACGTTTGGATGCCGACCCGTTTCAACGTCCAGGTTTATTCCACCGCGCTCGGACTCTTCAACGAGGATTCAACGAATAGCGAAACCTATCGGGACTACCAGCTCATGCCGCAGGCCTCGGCCCTGCTACAATCCACGAAGTAGGAGCGATTCACTAAGGACTAATCATGCCCACAGCCACCGAATCCGGAACCGGCGTCACTTCCATTTCGAAAGAAAACGCGGCGCCCGAAGTTCAACCGATTCTCGACAAGCTCACGCACACGTTCGGCAAGGTGCCCGCGTTCTTCGGCACTATGGCCCGAGTTCCTGAAGCCTTCGCGAATTTTCTCCCGTTCTATAGCGCGGTGATCGAGCGCGGAACCGTGGAGCGGAAGTACAAGGAGCTGGCTTACCTCAAAGCCTCGCTCATCAACGGTTGCGAGTACTGCTTCCGCGCGCACTCGGCATCAGGAAAGAAAAACGGCGTCACCGAGGAACAGCTCCACGCGCTGGCCTTTTTCCACAGAAGTCCGCTGTTCGACGCCAAGGAAAAGGCCGTCCTGCTCTACTCAGAACGCGTAACACGTGGAGCGTCCGGCATCCGTCCCGCGGCGCTTGACGAGCTCAAACAGTATTTCAACGAGGATCAGATTGTCGAGCTGACGCTCACCATCTCGGTCGCGAATTTCACCAATCGCTTCAACGACGCCCTGTTGAACTTGCCCGACATCGGCTAAGGCGGCCGGCAACGGGATAGTACTTCAGTTGCACCACCTTAGTACAAAAGTCCATAAGAGATACTAAGAGTACAGATAGGTAGTCCACCCGATTGGGGCTGCGTGTGCCCGCCTATTAGAATGCATTAGGATCATGAACGCCGTCACGCTCGTCACTAAATCAAATCAGACGCAATACTCCGAAGTGGAGGCAGCACAGGAGTTAGGCGTGACGGTGGATCAGCTGCGCGTTTTGATCCGCAGCCACATCGCGCAAACTGACGAAGATCTGACGCATATCGCGGTGGCGAGCTTCCACGCCTCCGATCTTCTGGTGCTCAAGATTCTGGCCGGCCAACACCACCACATGGCGGCCTCGGATCCCGCCGAGTAAGCGTTTCAGCAGTTATTTTTCCTTTGCGATCGGATCCATTCCTGCTGTTTTGATCGCCGCCGCTGCCGCCGCGCCCGTCAACGATTTGACGATGTCGCTCGCTGCCGCGCGGTTCTTCGTCGAGGCCGCGATTCCCGCGGTCATGATGATCCGCTTCTGGTATTCGGCCGGAAATGGCCCAGCCAACTGCACACCAGGCGCGGGCAATATCTCACTGATCAGCCCGAATACGAGGTCGGTTTCGCCCGCGGCAAGACTTCGCATGGACTGCTCCGCCCCCGATTGATACACCGTCTTGCGCTGAACATCGGCGCTGATACCGAGGCCATCGAGCAAGTTGAGGATGGCCGGAGTGCCGGCTCCCACCTGCACATAGCCGACGGATTTGGCGTGCAGCACCGTCCGCTTGATCGCTTCCGCGGTGGACACGTCGGGCTTGGGCTGTCCGGCGCGAACGGCGATACCAACGCCGCTGCTCGCGAGATCGGTCGCGCTCCCCGCCGCGATCTTTCCCTCTCCGGTCAATTCCCCAATAATCTGCGGCGTCACGATCGCAAGATCAAACGGCTCCCCGCCCTCGATCGAACGTTTGAAATTCGCCGAAGCTCCGAACTGAAGATTGATCCGGCGGCCAGCAGCGCGTTCCGCCTCCGGCAGCAGCTTCTGCATGGCCTCGCGGAAGCCGTTCGAGCATAAGATGTGAATCTCTGTGTCTTGCTGCGCCGGCGACTGCGCAAAAGCCATCGCGGCAATGAGGACTACCCATGCGGCCTTCATAAATTTGCTCGCTCCAGTCTATCGCGTTGGAAATAGCTGCAGCGTTGCCAATAAGGCGCGCATCAGCCCGGGTCAGGACTGAGCGCGCCCACTCCTCTCGAATTGCCGGCTCTAATTGCTGGGAAGGTTGACTGGATTGTTGGGAACGACGCCCGGAAATGTCGAATCCACGGTGATGCGTGTTCCCACGACGTTTCCTACGACATGGTCAACCTGGTTTCCTTTCGGATCATAGACGTTCTCGGTAAACGTTCCCGTGTAGCTGTCGCCGCTGGGAGATAGCGTGACCTGCTCACGGATGTTGATGTAGTTGGCAACTTGACCCGTCGTCGGGTTGAACGCGATCGGAAAATGGTTGAGCTCGTATGTGAGAAACCCAGTCTGGCCCCATACCCCCAGACAGAAGCCGCCGCCCGGGACGCCCGCGGAATTCTGTATTTCTGTTCCATCGGTGTGCCATTGCGTATATCCGAAGTCAATCAGCACGCCATCCGGTATTGCGGGTGTGTGATTGGTGTTGCCTTCAGATATTAATTGGACCCCCCACATCCCGACGATGCTGGCGCCCGCCTGGCCGCCCCGCTGTTCTGAACTGGCGCTTTCCACGCGAGGCGCGAGCGCCCGCCCCACCGCCGTAGATTCCGCCATTTTGAACGGACCTTCCAAGTTAGACAAATCTCCACAACCCGCCAACGCGTTGGAGACAAACAGCGCACTGACGATCCCCGCTCCGAGAGTCATGGTAAGTGCTCGAGAAATTGCTTTCATGAGTTCCTCTTTCTGCCGCGGGTATTCCGCGTGCACTTACCAAAGCGCAATCCGGACGCGAAAACTGGAATGGGTCGAAAAAAAATGTTTGCGATGCCAGGGACTTGCACTAGACGCGGCTGCTGAGCTCGGTCAAAAGCCACGCGCGGGCCATTTTCCAGTCCCGCATCACGGTGTCGGAAGATACTTTCACCACCTCCGCCGTCTCTTTTACGCTTAGCCCGCCGAAAAATCGCAGCTCGACGATCCGGGATTTCCGCGGATCCACTTCCGCCAGTGCGTTCAGGGCGTCGTCGAGAGCCACCAGTTCGCGCGCTTTCACCTGGGCCAGGTCTACCGTCTTTGTCAGGTCCAGCGGCTCCGCCTTGCCGCCGCGCTTCACCGCAGCCCTCCGGCGGGCACGGTCCAGCAGAATGCGGCGCATCAAAGTGGCCGACACCGCAAAGAAGTGCGCGCGATGCTGCCAATCCAGCTCGCGGGCGTTCACCAAACGCAGATATACTTCGTGCACCAGGTCCGTGCTCTGCAGGCTATAACCGGGGCGCTCATTTTGCAACAAGTGAGCCGCCACGCGGCGTAATTCGCGGTACACGCGCGGGGTCAACTGCTCAAGCGCTGCGGAGTCGCCGTCCGCCCACGCGCGCAGAAGCTGTGTGGTGTCGGCGCTCAATAAGTCTGCCATGCTGAGTCCGCCATGCGATCCGTCTTGAAAAGTATAGAATATGTAGAACTCACGGGGATTAGGGAACATGACAGCGGAACGCTGGCGCAAAATCGAAGATCTCTACCGCGCGGCCCAAAAGGTTCCTCCTCACGAACGGGCGGCTCTGCTGGAGAGTACCGATCCCGATATCCGCGCGCGCGTGGAGCGCATGCTCGAAGTGGAATCCGGTAGCCAGATTTTCGACCAGCCCACCGCCGGTTTCATGGCTGACCTTACACAGACCGTCGTTGCCCCGGGCGCTCAACTCGGTCCTTATAGGATCGAAGCTCAGATCGGCGCCGGCGGCATGGGAACCGTTTATCGCGCCCTCGACACCCGATTGGGACGCGTGGTTGCCATCAAGATTGCGGCCGAGCGCTATAGCGAGCGATTTCAGCTCGAAGCTCGCGCGATTTCTACGCTGAATCATCCAAACGTTTGCACGCTCTACGACGTCGGCCCGAACTACCTGGTGATGGAGTTCATCGATGGCTCAACGCTGGCCGCCGAGATTAGGAAAGGTCCGCTGGCCCCTGAAATCGCGGCCCGCTATGGAGCTCAAATTGCCGGAGCATTGGCCGAAGCGCACTCGCTCGGAATCGTGCATCGCGACCTGAAGCCCTCCAACGTAATGATCACCCGCCACGGTGTAAAGGTGCTGGATTTCGGCCTTGCAAAAATGGCTGCGTCCGCAAACATCACTGAAACGGACGCGGTCATGGGCACACCCGCTTATATGGCGCCGGAGCAGGTGGACGGTCGTGAACCGTCGAGCGCCGCGGACTTGTTCTCACTCGGCCTGGTGCTCTATGAAATGGCCGTCGGAAAGCTGCCCTTTCCCGGAGCATCTCTCGGACAAATGCTTTCAACCGGCTCGCAGCCCGCGGTGCCACAGCCGTCGCGCGAGCGCGTGGGAGTGCCGGCCACCCTGGATCCGCTGGTGGCGAAGCTCCTCGAAAAGGACCCGGCCAAGCGCCCGCAATCAGCGTCCGAAGTGGCTCGCGAGTTGTCAACGCTCGCTGATCGCCTCTCCGCCCCGGCACCACGCCCCTTGCTGCGTCCCGCCTACGCTATACCCGCAGTCGCCGTGCTTCTCATTGCTATCGGCACTGCTCTCTATTTCCGTTCGAAGGCGCCTGACCCCCAACCCCACATCCCCAATCCCGCGACATTCACTCAGCTCACCAGCTTCACCGATTCGGCTTCCCACCCTGCCCTTTCCCCCGACGGCCGCATGCTGGCCTTCTATCGAACCAGCTCTCCCTTCGGAACCACCAGCGACATCTGGCTTAAGCTGCTTCCTAACGGCGAGCCCGTTCAAATCACGCACGATTCGCACGCCAAGTACGACATTTCGTTCTCTCCTGACGGCGCCCGCATCGTATACACCGCTTTCCCCAATGTCTCGCGTCTTTTTCAAACCTACGTCGTGCCCTCGCTCGGCGGCAATTCCGAACTGTTTCTGCCAAATTCCGCGGGGTTGCGCTGGCTGGACGATGGGCATTTGATGTTTTCGCAAATCAAATCCGGAATTCACATGGGAGTCGTGACCTCGAAGCCCGACCGGTCCGACCTTCGCGAGATTTATTTCCCAGCGCACGAACGCGGCATGGCTCATTACTCCTATCTTTCCCCCGACAAGAAGTGGGTCTTGTTAGTGGAGATGATTGACGAATTCCGTCCCTGCCGGGTGGTGCCCTTTTCCGGCGGCTCGGCCGGCAGACAGGTAGGACCCGACGGCTCCTGCCTCTCCGCAGCCTGGTCCCCTGACGGCAAATGGATCTACATGACGGTCCTGGTGGCTGGTCGAAACCATTTGTGGCGCCAGCGTTTTCCCGATGGAAAACCGGAACAAATCACCTTCGGTTCCACGGAAGAAGCCGGCACAGCCGTCGCGCCCGACGGCCGTTCGTTAATCACTTCGATATTCACGCGGCAGAATGCCGTGTGGATTCACGATCTCCACGGCGACCGCGCGCTTTCCACCGAAGGATATGCGGAAACGACCACGCCAGTCTTCTCGCGCGACGGACTACGCCTCTATTATTTGTTGCGTAGCGACTCGCTCGAATCACCCGCCGAACTTTGGCGCGCCAATCTTGCCGCCGGCAAAAGCGCAATCCTCCTGCCTGGGGTTTCAATCGCTGACTACGACATTTCGGACGATGAAAAGGAAGTCGTCTTTTCCACCCACCCCCCCGGCCAGCCTTCCCAGATCTGGATCGCACCCTTGGACCGCAGCGCTCCGCCGCGCAGAATCGCCGCGAACGGTGACGCGCTTCCGCATTTCGGCCCGCACAATGAGATCGTCTTCCGTTTAACGGATGGCCAGGCGAATTATGTGGGCGTGATGGCGCGCGATGGAACGGGACGGCGCAAAATGCTTCCGGACTCCATTATCGATTTCTTTAACGTCTCGCCCGATCGGCGATTTGTCTCCGCCTCCGCCGCAGTGCCGAACGTGACACCGCCCCCCACTCTCATTCTTCCACTCGACGGCGGCCCGGCGATCAGAATCTGTGCCGGCCTGTGTCAACCCAGTTGGTCGCTGGACGGACGGTACTTATATCTGCAAGTAGCAGACAAGTCCGACCTGGCTCTGAATGTGAGCACCGTGGCTATTCCGATCCCAAAGGGCGAGACTTTGCCGCGCCTTCCCCCTGCAGCGGTCCAGGACTCTGTCCAGTGGGCAAAAGTTCCCGGAGTCAAGACCATCGAGCATATCAACATCGCCCCCAGTCCCAACCCCTCCGTTTTTGCCTACATCAAACCATCGATGCACGCTAATCTCTTCCGCATCCCGCTGCGATAAGCGCCCGCTCGCGGCTCCTAATATCCGCGAATTATAAAGACTTTATCGCGCCACGCTGTTGCCTTCCATCACAATCTGTGATATCGTTCCGCCCAAGAGAACCAGGAGGTTCTATGAGGACTATCGCCACTCTGTTAGTGTGTGCCATGAGTCTCGGAGTCGCATGGGCGCAATCGCAAGCTACTTCCCAGATTCAAGGAATAGTTCAGGACGCTTCCGGCGCACCAGTGCCCGGAGCTCAAGTGAAGGTCACGCAGACCGAAACGGGCGTTAGCCGATCAGCGGAGAGTGGGTCCGACGGCGGATATGTGTTGCCCACTCTGCCCATCGGGCACTACCGCCTGGAAGTCACCAAGACCGGTTTCGCCACCTACGTGCAGACGGGCATCGAGTTGCAAGTCGCAACCAATCCCACCATCGACGTGTCGCTGAAGATCGGCGCCGTCAGCGAACAGGTGCAGGTGGAAGCCAACGCCGCGCTCGTCGAAACGCAAGCCACCGGCGTCGGGAACGTGATGGAGACCCAGCGCATCGTGGAATTGCCTTTGAACGGCCGCGTGGCTACCGACTTGATCCAATACACCGGCGGTGCCATCCCTCAAGGCGTCGCGGGCAACGGCGGTTACCCTGGCACGCAGCAATTCGTGATCGCCGGCGGACAAGCCTTCGGTGTCGCGTTCTGGCTGGATGGCAGCGTGTACAACAACCCGTGGGATCTGGCCAACATGCCTCTTCCTTTTCCCGACGCACTCCAGGAGTTCAAAGTAGAAACCAGCTCGCTGACTGCCCAGAATGGCGTCCATGCCGGCGGCACCGTTACCGGCGTTACCCGGGCGGGCAGCAACGCTTTCCACGGCGACCTGTTCGAATTCCTGCGCAACGGCGATTTGAACGCCCGCAATTTCTTCGCGGCTACCCGCGATACTCTCAAGCGCAACCAGTTCGGCGGCACGGTCGGCGGTCCTGTGGTTAAGAACAAACTGTTCTTCTTCTTCGGCTATCAGAACACTATCACGCGTCAGGACCCCGTAGCGAATACCGCCGCCACGTTTGTCCCAACGGCTGCCATGCTCCAGGGCAATTTCAGCGCTTGTCCCCAGGACCTCGCTACCCTCCCGCCCGCGGTGAAAAGCCTCTTCACTAACAATCAGATCAGTCCTACTCTTTTTGACCCGGCGTCTCTTAAGCTGGCGGCGCTGCTGCCTGCCTCCACCGGCGGTTGCGGGAGCACCGGTTTCGGCTTGGTTACCGACGTCAACGAGAATCAGTACGTCGGCCGCGGAGACTACCAAATTAGCTCCAAGGACACGCTCTTCGGCCGTTACATCCGCACTCACTACTTCCGGCCGGCGTCCTACAACTTCACTCCGGATAACCTGCTCACAACCGCGCAGGGCGGATTGGATGACGCGGATCAGTCCTGGGTGGTGGGCGAGACGCATCTGTTTTCTTCGACGCTGGTGAATCAGTTCCGCGCTTCCGTGGACCGGACCGCCGTCCATCGCTCCTCCCCCGGCTATGTCTCGGCTTGCGATTTGGGCGTCCCCGTTTATTGCGGATATGTGCCTCACCAAAGCGGATTCACTGTTGCGGGCGCTTTTACGGTTGGCCCCGGCACCGGTGGGCCGGCACAAGCTCACGCCACGCCGCTTCAGCTCAACAACGACGTCAGCTGGGTTCACGGCAGCCATCAAATCAACTTTGGCGGCGGCGGTGAAGTGTCCAAAATGCTTTTCTATGGCAACGTATACTCGCAAACCAACTGGACATTCGGCAGCATTCCCCAATTCCTGCTCGGGCAATTCAGTTCGAACTCCATGTCCACGCCCAACGATCTACTCCAGGAAAAGTGGTTCATGAATTTTTATGTACAGGACACCTGGAAGCTGACTTCGCATTTCACGGTGAATGTGGGGTTACGTTGGGAGCCGTTCTTCCCTCCCTCAGAAATCAACGGCTCGGTCTACAATTTCAGCCTGGCGAATCTGATCGCCGGAGTGAAGAGCACCCAATTTGTGAACGCGCCCCCGGGCCTCAGCTATCCGGGAGACCCCGGCTTCATCGGCAAGACCGGCGAACAAAAACAATGGAATCTCTGGGCGCCCCGTGTCGCGCTCGCTTGGGACCCTGCAGGCGATGGGAAAATGGTGATTCGCGCCGGCTTCGGGATTTCTTACGACTATGTGGCCGGCGAACTGATGGTCAATTCGGCCGATGCGCCTCCCTATGGCGGCACCGAAATCTGGGCCGGGCAATTCAGCAATCCTTTCGCCAGCAATCCCGGCGGAAACATCTATCCGTATACCGTCAACAAAAACGCGCCGTTCGCCCCTGGTGGAACCTACATCTTCTTGCCGCCCAACCTGCAGACCCCTGAAACGCAGCAATGGAACCTCGTCGTCCAGCGGCAACTCCGCAACGATTGGTTGCTGTCGGCCACGTACGTGGGCAGCCACACCATTCATCTATGGGACTCGTATCAGGTCAATCCAGCCGTCTATATTCCCGGAACTTGCAGTGCGGGTCAGTATGGGCTCAAGGTCGCCGGCCCGTGCTCCACCGCCGCGAATCAGAACTACCGCCGCGAGTTCGTGTTGAACCATTACCCCGGAACCCTATTTGCGAACGGAGTGCCCGCCTTCGGCTATGTGGATTCCTTCGACAGCGGAGCCACCTCCAGCTATAACGGGTTGATTCTGGCGGTCGCCAAACGTCTCAGTAGAGGCTTCCTGATGAATGCCAACTACACCTGGTCGCACTGTATCGGCGATCTCTCCATTGGCGACAGTACCGGCAACGCCGGACAGGGCTTGGCGATTCCAAATAACCGCGCCTACGACCGCAGCAACTGCCAGTCCAATGAAATCGGCGGCACGTTCTCCTCCGATCGGCGGCAGGTTTTCAACTTGACCGCTGTCTATCAAACTCCCAGGTTCTCGGATCGCTGGACGAACGTGTTCCTGTCGGACTGGAAGGTCTCGGGCATCTACCGCTTTTCGTCGGCCTACTGGATCACTCCACTGTTGTCTTCCGATGTCGCGCTCAACGCCGATGGCGTGACCGGAGCCCCCGGCGCCGGGACCGAGCGGCCGGTTCAGGTACTGGCGGACCCGCTGTGCGCAAATCCTGGTCCCACCTGCTGGATTAATCCGAAGGCATTCGCACTTCCCGCGCCAGGCACCCTCAGCCCGTTGGGGCGCAATACCATTCCTGGACCCAATTTCTTCCAGGTCGATATGTCGCTCTCCCGGGAGTTCGCCATCCGCGAAGGCTACCGCTTCGAGATCCGTGCCGACGCCTTCAACATCAGCAACAGCTTCCGTGCCGGTATCTCGCCGCCCAGCCTGAATGCTGGCCAATCGGGTGTCAATACCACGTACGGGACGTCAACCTTCGGCCAAATCACCAGCGCGCTAGATCCGAGGATTCTCCAACTCGCGATGAAGTTCTCGTTCTGACCCGCGCCCGCGAAGTGCCATCTTGAAGCTCGGTACGCCAACGGCGTATGTTCTATAGATAGATGGATGATGCGCGGCTACCGCTAACGGTCGCGGAGACCCCGGCGTTTTCCAGGGAGGCGAGCCGAATCCTGGGAGAGCAATCGCATCAACGATTGATCGAGTTTCTGGGACTCAATCCAGAAGCAGGGGCAATAGTTCAACATACCGGCGGTGTTCGCAAGCTACGATGGGCCGTTCCTGGCAAAGGCAAACGCGGAGGCGCACGAGTTATCTATTACTTCCACAGCGAAACGCTTCCCTTGCTGGCACTGAATGTCTATGCCAAGAGCGAGAAGACAGACCTCAGTCCTAGCGAAAAGAAGCGTCTGAAGGCAGAAGTGGATGGATACTTTAGAAGCCTCACGGGAGATCAACGATGAGCAAGACCAAAAAATCAGTGGGCGAACGCCTAATTGAATCCATGCAGCAAGCGAATGCGTGGGCTCGTGGTGAAAATGTTCCGGGCATGCGCGTTCACATTCCGGAG
>DATHMO010000314.1:0-5881 GCA_035486995.1 Bryobacteraceae bacterium
GCATTATCACGCCGATCACAGCGGCGGAAATACGAAGTTCCTTCCGGCCGCCGAGATCATTTCGACGGCCATGGCGCGGACCAATATCTTGGAGCACAAGCAATCCAATGCGCCTGCCGGCGTGAGCCCCGCGCGGATCACATTCACCACCGAAACCGCGATCCATTTGGGCGGCAAGGAAGTGCGCGCGATTTACATGGGGCGCGGCCACACCAATGGCGACGCGGTGATCTATTTTCCGGCTATCCGTACGCTGCACACTGGCGATCTGATGGCGGGCACCAGTCCGCTGATCGATTACAACGGCGGCGGCAGCGTGGTGGAGTGGACCAAGACGTTGGACAACGCGTTGAAGCTCGATTTCGACACCGTGATCCCCGGACATGGCGACGTGACGAACAAGGCCGGCCTGGTCACGTATCGCAATAACGTGGAGAAGCTGCGGAATCGGGTGACTGGCCTGGTACATGAGGGCAAGAGCCAGGGCGAAATCGCGAAGGTCATGGAGACCGAGTACAAGTGGGCGCCGGACAGCCTGCAACAGCAGTGGAGCGTACCGGGGATGATCGCCGAGCTAAAATAGGATTTTCACCTGAACCGACCGGGAAATTGGTAACCAAGCCGGTAACCCATGGCCCTTTGGGGCTACTTACCAAATTCCTTACACTAAGGCTTGGTTAATCCTGTAACGAATCAGAGTATGCTGTCGTTAGTAACTCTAGGACCATGGAAAGCACTACACCGGCCGCGCTAGAACCCGTTCGTCCCGTCGCGCCAAAACAATTTCAGCATGATTTGCCTCCGCCGCCCCCTCGCAAGCGAGGCTGGGTGTGGCTGGTGGTCCTGGCGGTGATCGCTGGGGTCGGGTACTGGCAATGGCCGCGGTTGAAGGGTTTTCTCCCAACCGGGGGCACCCAATCGCAAGGGACCGAGAAAGGCAGCGGTCGAGGACGCGGGCGCGGTAGCGGAGGGGTGTCGCAAGTGGTGGCGGCGCGAGCGACCAAAGGCGGCATCAAGGTTTTCGTAACCGGCCTGGGCGCGGTAACGCCCATCTACACCGTTACAGTGAACTCCCGCGTGACCGGGCAGCTCATGAAGGTCGGGTTCAAAGAAGGGCAGACGGTTCATCAGGGCGACTTGCTGGTGGAGATCGATCCGCGGCCCTATCAAGTGCAGCTGGAACAGGCGCAAGGACAGCTCATCCACGATCAGGCGCTGCTCGAAGACTCGAAACTCGACCTGGATCGATACAACACGCTGATCAAGCAGGATGCGATTCCGCAGCAAACCCTGGACGCGCAGAAAGCTCTGGTGACTCAGTATGAAGGCACCATAAAGACCGACCAGTCGCAGATCGACAACGCCAAACTGAATCTGATTTATTGCCACATTGAATCGCCGATCACCGGACTGGTGGGCCTCCGGCTCGTCGATCCGGGCAATATCGTGCAAGGCACCGCCTCGACGGGGCTGGTGGTGATTACGCAGCTGGATCCCATCAGCGTGATCTTCACCGTCGGCGAGGATCAGCTTCCGCCCATCCTGCAGAAAATTCACGCGGGCGAGAGTTTGCCGGTGGAGGCGTGGGATCGTGAGCTGAAGAACAAGCTCGCCGAGGGCAAGCTGGAAACCACCGACAATCAAATCGATCCGACCACCGGAACATTAAAGCTGCGCTCTGTCTTCCCGAATCCCGAGGGCAAACTGTTCCCCAACCAATTTGTGAACGCGCGCCTGCTGGTACAACAAAAGCCGAACGTTACGTTGCTGGCGAATTCCGGCATTCAACGCAACTCACAAGGGACCTATGTATGGCTGGTGAATCCGGACCGCACGGTGGCTGTGCGTCCAGTCACGGTGGGCACAACCGAAGGCGACGAATCCGAGATTACGTCCGGCCTGCAGCCGGGTGATTCCGTGGTCACGGTCGGCGTCGATCGCCTGGAGGAAGGCGGCAAAGTCAGCGCGCAGGTTCCCGGCGAAAAAACCGGCGCGGGCAGATCCGGCGGCGGTAGGCAGGGAGGCGGAAAACCATCTCACGACGGTAGCGATGGCGGCGCCAAACCCGGCGGCGGACGTTCGCACAAGCCCGGTGGCCAGCCCGTATCGTGAGTAGCCGGTTAGGAATGATATGAATCCTTCTCGGACATTTATCGTCCGCCCCGTGGCCACTTCGCTGTTGATGGCCGGGATTCTGCTGGTAGGCGCCGTGGCCTATAAGCAATTGCCTGTGTCGGCGCTGCCAGAGGTGGATTATCCCACTATCCAGATCATCACCTTTTATCCGGGCGCGAGTCCGGACGTGATGGCATCGGCGGTCACTGCGCCGCTTGAACGCCAGTTCGGCGAGGTCCCCGGACTGCAGCAGATGACGTCGACCAGCTCCGACGGCAGTTCTGTAATCACACTCGAATTCAATTTGACGTTGAACATCGACGTGGCCGAGCAGGAAGTTCAGCAGTCCATTAATGCGTCGGGCACCTATTTGCCAGCTGATCTGCCCGTTCCTCCTATTTATGCCAAAGTGAATCCCGCTGACACGCCCATCCTCACGCTGGCGTTGATGTCGGATGCGCTTTCGCTCTCGAAGGTGGAAGATCTGGCGGACACGCGTCTGGTACCGAAGATCTCGCAATTGCCGGGCGTGGGTCTCGTGAGCATCAGCGGCGGACAAAAGCCGGCGGTGCGGATACAGGCCAACCCCACGGCGCTGGGGTCGTATGGCTTGAATCTGGAAGATCTGCGCAATTCGATTACCGCCGCGAACGTCAATCAGGCCAAGGGCAATTTCGATGGCGCGCATCAGGCGTACCAGATCGGCGCCAACGATCAAATGCTTTCAAGCGCCGACTACTCGTCGATGATCATCGCCTATCGCAACAACGGGCCGGTGCGCGTCAGCGACGTCGCGACGGTGGTGGACGATGTCGAAAACGTCCGGCAGGCGGCCTGGATCAACGAGACGTCGGCCGTCATCGTGAATATCCAGCGGCAGCCCGGGGCGAACATTATCGCGGTGGTGGATCGTATCAAGGCGCTGCTTCCGCAATTGCAGGCCTCGCTGCCCTCGTCGATCAGCGTGAAGATTCTCACCGATAGAACCAACACCATTCGGGCGTCGGTGTCGGACGTTCAGTTCGAGCTGATGCTCACCATCGGCCTGGTGGTTTTAGTGATCTTCCTGTTCCTGCGGAACCTTTCGGCCACCATCATTCCGAGCGTTGCCGTGCCGCTCTCGCTGGTCGGCACATTTGGCGTCATGTATCTGCTCGGGTACAGCCTGAACAATCTTTCGCTGATGGCGCTGACCATTTCGACCGGCTTCGTCGTGGACGACGCGATCGTGATGATCGAAAACATCTCGCGCTATCTCGAGGAAGGGAAGCGGCCGTTGCAGGCGGCGCTGCTGGGTTCCGAACAAATCGGGTTCACCATCGTATCGCTCACCGTATCGTTGATCGCGGTGCTGATCCCGCTGTTGTTCATGGGCGATATCGTGGGCCGGCTATTCCGTGAGTTCGCGGTGACCTTGAGCGTGACGATTCTGGTGTCCGCGGTGGTCTCGCTGACCTTGACGCCGATGATGTGCGCGAAGATTCTCAGACACAAGCCCGAGAGCCAGCAGGGCTGGTTTTATCGCGCTTCTGAACGCGGTTTCAACGCTGTCATCGCTTTTTACGGGACCACCCTGCGCTGGGTGCTGCGCAATCAGCCGCTGACTCTGCTGGTGGCGGTTGCCACGCTGGTGTTTACATTCGTACTGTTCATGAAAATCCCCAAGGGATTTTTCCCGGTTCAGGATACGGGCGTAATTCAAGGAGTTTCCGAAGCAGAACAGACCATCTCGTTTAGGGCCATGTCTCAGCGGCAGCAGGCTCTGGATAAAGTGATTTTGAAGGATCCGGCGGTGGAGAGTTTGTCGTCGTTCATCGGTATCGATGGAACCAACACCACGCTCAACACCGGGCGCATCCAGATCAACCTGAAACCGCTCGAGGAGCGCAAGATCAACGCGAGCGATGTGATCCGGCGATTGCAGCCGGAGCTGGCCAAGGTGGCGGGCATCACGCTGTACATGCAACCGGTGCAAGATCTGACGGTGGAAGACCGCGTCAGCCGAACGCAATACCAATACACGCTGGAAGATCCCAACGCCGACGAACTGAACTCCTTCGTTCCGAAGATGGTGGCGCGTCTCCAACAAATACCTGAGTTGCGCGACGTCGCAACCGACCAGCAGGTGAACGGTCTGCGAGTGAAGGTGGTCTTCGACCGCGACACCGCCTCGCGCCTGGGAATCACGCCAACGGCCATCGACAATACGCTTTACGACGCGTACGGGCAACGCGAAGTCTCCACCATGTTCACGCAGTTGAACCAGTATCACGTGGTGCTGGAAGTGAAGCCGGGATTCCAAAACAATCCAGTCGACTTGCGAAATTTGTTTATCCGGTCGGCGGCGGGGACCACCGGAAGCGCGGGACTGGTTTCAGGAGGATCGGCGGCCACCGTGGGCTTTGGGCCATCCAGTGTGTCGGTGGCGCAAGGCACCGCGGGCCAGACCATCGGCGTCCCGGTGGGCGGATCTTCGAACGGCGCCTTCAATGGCGGACAGTCGGCATCGTCGCTGGTTTTCACCAACGGAGGGAGCCAGGTGCCGTTGAGCGCCTTTACCCATGTCGAGCAGCAGGCGGTTCCGATTACGGTGAATCATCAGGGCCAGTTCCCGGTGGTGACGTTGTCATTTAATCTTGCGTCCGGCGCTTCGCTCGGCGACGCGGTGAACGACATCAATCGCGTGAAGGAAGATCTGCAGATGCCGGCCAGCATCCAGGGCGCGTTTCAGGGCACGGCGCAGGCCTTTCAGGCATCGCTGGCCAACGAGCCTATCTTGATTTTGGCGGCTCTGATCACGGTCTACATCGTGCTGGGCGTGCTGTACGAAAGCTACATCCATCCGATCACGATTCTCTCCACGCTGCCCTCCGCCGGCGTCGGCGCGCTGCTGGCGCTCTTCATCTGCCGGCAGGACTTCAGCGTGATCGCGCTCATCGGAATTATTCTTCTGATCGGCATTGTGAAGAAGAACGGCATCATGATGATCGACTTTGCGCTCGACGCCGAGCGTCACCAGGGAATGCCGCCGCACGAGGCGATTTATCAAGCCTGCCTGCTTCGATTCCGGCCCATCATGATGACCACCATGGCGGCGCTGCTGGGTGGTTTGCCGCTGGCGCTAGGGAACGGCGTCGGATCGGAGTTGCGGCGTCCGCTGGGTATTACGATGGTCGGCGGCTTGATCTTCAGCCAGCTTTTGACGCTATACACGACGCCCGTGATTTATCTTTATTTCGACCGGCTGGCGCGGCGAAGACGGCCCGAGCACGCGATCGATCCCAGCTTTGCTCCGGAGATGGGGGATTGATGTTGCGACAAGTGCATCAGCCGGGGGGGCGGACGCCCGCGTCCACGCCGGACCCCTGGTCCGGCTCAAGTAAAACAGCCGACGTGGGCGTCGGCAGCGGTCCTGGGGGACCGCCCCACAGCCGATGAATATCTCCGAGCCCTTTATTCACCGGCCCGTCGCCACCACGCTGCTGACCGTCGCGATCGCCATTGCGGGCGGAGTCGCCTATAGCCTGCTCCCTGTTTCTCCGCTGCCGCAAGTGGACTTTCCCACCATCAACGTCCAAGCCAACCTGCCTGGTGCGAGTCCGGAGACCATGGCGTCCTCGGTGGCGACGCCGCTAGAGCGCCAGTTCGGACGCATCGCCGCGGTTACCGAGATGACCTCCACCAGCACGCTGGGCGGCACGGGAATCACGCTGCAGTTCGAATTGAATCGCGACATTAATGCCGCCGCGCGCGATGTGGAAGCCGC
>DATHMO010000315.1:0-8169 GCA_035486995.1 Bryobacteraceae bacterium
ATCTGCACCGTGCTTACCGTGTCCGTTCTCTTCCTGATCCTCGGCTATCTGGTCTACAATGGCTGGCGCTCGCTGGACTGGAACTTTTTTACCAAACTGCCGCTGGCCCCCGGCGAAAGCGGCGGAGGCATGGCAAATGCCATCGTCGGCAGCGGCATCCTGATTTTGATCGCGGCCGCCATTGGCATTCCAGTGGGATTCATGGGCGGCGTCTACTTGGCTGAATTCGGCGGTAAAACGATACCCATGATGATCCGCTACACCGCCGACCTGTTGAACGGCGTCCCGTCCATCGTCATCGGAATCTTCGCCTGGACCGTCATTGTTGTGCCCATGCGTCACTTCTCAGCCTGGGCCGGGGGATTCGCGCTCAGCCTGATGATGATCCCCATCGGCCTCCGCGCCACCGAACAGTTTCTTCGAAGCGTTCCCAATTCGCTCCGCGAAGGGTCGCTCGCCCTGGGCGCAAGCAAAACCCGCACCATCATCTCGGTGATCGTTCCCGCAGCGAAACAAGGTATTTTGACTGGCATGATTTTGGGCGTAGCTCGCGTGGCGGGAGAAGCCGCGCCTTTACTCTTTACAAGTTTGAACAATCAGTACTGGGCGAACAACCTGAACGAGCCCATCGCGTCGCTTCCGCTGATGATTTACTACCGCGCCACCTCGCCGTACGAAGACTTTCATCGTCAAGCCTGGGCCGCCGGCTTGATTTTGCTTGTGTTGGTTTTGATCGCTAATCTTGCCTCACGCTGGGTGCTGTCCCGGGGAGCAACTGCTCAAAGGGGGTAGTAACCTAAGATATGGGAGCTATGCCGGAATCTGCAAAAATGAGTGAAATCACCGCCCCGCCCTCTGCGCCCCCCGGCATCCAGCCGGAAGTATCGGCACGACCCAAACTGCAGGCCGTGAATCTGAATTTCTTCTACGGCAGTTTCCACGCGCTGCACAACATCAGTCTGGAAGTTCCCGAGAAACGCATCACCGCGCTTATCGGACCCTCCGGCTGCGGCAAGTCTACTTTCTTGCGCACGCTGAACCGGATCAACGAAACTGTCAAGGGCGCGCGTTACGACGGCCAGGTGTTGCTCGACGGCGAGAACGTGCTCGATCAGGACGTCACCAAGCTCCGCCGCCGCGTGGGCATGGTGTTTCAACGCCCCAACCCGTTCCCCAAATCCATTTTCGAGAACATCGCCTACGGCGTGAAGGTGAACGGACTGAAGGCCGGCCGCTCCCTCCCCGACATCGTCGAGCACAGCCTCAAGCGCGCCGCATTGTGGGATGAAGTGAAGGACAAGCTGCATCAATCGGCCTATGGACTCTCCGGCGGCCAGCAGCAGCGCCTATGCATCGCGCGCGCCCTCGCCGTCGATCCGGAAGTCTTGCTCCTCGACGAACCGTGTTCGGCGCTCGATCCCATTGCCACCTCCAAGATCGAGGATTTGCTGTTCACCCTGAAAGATCAGTGCACGCAGGTCATCGTCACCCACAACATGCAGCAAGCCGCGCGCGTAGCCGAGTTCACCGGCTTTTTCCTGCTCGGCAATCTGATCGAATTCGACAAAACCGAGATCATCTTCAAGCGCCCTTCAAAAAGAGAAACCGAAGATTACATCACTGGACGATTCGGATGATGCCATGGGCGCTATGGATACTGAGGAGCTACCGTTGATCCACTTTAGAGAAGAACTCGACGAAATGCAGAGCCGTCTGCTCGAGATGGCGGGCCTGGTGGAATCGGCCATCCATCAAAGCGTCTCCGCGCTGGTGAACCGCGATGAGCAGTCCGCGAAGGAAGTTCTGTGGAAAGAAGCGCTCATCAATCAAAAGGATATTGAGATTGACGAATACGCCACCCGCTTGCTCGCGCTCTATCAGCCCATGGCGCGCGACATGCGCTTCCTCACCGCGGTCATCAAAATCAACGGCGACCTGGAACGTATGGGCGACCTCGCCGTCAATATCACCCAGCGCGCCCTGTCCTTAATGCGGGATCCTCCCGTGAAACCGCTCATCGATATTCCCAAGATGGCCAACCTGGCCGAAGAAATGGTCCGCAAGAGCTTGGATGCCCTCGTCAAACGCGACGAGGATCTCGCCCGCAGCGTGCTCGTGTCGGACGACGAAGTGGACCGCCTGCGCGACGCCGTCTACAAAGAGCTGGTCGCTTTCATGCAAGAACAAAGCACCACCATCCCGCGCGCCGTCGACCTCATGTTCATCGCCCACAATCTGGAGCGCATCGCCGACCACGCCACCAACATCGCCGAAGATGTCTTGTTCCTGATCAAAGGCATCGACGTCCGCCATCACGCCGAAGTTCGCGAGCTCGCCAAGCCGTAGCGCCCGCGCCGCCACGCCGCGCGTCCCGTCTACAATATTGAATTGGAACCCGTCTCCCACTATTACTATTCCCATCGCCTCAAGTTGCAGTTCTGGGACTGGGGACAAGACGACAAGCCGACGATGCTCTTAGTTCACGGGGGCCTCGATCACGCGCGCAATTGGGACTGGGTGGCTCGCTCCTTGCGCGAACACTTTCACGTCTACGCCATGGATCTGCGCGGGCATGGCAACAGCGCTTGGGCGCCCGGTGCAAGTTACAGCGTCCCCGAGCATCTCCTCGACATCGCGACCCTCATCGATTTACTGAGCGCCAATGTACCCGGCGGCGGTCCCGTGCACCTGATCGGGCACTCGCTCGGCGGAGTGCTCACTTTGCTTTACGCCGGCATCTATCCGGATCGCGTGCGCAAAGTGATCGCCATCGAAGGCCTCGGATTTCCCGCGTCGCATCGCATCCATAAGCCTCCGCTCGAGAGCCTGCGCAGCTGGATCGAAGACGTACGCAAGATCGATCGGCCAGACCCGCGCGGTTATCCGAACCTGGAAGCCGCCGTCACTCGAATGAAAGAGGCCAATCCGCATCTGTCCGATGAAGTGGCCCGCCACCTCACGCTGCACGGAACCAACTGGAACGCCGATGGATCGCTGAGCTGGAAATTCGATAACTACGTGCGCACTCTTCCGCCTTTCGGCCACGGCGTCGCCGATCTGCGCGCCACATTCGCCAGGATCACCTGCCCCACCCTGCTTTTTTGGGGAGTCGAAAGCTGGCTCCCCAATCCAGAGTCCGACGATCGCGCCTCTGCCATCCAAAATCATCGTCTGGTGAAGGTCCCGGGCGCCGGACATTGGGTGCACCACGATCGCCTGGATCTGTTCCTGGAAGAATCCAAGCGCTTCCTCCTGGATACCTCCGGCTGAGCCCTGACCGTGAGGGACCGGACGAAACCAAATCCCCTCCTTATGCTTCAATACTCATAGGAGACTAGCTCCATGCGCGATCGATCCCTTTTCTTGCCTTTACTCCTCCTCGCCGCCGGCCTTCCTGCTCTGGCCGATTTTCAAGCCGGCGTGGACGCTTTCAATAAAGGCGACTACACCGCCGCCGCGAAGGAATGGCGTCCACTGGCCGAGGCCGGCGAACCAGAAGCGCAGTTCAACCTCGGGCTCCTCTACTTGGACGGCCATGGCGTGCCTCAAAGCACCGCCGAAGCTGTCAACTGGTTCCGGCGCGCCGCCGAGCAAGACTACACCCAAGCCCAGCACAACCTGGGCGCTATGTACGGCTCAGGCCAGGGCGTGAAACGCGATTACATCCAAGCCTACAAATGGCTCAATCTGTGCGCAGCCAAGGGCAACTCGGGCTGCGTCACGCAACGTGATCTGATTGCGAAAAAACTCAAGCCCGGCCAA
Organism: Bryobacteraceae bacterium; assembly: GCA_035486995.1. GTDB lineage: Bacteria > Acidobacteriota > Terriglobia > Bryobacterales > Bryobacteraceae > Palsa-89. The sequence continues at coordinate 3,763 of DATHMO010000315.1, forward strand.
ATCGCCGAGGCCCAGCGGCTTGCTACGCAATTCCAGCCCCAGCAGGAAACCGCGAAGCAATAGCCCAGCGCTCAAGAACTAACAACCAACAACCAATAACCAACCCGCTATCCTGGAAGCATGGCATTTCATCTGGGCGTCGATTACCGTCCCCGCGGTGATCAAGCCGCCGCCATCGATCAACTCTTCCGCGGTCTCCTCGACGGCGAAAAACATCAAACGCTGCTCGGCGTCACCGGCTCCGGCAAAACCTTCACCATGGCCCAGTTGATCGAAAAAACTGGCCGTCCCGCCCTGGTCCTTGCCCACAACAAAACCCTCGCCGCGCAGCTCTATCACGAGTTCCGCACATTCTTCCCCGGCAACGCCGTCGAGTACTTCGTCAGCTATTACGACTACTATCAGCCCGAAGCCTACCTGCCCTCCGGGGACATCTACATCGAAAAAGAAGCCACCATCAACGACGAACTCGACAAGCTCCGCCTCTCCGCCACACGTTCGCTGTTCGAACGCCGCGACTGCGTCATCGTAGCGAGCGTCAGTTGCATCTACGGCCTCGGCTCGCCCGAAGCGTATTACGGCATGCTGCTGATGCTCGAAAAAGGCCAGAAGATTTCACGCCAGCAAATCCTCACGCGCCTGGTGGAAATCCTGTACGAGCGCAACGATCACAACTTCACGCGCGGCACCTTCCGCGTGCGCGGCGACGTCATCGAAGTCTTCCCCACCTACGACGATCACGCCTATCGCATTGAGCTCTTTGGCGACGAAATCGACAGCCTCAGCCAGATCGATCCCATGCTAGGCCAGGTACGCCAAACCTATCTGCGTCTGCCGATCTATCCCAAAACGCATTACGTCATGACGCCCGAGAGCCGCGAAAGCGCGCTGCGCAGTATCGAAACCGAGCTCGAATGGTGGCAGAAGGAATTGGAAAAGGGCGGCAAGCTGGTGGAAGCCCAGCGCCTGTACCAGCGCACCATGTTCGATCTCGAAATGATCCGCCAGATCGGCTACTGCCACGGGATCGAAAACTACTCGCGTCATTTCTCGGGCCGCCTGCCCGGCGAAGCCCCGCCGACTCTGCTCGACTATCTGCCCAACGACCACCTGCTCTTCATCGACGAAAGCCATCAGACCATTCCTCAGCTCCAGGGCATGTATCACGGCGATCGCTCACGCAAACAGGTGCTCGTGAATTTCGGCTTCCGCCTGCCCAGCGCGATGGATAATCGCCCGCTCACGTTCGAAGAATTCGAAAATCGCGTCAACCAGGTGCTGTACGTCTCGGCAACTCCCGGCCCATACGAACTCACGAAATCGGCCGGCGTCGTCGTGGAACAGATCATCCGTCCCACCGGCTTGATCGATCCCCAAATCGATGTCCGTCCCATCAAGGGCCAGGTCGACGACCTGCTGCACGAGATCCGCAAACGTGTCGAACTGAACGAGCGCGTGCTCGTCACCACGTTGACCAAGCGGATGGCCGAGGATCTGTCGGAGTATTACAGCGAAGTCGGCGTGAAGTGCGCCTATCTGCACTCGGAAATCGGCGCGCTCGATCGCATGAAAATCCTGCGCGACCTGCGCCGCGGCGAACTTGACGTGATCGTCGGAATCAATCTTCTGCGCGAAGGCCTCGACCTGCCCGAAGTCTCGCTGGTCGCCATTCTCGACGCCGATAAGGAAGGCTTCCTGCGCTCCAGCGGATCGCTCATCCAGACCATGGGCCGCGCCGCCCGCCATCTCAACGGCCGCGCCGTGCTCTACGCCGACGTGTATACCCAAAGCATGCAGCGCGCCATTGGCGAAACCAACCGCCGCCGCGCCATCCAGGAGCAGTACAACGAACAGAACAACATCACTCCGCAATCCATCATCAAGCCCATCGACATGAGCCTGGTGCGAATCGCCGAGGGAGACTACGTCACCGTGCCCGTCGAGCCCGAGGATCCCGCCGAAGAGCTCACGCCCGAACAAAGGGAGAAATTCATCGCCGAGCTGGAAGAAAGCATGCGAGATGCCGCGAAAAGATTCGAGTTTGAGAAGGCTGCTCAACTTCGCGACCGCATAAAGGTGCTAAAATCACTCGGAATTCATGAAGAAAGCCCAGTCGGTGGGCCTGATCGGCACGGGTAGCCTCACCGACTCTCCGCTGACGCGCTTCTGGTGGTTGTCGGAACGCCTCGGTCCCGTGAAATCTGCCTCGTATCGCGTAGCCAGCCGCATTGCCAATATGCTGCGGGCCGGGCATCCTGTTAAGGATTACGCGGAATTCGAATCGTGCGTGCTCATTCTGGTCTGCGTACCGGAGGGGAGCGTCGCGCGGGTAGTCTCCGAAATGCTATCGTCCGGGATCTCCTGGCAAGGAAAAGCCGTGGTACTGTGCAGCGCCTGGCTCGATAGCGGAGAACTGCGCGAGCTTGCATCGCATGGCGCCTCCGTCGGTTCCATCACTCCCATTCCCGGCTTCGACGACGAGCGATACCTGGTAGAGGGCGATCCCCTTGCCATTCGTCAGGCCAGAAGCTTGGTGGAGTATCGCGAGCGGCGCGCCGTGGCCATCGAACGTTCTCTCAAACCGTTCTATTTATCGGCCATCACCTGCACCGGCAGCCTGCTGTTTGCGATGCTGCTGGCGGCCTTCGAATCCTTGCGCCACGCCCGAATCCCGCCGGGCCTCGCTGCCACATTGCTCGAACGGCAAATAACCCGCACCTTTCGTTCATTTGTGAAAGGCGGCCGGCGCGCCTATCCTGAACCGCGCGAAATTCCCCGCCAACTGCGCGCACTCTCCTCCGCCTCGCCCGAACTCGCGCATTACTTCGAACAAAGCTGCCGCTTGGCGTCGCGGCTCATGGAGAAGCCCTGACCTCTGATAAAATGAGCCCCGGGAGAAATATCATGGAACGGCGTGATCTATTGAGCATCGGCGGAATCGCGGCCATCGCGGGAGCATTTGCGGCAGTGGAGGCGGGTGCCCAGGAGCCGTCCGCCGGCAAGCGTATCCTGCGTATTTATGCGGACGCCGATGGCGCCTCCCATATCCAGGAGCTGCCCATCGCAACCAAGCCCGGCCATACCCGTAGAACCGGACCTGCCCACGTTACAGAATTCTCATACGCTGAATATACGTCCAGCTCCGTCGAAGACTGGCACCGGACTCCCGGACGGCAATTTTCGATTTCGATGTCCGGGGAAATCGAGGTCGAAGTGTCAGACGGGAAGAAACACGCCATCCACGCCGGCGACATCGTATTCCTCGAAGACATGCAAGGCAAAGGTCATATCACACGCATTCTGACTCCGGTCACCAACCTGTTTGTCCGTGTCGCCGACGGCTTCGACGTCGTGGCCTGGTCGCGGGGCGAAGCATGACGCACGGCGAAGCTTGAATCGCCTCGCTCGCATCGGCGTCGCGCTCTCCAATTGGAGCGAGCGCTGGTTCCCCGATCCCCTGGTCTTCGCGCTGGTCGGGATCGTCGTAGTATTCCTAATCGGAGTCGCCGCCGGCGAAAAACCCGTCGACCTCGCCATCCAAGGCGGCAAGGGCTTCTGGTCGCTCATCACCTTCACTCTGCAAATGGTGATGATCATCATCGGCGGCTACGTCGTCGCATCCACGCCCTTGGTCCAGCGCGCCATGCAACGGCTGGCCGCGATTCCCAACACCCCGCGCCAGGCCATCGTTCTGATCGCCATCTTTTCCGAACTCACCGCCCTGCTTTCCTGGGGCATGAGTCCCATCATTAGCGGACTGCTCGTCCGCCAGCTCACCCAGCGTGTCAAAGGTCTGGATTATCGCGCGGCCGGCGCCGCCGCCTACGTCGGTGGAGCAACCGTGTGGGCGCTCGGCATCTCGTCCTCGGCCGCGATGTTGATGGCCACTCCCAGCTCACTTCCACCCAAGCTCCGCGCCATCAGCGGACTGCTCCCGCTCACCAGCACCATCTTCCTGTGGCCCAGCTTGTTGACGGCCGCGGTGGTGATCGTGATGGGCGTATCGGTCGCGTATCTATCCGCACCATCGGCCGACAAGGCGCGAACCGCCGAATCCTATGGACTGCACTGGGAGCCGTTCAAGCTCGATCTCGAACCGCGCACCAAGCCCGGCGAGTGGCTGGAATACAGTCCGCTGCTGACCATCCTGGTAGCCGCGCTGCTCTGCGTGTACCTGATCGATCTCTTCCGTACGTCACCGCAAGGCGCGCTCGCCGCCCTCGATCTCAACACCTTTAACTTGATCTTCATCACCGCCGGACTCCTGCTCCAATGGCGGCCCAAGCGCTTCCTGCGCGCGGTGACGGAAGTGATTCCTGGCACCACCGGCGTCATCATTCAGTTTCCTCTGTACGCGGTGATCTTCGGCATGATCGTCGGCACGGGACTCTCCGACAAAGCCGCCCA
>DATHMO010000316.1:0-31594 GCA_035486995.1 Bryobacteraceae bacterium
GGAGAAGCGGGCACTGCCAGGGTCGAGTTGGCGTTCTGTTTTTCGGCGAGTTGAATGCGGCGCTCGATTTCGCGAACCGTATCCAGGTACTCGGCCACGCGATTGCGATCGTTTGGCCCCAAATTCCCTTCCAGATGCTTCACCTGGCCCATGACCGCGTCCAGAATGCTGCGTTGTTCGTCGATTCTCTCCAGGCGTTCCTGCGAGTTGGCGCCGTCGCCGAACAGGCGATTGAACACCACGCGGGGATTGATCTCCATCGGAAGCGGCGTGGTAGGAGTGCGCCAGGAAATGGTGTTCATGTACGCGCAGCTGAAGCCGACATCGCAGCTTCCGACCAGACCGCTGAAATCTTCGGTGGCCAGTTCGAGCGATGGCAGCGGCGTTTGCTGCCCGATTTTCTGCGCCGCGATTTGATCGATGGTGACGCCGGCCTGAATATCCGCGCCGTCCGTGCGCTTGGGATGAACGCCGTTGAGGAAGACGGCAGGGGATCGAGTATGATCGCCGCCATTGTCGCCCGGCCCGCCCGGCGCCGCCATTTTGTGCGCCAGATTCGTGACGACGACAACCTGATCTTTGAACGGTTCAATCGGAGCAAGCGTTCGAGAGATCTTGAAATCCGCGCCCTCGCCCTCAGGCGTCCAGTTGGCCATGACCGCGCCGTGAGGAATAAAGCACATTCCCAGCCGGATTTCGGGATTCGCGGCCGTCTTCGCGAGGGGAGTCTGAGCCGGGATCATCGAATCGAGCAGCGGCAGCGATACCGCGACTCCTACGCCGCGCAACAACGTTCGGCGGGAGATATGTTTCTTGGTGATGAACTTCATTCTCAACCTTTCACTTAGCGAGAACTGTCGGTTACGGCCCCGGCCGTTTTGACCTTCATCTCAAATGGTACGCTCTCTACCGTTCCAACTACGAGCGACGAAAAACGGAAATCGTTAGCGCCCGCGGTCTGGACGATCTTGCGGACTGCCGGCATGTCGTAATATTGAACGCCGCGGCCCAGCGCGTACGTCAGAAGCTTCTCGGTCATCACTCCGACGAACACGTCGGGATGGCTAGCCAGCATATTGCGCAGCGCCACTGGCCCATCGACTTTGGTTCCGTTGTAGAGCGAGCCGGAGGGATCGATCGGCGAACCGTCGTCCATCGTGCGCCATTGTCCGACCGCGTCGAAATTCTCCAGTGCGAATCCGATCGGGTCCATCACTTTATGACAGCCGGCGCAAACGGCATCGGCGCGGTGCTGCTCCATCCGCTCACGCAACGACAGAGGCTTGCCATCGCCGTTTTCCTTCAGCGCCGGAACATTTGGGGGCGGTGGAGTGGGCGGGATTCCCAGCAGGTTGGTCAGAATCCATTTGCCGCGCTGTACCGGCGAGGTGCGATTCGGATACGAAGTCACGGTCAGGATGCTGCCCTGGCCAAGCAATCCGCGGCGATCATCTGATGTGAGCACGACCCGGCGGAACTGGCTGCCGTACACGTTCGGAATGCCGTAGTGGCGCGCCAAGCGTTCGTTCACAAAGGTATAGTCGGCGTTCAGCAGATCCATCGCGCTGTGGTCCTCGCGCACGATGCTCTGGAAGAAGAGCTTGGTCTCCTGCCGCATGGCTTGTCGCAGATTGTCGTCGAAGTCGGGGAATATCTGCGGATCGGGCGAAGAGTTCTTCAGGTTGCGCAAGAACAGCCATTGCTCGGCGAAATTGTCGACCAGGGCGTCAGCGCGATCGTCCGCCAGCATCCGCCGCACCTGTTGTTCCAGCACCGCGTGCTCGTGCAGCTTCCCCTGCGCCGCCAGATTCAGCAACTCGTCGTCGGGCGCGCTGCTCCATAGGAAGAAGGACAGGCGCGAAGCCAGCGCGACGTCGCCGAGCTGATACGCCGCATCGACAGCGACCTCCTTCGGATCGGGCTCAAACCGGAACAGAAACTCGGGGCTCGACAGGATAAATTGAAGCGCCGATTCGATTCCCGCCTCGAAGCTGCCGTTGCTGTTGCGACGCCGCTGATAAAAGCTGAGCGGAGTTTCAAGGTCGCTATCAGTGAGCGGCCGGCGGTAAGCCCGGCGGAGAAGCGCGGTGATGATCTTGCGCGCGCATGGCAAATCATCCTTTGCGCTGGACGGCGTGCATACAAAGATCTTCGTGCGCGATGGCGTGTGGCCAGGGCCCGTTGCATTGAGCGGCCCTTCGACGGTGAGGCGATCCACAGAAGGATCCCCCATGATGTCGAGGCCGTCAATTGTGGTTCGCAGGAACGGCTTGATCAGATCGTCCTTCTCGGCGTGGCTGCGCAGGAGAGTGGACGCAGCGATCACGTGCGGGCCCGCCTTCAACGGAAGACGAACCGTCAGCTGCTTGTCGAGCTCGGCGCCGAACACGCCGGGATTAGCTGTCATCCGGAGAAATTCGTCGTGGCCACCGGCCGTTACCAGCCGCACCTGATTTCCGTCCACGCTGATCTCGATCTGATGGGTATCCTCCATGCCGCGCATCAGGTCGAAGGTATTGCGCCACAGCCGCAATTTGATTACGTATTCCGCATCCAACGGTGCATCATGGTGCACCAGAATGCCGCCGCGGGTTCCGAGAGGAAGCCCTTCGATGTGCTGGTCCTGTGAAAGATCGGGCCGAACGCGATAGGTGGTGGTCGCCGGAGCGATACTCATGTTGCCCACCGCCTGACGGCTGATATTCCAGGATGCCGAGAGATAGCGCTCCATCAGCGAGGGAGACATCCGGAGAACGTCGGCGATATTATCGAAGCCGCTGCTTTCGTCGTCAGGAGGCAGAAGAGCCGTGGCGTCGACGTCCAACGCCAGCAAATCGTGAATCGCATTCGCGTATTCGGCGCGGTTCAGCCGGTGCATGGCCGCGTGTCCGGGATTGGGACTCGCCGCCGCCGCGCGATCGATGGATGTTTCTAAAAACGAAGCCAGCTCATTCACAGCCGCGGCATCGGGATGAGGCACACCCTGAGGCGGCATGGAGCCTGTACGCAGTTTGCGGATCACCTTTTCCCATGTCTCGGCGTTGCCGGCGACGTTGGTCAGGTCCGCGGTTTGCAACGAAAGACCGCCTGTACGCAGCTTGTCGCTGTGGCAGGTGGAGCAATATTTAGTTAGGACAGCTTGCTCGGTTGCGGGGGTGGTCTGCGCCGACACGCCCGCCGGAAAACAAGCCACGGAAACCGCGCACAAAACCAGGTGCCGAACCGGGATTGCCACTGCTGCCAACCTTTCCTGTCGCCTATCGCATTGTAACCGGTGGATTGCATGCAAGTCGATCTGGCACTCCTGATACGGGCTATCAGAATTGCTGATTACTTTCGGCAGATCGGCGATTGCATGCAACTTGGAGTAGACTTTTCATAGGCATGCTGAGGTGGATTTTAGCGCTCGGGCTGGGTCTTGTGACTGCCACCGGCGGGTTTGGCGATCCGGCGTATCGCGCAGTCCTCGACAAGTATTGCGTCACCTGCCATAACCAGCGCCTCAAGACCGGCGGGCTCGCGCTGGATACCCTGGATTTGGGCAAGATTCCGGCGCAAGCGGAGACCTGGGAGAAGGTGATTCTGAAGCTGCGCGCGGGTACCATGCCGCCGGCGGGAATGCCGCGGCCGGACGCAGCCACCTACAAGGTATTGAGCGGATGGCTGGAATCGCAGATCGATCAAGCTTCCCAACCGTATGCGGGCCGGCCGATTTTGCATCGTCTGAATCGCGCCGAATACGCCAACTCGATCCGCGATCTGCTGGCGCTGGATATCGACGCGGCTTCTTTGCTTCCGCCCGACGACTCCGCGTTCGGCTTCGATAACGTCTCCGATGCGCTGGGGCTTTCGCCATCGCTGCAGGAACATTATCTGGATGCCGCGCTCAAAATCGGGGCCCTGGCGGTGGGCGATCCCAACATTCCGCCGGGGAGCGAAACCTGGCGAATCCGGCAAGATCTGTCGCAGGACCGGCACGTGAATGGCTTGCCCCTCGGAACCGTGGGCGGAACGAAGGTTCAGTACAATTTCCCGCTGGACGGCGAGTATACGTTCCAAGCCAAGCTGTACCGGACGAATTTGAACATCATGCGCGGTCTCGAATCGCCGCATCAGGTGGAGCTCGCGCTGGATGGAAAGCGGATTCATCTGGCCTCCTTGGGCGGCGAGGCCGACCTCGCGTCGCTGTTTGAAAAGCCAACCGATACGGGCGATGCGGTGGATGCGCGGATGCGTGTGCGGGTTCCGGTGAAGGCCGGTCCGCACGTGGTGACGATTGCGTTCCTGGCGGACCCCGATGAGGTAGAGCCGGCGCGGCTGCAGCCCTATCTTCGAAGCTCGGTGGACAATTTCGATTGGTCGGGTTCGCCGCACTTGCAGTCGCTGACCGTGGCTGGTCCATTTCATCCCGGCGCGGCCACGGACACGCCTAGCCGCCGCCGAATATTTACTTGCCATAATACCGATGACGCCTGCGCACGGCACATCATTTCGACCTTGGCGCGGAGAGCCTATCGGGGGCCGGTGAGCGGCGCCGATATCGACACATTGTTGACCTTTTATGCAGCAGGTAAACATGACGCCGGGTTCGAAAGCGGCATCGAGCTGGCGCTGGAGCGAATCTTAGCGAGCCCGAAGTTTTTGTTCCGCATGGAACGCGATCCCGCTGGTGTTTCGGCCGATGCGACGTATCATCTGAGCGGTTACGAATTGGCGTCGCGGCTTTCCTTTTTCCTCTGGAGCAGTATTCCGGATGACGAGCTGCTCAAGCTGGCGAGTGAAGACAAGCTCAAGAATCCGGCCATATTTGATCGCCAGGTGCGCCGCATGCTTGCCGATCCCAAAGCCGAAGCGCTGGTGGATAATTTCGCCGGACAGTGGCTGCAGCTTCGCAATCTCCGTAACGTGCAGCCGAACACCGATCTGTTCCCGGATTTCGACGACAATCTGCGGCAATCGTTCCGCCGCGAGACGGAGTTGCTGTTTGAGAGCGTCGTGCAGGAAGACCGCAGTGTCCTGAATTTGCTGACGGCCGATTACACGTTCGTCAACGAACGGCTGGCGCGCCATTATGGAATCCCGGATATCTATGGGAGCCGCTTCCGGCGCATCGCGGTAACTGACGACGCGCGACGCGGGCTGTTGGGGCAGGGAAGCATCCTAGCCCTGACGTCGCACGCGGAACGTACGTCTCCCGTGGTGCGCGGAAAGTGGATTCTCGAAAACATTTTGGGCACGCCGGTTCCGCCGCCTCCGCCCGATGTCCCGCCGCTCAAAGGCAATCAGGAAGGGCAGAAACCTCGCACCATGCGCGAGCAGATGGCCGAACATCGCGCCAACCCGGCCTGCGCGAATTGCCACAAAGCCATGGACTCGATCGGGTTCGCGATGGAGAATTTCAACGCAATCGGGGCGTGGCGCGCACGGGACGCGGGAAATCCGATCGATGCGTCGGGCGAACTTGCCGACGGGACCAAAATCGATGGCGTGGTGTCCTTGCGCAATGCACTGCTAAGCCGCCCGGATATGTTCGCCGGGACGATGACGAAAAAGCTTTTGACATACGCGCTCGGCCGAGGGCTGGATTATCGCGACATGCCGACGGTGCGAGCGATCTTGCAAGACGCGTCGCGCGACAACTATCGATTTTCCGCGCTGATCTTGGGCGTCGTTCATAGCCCGGCATTTCAAATGCGAATGGCGGCGGGCGAGGGCAGCCCAGTTCCGGTTCAATCGGCGCAAAATCGGGGAGGAAATTAGCGGATGTTTGTGGCGAAGAAGTCGATGTCCCGAAGGACGGTCTTGCGGGGTGCGGGCACGGCCATAGCCCTGCCATTGCTGGACGCGATGCTCCCTGCCTTCGTGCCGCTGGCCAAAGCCGCCGCGAAGCCCAAGATGCGATTCGGCGCGGTTTACTTCCCGAACGGCGCGATCATGCAGGAACTCACTCCCAAAACGGTGGGCTCGGGCTTTGAGTTTACGCCCGTTCTGAAGCCGCTGGAACCGTTTCGTGATTCGTTGATCGTGGTGACCAACCTCACGCGATCGCACCCCGGCAGCCAATTCGGCGATCATGCGGTAAGCGCCGCCGGGTTCTTGACCGGCATTTGGCCGAAACGTACCGAAGCCGAGGATGTGCTCGCGAACACCAGTATTGACCAGGTAGTGGCGCAACAGATCGGGCAGGACACGCCGATGCCTTCGCTCGAAGTTGCGACGGAGGATTTCACGGGGTACGTCGGCGGATGCTCGCCGGGTTTTAGCTGCGCCTATCTGAATACGATTTCCTGGAGCACGCCGTCCACGCCTCTTCCGATGGAAATCAATCCGCGCGCGGTTTTCGAGCGGCTATTCGGCGCGGCAGGAACGCCCGCGCAGCGGCAGGCGCGTACGCAAACCGAACGCAGTATTTTGGATTCAGTCGCCGGCGAAGCGAGCAGTTTAAGCTTGGGCCTCGGCCCTCGCGATCGCGCACGCATGACGGATTACTTGGACAATGTGCGCGAAATCGAGCGGCGGATCCAGAAACAGGAAGCGAGAGGCGCAACTCAGGTGGACGCGCCAGACGCGCCGATCGGCGTGCCCGATTCCTTTGACGATCACGTGGCGCTGATGTTTGACCTTCTCGCGGTGGCGTATCAAGCCGACATCACGCGCGTGTTCACTTTTATGATGTCGCGCGAGTTGAGCCAGCGCACGTATCCGCAGATTGGCGTCACCGAGCAGCATCATTCCGTTTCGCACCATTTGAACAAGCCCGATAAGATGGCTCAGTGCGTGAAGATCAACAGCTACTACGCCGGAATGTACGCGAAATTCCTCGAGAAATTGCGATCCACGCCCGACGGCGACGGGTCGGTGCTGGATCATTCTCTGATTATCTACGGCGCTGGAATGGCGGACTCCAACGTTCACGCGACGGATCCTCTGCCGGTGATCGCGATCGGGGGAGGCGTTGGCGCTGGACACCGGCACATCGAACTGCCCGCGCGCACGCCGGTCGGAAATTTCTGGCTCAATGTCGCGGAGAAATTTGGAAAGCCGATGGACCGCTTTGGCGACAGCACGGGAAAAACCGATGTTCTGGTGTAAAACATTAGCCATCGCGATTGTATCCACCGCTTGGCTCGGGGCCGCCGACGTGAACGCTCCGGACGCCGATGGAACCACTCCTCTCGCTTGGGCCGTTTATAACGACGATCTTCCCTCCGCCCAGCGGCTGCTTCGCGCGGGGGCGAACCCGAACGCCGCCAATCGCTATGGCGTGACCCCGCTCTCGCTCGCCGCCACCAATAGGAACGCGGCGATGGCCAAGGCGCTGCTGGATGCGGGCGCGGATGCCAACGCCAACCTACCGGACAGCACAACGATGTTAATGACGGCGGCTCGCACCGGCAATCCGGAGATCGTGCGCCTGCTCATCGAACACGGCGCGAACGTAAACGCGAAGGGAGCGCCGTACGGCGAAACCGCGCTCGTGTGGGCGGCTGAGGAGAACCATTCGGAAGCGGAGCAGGTCCTGATCGCACACGGCGCCGATGTGAACGTGCGAACCAATGCGCTGGAGCGTGCGAAGGACCGTTTCGGCCTGGAAGGCGTGCTGACGATTCTTCCGCATGGCAGTTGGACGCCGCTGATGTACGCCGCGCGGCAGGGCTCGCTCGATGCGGCGCGAACGCTCGTTGACGCCGGGGCGAATCTCAATCTCACCGATCCCGACAGCACAACAGCTCTTATGATCGCGATCATCAATGGCCACTTCGACACTGCCGCGATGCTCACGGAGAAAGGCGCAGACCCGAACATTACTGACACGTCCGGTACGGGTGCACTTTATGCGGCTGTCGACGTCGACACGCTGGGTGAAGTTTTCGGCCGGCCGGAGCGGCCATCCACGGACAAGCTGAGCGCAGTGGATCTGATGAAAGTCCTGCTGGCGCACGGCGCCGATCCAAACGCGAAATTGAAAACGCCATCGCTGCAGCGCGCGCACACTCCCGGCGAGCCGACGTTGAACACTGGCACTACGCCGTTGATGCGGGCAGCCAAGAACGGGGACTCAGCGGCGATCCGTCTGTTGCTGGAGCACGGTGCCGATCCCAACGCACACCAGAAAAACGGCAGCACCGCGCTCATGCTGGCCGCCGGTTTAGGCCGCGGCACCGGCGCTTTCACTAAGGACTACGCCACCGAGAGCGAGTTACTAGAGTCGATTAAGGTGTTGATCGCTGCGGGCGCTGACGTCAACGCCGTCGACGATGCGGGCGAAACGCCGCTGCATTATGGTGCGCAAGCGTCCGACGACATCGTGAAATATCTCGCCGAGAAGGGCGCCAAGCTGGATGTCAAGGACAAGAAGGACCGCACGCCGGTTGAGATGGCGCTGGGTGTCGGTTTACATGGACACGCCGGAGGCCCGCCAACGGTGCGCGAGGGCACAGCCAACTTGCTGCGACAGTTGATGGCGAATAATGCAGCGAAAAATACTGCCGAATCCGAAACACTGCGATAAGATAAGCCGATCATGAGAACCCCGTCGTACTCGGTGTTGTTGGTAGCGTCGTTCCTGGCGGCCGGCAGCCTTTTCGGCGCCGCGCGAACCTTCGACGGACATCCTGACCTCAGCGGCATCTGGCAAACCCTAAGCACGGCCAATTGGGACCTGCAGGATCATCCGGCATCGGCTGGGCCGTTCTTTCAATTGGGCGCGGTCGGCGCCATTCCATCCGGCCAGGGCGTGGTCGAAGGCGGCGAGATTCCATACAAGCCCGAAGCTCTGAAGCAAAAGGAAGCGAATTTCAAGAACCGCTGGAAGGACGATCCAGAAGTGAAGTGCTACATGGCGGGTATCCCGCGAGCGAACTACATGCCCTATCCATTCCAGATTGTGCAGACGCCGCAATCGATCTTGATGGCATACCAATACGCCAGCGCGAATCGCATCATCAATATGGAGAAGACGCCGCTCGAAGCGTCGGTCGACACGTGGATGGGCACTGCGAATGGCCATTGGGAAGGCGAAACGCTGGTGGTCGACAATACGGGCTTCAACGAAGACAGCTGGTTTGACCGTGCGGGCGACTTCCATAGCGATCAGTTGCATGTGGTGGAGCGATTCAAACTCATCGACGCCGATCATATGAACTACGAAGCCACCATCGAAGATCCGCAAACGTTCACTCGTTCCTGGAAGATCAATCTGGTGTTGTACCGGCACACGGAAAAGAATGCACAATTGACGGAATTTAAGTGCGTTGAATTTGCTGAAGAGCTGCTGTACGGCGACGTTCGCAAAAAGAAGCAGTAAGGAGACGCCCATGAAATTTAAATCTTTGTTCCTGGTGCTGGGGCTCTGCGCGGGCTCGCTGGCCTTTGGTCAGACAGCCAAAACTGCATGGGGCGATCCGGATTTGCAAGGTGTCTACACTACCGACGATCTGAACGGCGTTCCTATGCAGCGGCCCGAGAAATACGGTACGCGGCGATTTCTTACAGAGCAGGAATTCGCCGATCGCGCCAAAGTAGTGAACTCGGAGAAAACCACAATCGACACGGGTGTCCGCCCCACCACGGGATTCTGGTCTCAAGTTAAGAATGCGGGTGTGGATGCGGCTGCGGCTCCCGCCCAATGGATTGAATACGCCAGGCATGCGTCGCGTTTGACATCGCTAGTGATGGATCCACCGGATGGCCGAATACCGGCTCTCACTCCAGAAGGAGAGAAGCGCCGTGCCGCGCAGCCCCAGTACTACAACATGCGCCCGGCGTCGTGGTTGGATTTGAGCTCCTATGACCGCTGCATCACGCGTGGTGTTACCGGATCGTTTTTTCCCTCCATCTATGGCAACGGGTCGCAAATCTTTCAGGCTCCCGGGATGGTCGCGATCCGCTACGAGATGATTCATGAAACCCGCATTATTCCGCTCGACGGGCGTCCGCATGCCGGCCCAGGGCTCCGCTCGTACATGGGCGATCCGCGCGGGCATTTTGAAGGCGACACGCTGGTGGTGGAAACCACGAATTTCATCGGCGGCAAGGTGGATGTCGGCGGCGTTCCCTATAGCGAAGATTTGAAGCTGACGGAGCGCTTCACGCGCATCGATGCCGATACCATCGACTATAAGGTCACCATTGACGATCCCAAGACCTTCACTGCGCCCTGGACAGTGGAGTTCCCCATCCGTCACGAGCCCGGCTATCAAATCTTTGAGTACGCATGCCATGAAGGAAACCACGCGATGCACAATCGCCTGAGCGCGGCTCGCGCCGAAGAAAAAGCAGACGCGGAAAAGGCGGTCCAAAAGTGAAACCCTATCTCCTCGCACTCTCGTTCTCCTCTATCCTATTCGCGCAGACTGGTCCCGCTCCGAACACTGGTGTCCCAGTGGTCGGCATCCTGAACTACATCCACGCGGTCAACGATCTTGAAACCACGCTCGCGTTTTATAACGATGTGTTCGGGCTGAAAGGCGAACCGCGGCCATTTCCGAATCCCGGCGTGCCCGCGCTAACAAATTCCCCGGGCGTGTCACTCCGGCTCGCCACCCTCCGGTTGCCAAACGCGGGCTTCGGTTTTGAGCTGACGCAATTTTCAGGCGTCGATCGCCATCCTGGCCAGCCCAAACACACCGATCCGGGCGCGGCTCTGATCGCCCTTCGCGTGAAGGATCTCGATCCTGTGCTCGCCGCAATGAAAAAAGACAAGGTTCCAGTGATCACCACCGGTGGATCGCCCGCCATGATTCCCACTGCCAACGGGAAGGTTCGTGGGCTGTTGATCCGCGATCCGGACGGCTACGTCCTCGAAGTGGTGGAATCCAAGCCTGGCGATGGGGTTCAAGCCGACGGCAATGTTTTCGGCGCTACGATGGGGCTGACGGTCGCCGACATGGAATCGACCATCAAGTTCTGGCACGATCTGCTCGGATTCGACCTCAAGGGGAAAATGGAATTTTCGAGCGACCCTGCCATTCTGCAGATGACCGGCGCGACGGGCGCCAAGAATCGCGAAATGGTTGCAACTGTTCCTGGAACAAAAGCGCTGATTGCGTTTTATGAGTACCAGGGCATTGCGCGAACGCCGTTCCACCTTCGTGTTCCCGACCCCGGCGCACCCGCGGTCGCGCTGCGCGTGACGGACCTGGACGGCTTATTGAAGCGCATGCGGGCGGCCGGCGTCCCAGTGACCTCTGCGCGCGGTGAAGTGGTTCAATTCAGCCCGACAATTCGAAACATTTTCGTCGAGGATCCAAACGGCCTGAATATCGAGCTCTTCGAGTCCAAGTAACAACCCTTTTCTCCCGCATTCCGGGCTGGGCCTCATCCAGGGCTTTGGCGGCCTACGCCTTTATTACGCTGTTATCGCGGAATCAATGGGACTGATTTCCGTTATCAACGGATTCGTCTGGTCATGACGAATCAGAGGTGATATGTTCATTCGCAATGCCCAGCAGGAGTTTATTCCCGGGCAACTAAAAGGGGTGTCTGTAATGATAAGTTGTCGGAACCGTGCAGTTCTGCTTCTTGGCAGCGTGCTTTTTTTCTGCGCTGCCATCCTACCAACGAATATTTTCGGACAAGGGGCCACGGCGTCCATCTCGGGACGCGTAACGGATAGCTCCGGCGCCGCCATACCAGGCGCGCTCATCACCATCAAGAACACTGCGACATCGGCGACTCAAACGGAAAATACCGATGAGCAGGGGCGGTATACCGCTGCGGACTTGCCGATCGGTCCTTACGAGATGACGGTCTCCAAAACAGGCTTTCAAAACGCCGCTCGCAACGGACTGACGTTGACGGTCGGCGCCGCGCCCGTGATCGATGTTCAAATGACGGTCGGCCAGGCCAGTGAAACGGTCACCATCTCGGCGGAAGTGGCGCAAGTCGAAACCACCTCTTCCGCGCTTTCGTCACTTGTGAACCAGACCCAGATGCGCGAACTGCCCCTGAACGGCCGCGACTGGGAACAGCTGATTCTGCTCGCACCCGGCGTTCTGAGTTATCCGCAGGGTGGGTCGAGCGCGCTGACTTCGGTCGCCAACGCTTACTCCATCTCGGGGACACGCCCTGAAGGTTACGCCAATACGCTCGACGGCGAGGACATGCTGAACTGGTGGCAGCGCAACGCCGGAGGCGACGTAACCGGCACTACGCTCGGCATCGACGCTATTGCGGAGTTTCAGACCTTGACCGGCACTTACGGTGCGCAGTATTCGGGCAACGGCGGCGCCATCATCGGCGTGACCAAATCGGGCACCAACGAGTTCCATGGCTCGGCCTATGAGTTCTTCCGTAACAGCGCCCTTGATAGCCGAGGCTTTTTCGACGGCCCTTCCGTGCCTGAGTTCCGCAGAAACCAGTACGGCGGCACCATTGGCGGCCCGATCAAGAAGAACAAGGTCTTTTTCTTCGCGAACTACGAGGGCATTCGGGAGTTTCTGGCAACAACCTATATCAATTACGTGCCCACCGGAAACTTTGTCAAGGATAACTGCAGCCCTCCGGCGTGTGTGGTAAGCCCTGCTTCTTTGGCGATGCTGGCCCTCTACCCGGCTGCCAATGGAGGATTGTTTAATGGCAATCCTGATATCGGCATCTATAATTTTGTAGGCGCTCAAACCACGCCCGAGGATTTCGGTGTGGCCCGCATCGACTGGAATATTTCCGAGAAAGACGCGTTCTTCGCCAGGTACGAGGCCGACTTCGGCACCCGCACCACGAATGCAGGGCTCGGTCTGTGGCCGCTGGATGACACCACCCATAACCAGTTCTTCACGATGGGTGAACGTCATATCTTCTCGCCGAATCTGATCAACCAGTTCACCGCATCTTTCTCGCGGCCCTGGACCTCGGAGGAGCAGCCCGCGGAGCACGCGGCGCTGCAGATTTTTACCCCGGCGCGAGAGGACGCTTACGTGGCCGTTCCGAACCTCACTCCGCTGGGGGCGTCCTTCGTAAACCCTTTCCGTTATCTTCAGAACAAGTTCACCGAAAAGGATGACCTGACCTGGACCAAGGGTTCCCACACAATAAAAGTCGGCGGCATGTTCCAGCGGCAGCAGCTAGATCCTTATGTCCTCGTTTTTTGGAACGGCTTCTACATATTCACCGGTGGCGATCAAAGTTTCTTGTCCGGTAATCCATTCCTGTTTGAGGGCGCACCGAACGGTGGCACCAACAGCTATCGGGCCGAGCGTTACGATGCTATCCAGCCCTATATTCAGGACGACTGGAAAGTGAACAGTAAGCTAACGATCAATATTGGCCTCCGTTACGACTGGGAAACTAACCCCATCGAAATCCATAACGAATTCACCAATGTGGTGGGGCCGCCCTTTGCACCCAATTTCGTCAGCGTCCCGCACGCTTACCAAAACAATCCTGCCAACAGGAACTTCGACCCGCGCGTAGGCTTGGCATGGGATGTCTTCGGGGACCACAAAACCGCCGTGCGTGCCGGTTTCGGAATTTTCCATGATCCGTACACTACATACGCGTTCTCGTCCGCTTACGTGTCGAGCCCGCCGTATGACACCCAGATCCAAATCTTCCCCACTGGCTGGCCGACACCCTTTGTCGGCGGCGGGATACCGTCATTCAGTCAGACCACCGGCACGTATTACGGAACACCCACGACGCCGTACTCGCTCGAATACACTCTCAGCGTCCAACATGAACTACCCTGGCATAACCTGTTAACGGTCGGCTATCAGGGAACGCGGGGCGTTCACCTGCTGGCGTTCCACGATTTCAACTCGCCCAACGCGACGGTGATCAATGGTGTGGACTACTTGGCGACCGACAACGGTGGCCCGTGCCCCCTCGGCGCACCCACTTCGGGCCCCGCTGCAACCTGCCTGACGAATCCGCGGCCCGTTCCTGCCCTAGGTTCACAAGATTTGACCGACACGACCAGCTATTCCAGTTACAACGCGCTGCAGGTCGGGCTTACGCACAGGGCCTCCGCGAATCTGGTCTATCAGTTCTCTTACACCTGGTCGCACTGCATTGACAGCGCGTACACGTATGGCGGTCTCGGTTTCAACAACGTGTCGTCCGCCATCACCAACCCCTACGATTGGAATGCAGACAAAGGTCCCTGCAGCTTCGATCTACGCCACAACATCTCGTTCAACGCTGTCTATATGTTCCCCTTCAAAGGCAACCGGTTGAAGGAAGGCTGGCAGTTGAGCGGTGTTACGTCGTGGCACACCGGCGTTAATACCTCGGTCGGCGAAGGCGACCAGATGGACACAGGAAACACTTTCGACAACGAGCGCCCGAACTACGCACCGAACGCACCCGGATGTAATAACAATATCTATGCGAACCAGTCCCCCAATCAATGGTTTAACATCAACTGCTTCACGCCCTCGACGTACGGTTCGGCCGGTAATCTGGGAAGGAACGTGATAGTCGGGCCCGGGTATGCGGAGACCGATATCGGTGTAACCAAGAACACCAGGATCACCGAACGGGTAAGCCTCCAGTTCAGAGCCGAGATTTTTAACATCTTCAACCATCCCAACTTCTCGGTTCCGAGCGGGACGATCATCAACCCAGGGTCGGGCTGCGGCCCCACCACTACCTTCAGTAGCACGCCAGCCTGCTTCGCCCCCACGGGCGCCGCGATCACCTCGCAAGTAGGAAGCGGCGGTCTTCCCGACGTCGCCCGTCAGACTCAGTTCAGTCTGAAGCTAGTGTTCTGATCGGTTCTTAGGTAAATTGGAAGGCTCGGAGGGTAACACCTCTGGGCCTTTTTTCGTTGGGCTCCGGATCTCAGTGGACGTCATGGCTATCCACAGAATTGCGGCTGCGGCTTTACCCCTGGTTATCCTTGCTGTCACCGGGTGTGTTCGCCGCGACGGCCGCAATCCGGACTGTAAATGGCCGGGAGAGCCAAATGCGAGGCGGCTCCAGCGCGATCAGCCTGGTGACATGAGACACCTTCGCGGCGACATCGAATTCGCCGAAGAACTGGCTGTTGAATACATGGATGCTCACCGCCGCCCAGGCTCCGGCACATCTGGGCCGCCGCGATCGGCCTCCGAGGATCTGAACACTTGCCTGGCCACGCTCCTGCAGCAGATCGCAAAATCACACGGCGTTTCACGAACAGAGATTATCGAGAATTTCGGTCGACGCAGCATCCTGATTGCTATCTGCGAACTCCTCCCGTTTGTGCTGCTTTACTTGTTCTTGTCAGTCTTACTAATCGACAAGGTGCGCAGCCGTTATCCGCCGGACGAAGGTGTGGTCGTCGGGCTCCTCATGATGCTCCTCGCTTCGCTGGCCGCCGGAATTGGCGGAGGGTTGTTAGGAGAACAGTTGGCGGCCTTCGTCGAAATGATCCGCGTTGGTAATGGACATATGAGTTATCGTGCGGACCGTGTACCATGGCCCTACTACCAAGCCAGTCTTTTCGGCCTCTATTTTGCGCTGTTTTGGGTTGTCGCTGCCGTCCGGCCGCTGCGTCCTAAGAGCGACAGGCAAATTGAAAGATTTGCATGAGCGATCCGCTCTGGATCCGACCTTCGGATAAATTACCCCGCCAGCCATTTTTCAGCCAGTTTGGCAGGATCGGCCGAGAGGTCGATCGAAGTGCGATCCTGCTCGCGGCCTCCTTCGAAAACGATTGCCATCACACCGCCCGGCGTCGGACGCAGTTCCAGTCTCTTATCGCCTGCTTCCAGACGGAGCGTTGAATCTACCCAGATAGGCCGCACTAGAATTCGCCTGCGGTGGCCGATATCGCGGCAAGCGCTCAGCAGGCCATCTTTGAAGGGTCCGTTGCGCAGAGCTTCGGCATAGGGAGCGATTTCGAGCGCGGCCGATCGGGCAGCCTCTCGCGCTGCAGCTTCACGGGCCAGGGCTTCCGGATCCCGCTCCGTTCGTGATTCCATCGCCTTCAGGTTGTTTTCGAGATTGTCGAGGAAGCTCATTACTCTCAGGATAGCCCCCGGATAGGGATTGAATGCGACCTGGCGAAAGTTCAAGAATGGGTCATGAGGCGTAGCGCGGTTGGGATTGATTTTGGGACCACAAACAGCTCCGTCGCGCGCCGAGTCGATTCATCCACCGTTGAGCTGGCGCGTTTTCCGTTTCTCGGAGCAACCACCGAATCGTACCGATCCCTGCTGTACTTGGAAAACGTCCGGCAGGAGGGAAAGAACAGGCTCGTCTCTTGGACCGGGCCAGCCGGCATCGAGCATTATCTGTCCAGAGAATCCCCGGGCCGGCTCATCCAGTCGCTAAAGTCCTTTCTCACCAGCCGCACGCTCCAGTCCACCGAAGTATTTGGACGGCGCGTCGGGATTGAGGATCTAATTGCTAGAATTCTTCGCGATTTGCGGGAAAAAGCCGAGCTGCAATTCGGAATTCCGATCACGTCGGCCGTAGCCGGACGCCCAGTGCGCTTCGTCGGCGCCGAGACCGAAGAAGATAATCAGTACGCGGAAAATCGGCTCAGGAAGGCGTATCAACTTGCAGGCTTCCACGAGATTGAGTTCGAAATGGAGCCGGTGGCGGCTGCCCACTATTATGAGTCGACGCTCGAGCGCGACGAGCTCATCCTGATTGGAGACTTCGGCGGTGGCACCAGCGACTTTTCCCTCATTCACGTCGGTCCAACCATTCGGCGTCGAGGCCGCCAAGCAAGCGACCTGCTGGGCAACGCCGGTATCGCCATCGCGGGCGACGCGTTCGACGCGAGGATCGTGCGAAATCTGGTTTCGCCACATCTCGGCCTGGGCACTTCAATGCGCTCGATGAACAAGATTTTACCGGTGCCAACCTGGGTTTACGCGAAGCTCGAACGATGGCATCATCTGTCGTTCTTGAAAGCCAAGGACACCATGAACATGCTGGCAAGCGTCCAGGCGCAGGCGCTGGAGCCGAAGAAAATCGAGGCGTTAATTCATTTGGTGAACGAGGATCTCGGATATCACTTGCACCAGTCCGTCCAAAAGACAAAATCCGATCTTTCGTCGAAAATGGCCGCACCTTTCCAGCTCTCCGATGGCTTCCTTGAGGTGAATGCCGTTGCCGAGCGCTCCTGCTTCGAAGGCTGGATCGCAGGCGAGGTGTCCGCAATTGAAGGCTGCGTGGATTCTTTGCTCGCGAGTTCCGGGGTTCTACCGGCCGACGTCAATATGGTGTTTCTCACCGGCGGCTCCTCGTTTGTGCCCGTGGTTCGCCGCGTTTTCGAACAGCGCTTTGGCGCGGATCGCATCCGGACCGGAAATGAATTCATCTCGGTAGCAGCGGGACTGGCGCTGAAAGCAATATGATATCGAGATGCGGCAGACGACCCTGTTGACGTTTTTGATGGCCTCGATTTTGACGGCCCAGCAATCCCCGCGCGTGGACGACGCCGTCCTGAAGAGCGCGGCCCAGAGCGGAGACGAATGGCTGACCTACGGCCAGAATTCGGCGGAAACCCGCTACAGCCCGCTTAAGCAGATCGACGCTACGAACGTGGGACGGCTCGGATTGGCCTGGTCCTACGACATTGGCGAAGGAGGCGGCAACCAGGAGGCAACTCCGCTGGTCTGGCACGGCACTCTCTTCAGCATTACGAATTGGAGCGTGGTCTTCGCCATCGATGCCCGCACCGGCAAAGAGCGCTGGCGGTGGGATCCGGAAGTGAATCAGAAAGCGGTGTTTCCGCGAATCTGCTGCGGCATCGTGAATCGCGGCCTGGCGATTTACCAGAACCTGATCATCGCGCCTATCATCGATGGCCGGCTGGAGGCGATCGACGCCGAGACCGGAAAGCCTGTGTGGGAATCGCGAGTCGCTTATCCGCAGGACAACTACACCATCACCATGGCTCCGCGCATCGCCAAAGGAAAGGTCATCGTCGGCGTCAGCGGTTCCGAATATCCTGTGCGTGGATTTTTCTCCGCCTTCGATGCCAAGACCGGCCATTTCGCCTGGAAGTTCTACACAGTTCCCGGCGATCCCTCCAAACCTTTCGAAAACGAAGCCATGAAGAAGGCTTCCGCAACCTGGTCGCCCGAGGCCTGGAAGATGGGCGGCGGGGCCACGGTTTGGGACGGGATGGCCTACGATCCCGAGGCTGATTTGCTTTACGTCGGCACCGGCAACGCCGGCCCCTGGCCCGAACAGCTTCGCAAATCGAAGGGCAAAGATAATCTCTATGCGTGTTCCGTGGTGGCTGTGCGGCCCGATACGGGTGAAATGAAATGGTATTTCCAGATGGTCCCCGGCGATTCCTGGGACTACGATAGCGTCCAGCAGTTGATGCTGGCCGACATCACCATCAAAGGCCGCCAGCGCAAGGTTCTGATGCAGGCGAACAAGGACGGCTTCTACTATGTCCTCGATCGCGTCACCGGACAATTCATCTCAGGCCAGCCGTGGGTGCAGGTCACCTGGGCCAAGGGGCTTGACGAGGTCACTGGCCGCCCGATCATCAACGAAGAAGCGCACTACGGCGGCGACGAGGCTGTGATGTTGACGCCAGGGCCAGGCGGAGGGCACAACTGGTCGCCGATGTCCTTTAATCCAGCCACTGGTCTGGTGTATGTTCCCACATCAAACGGCGGCCAGAACGCGTATCGGGCCGACGATAACTTCGTCTTCAAGCCAGGCGAAAAAAACCTGGGAATCGTCCGGGCGACGACGCAAGCCGCGACTGCCGACACCGCTGGCGCATCCGTGGCGCAGGCGCCCGCGAAAATGAGACCTTCTCCGCCGGCCATTGGTCCAGCGCCTCCCGACGGTCAGCGCAATCTACTCGTCGCTTGGGATCCGGCCACTCAGACCGAGCGCTGGCACGCTGTTGGTGGTGGCGCTCTCGGCGGCGGAACCGTTTCTACTGCGGGGAACCTGGTCCTGGAGGTGATCCCCGACGGGCGGCTGGTTGCGTATCGCGCCGATACCGGAGAAAAGCTGCTGGATCTCAAAACCGGCCTAAAAGGCGGCATGGGCCCGCCGATCACCTACATGCTCGACGGCAAACAGTACGTCTCGCTGATGGGCGGCACGGGCAAAGTAACGGCGTCGGCGGGTTTCCCCCCGCTTCCTCCGCCCACCACGCCGCCGGGCTTGCCCAAGCTGGTAACGTTCGTGCTGGATGGCGCGCCGATATCTGACGCGAGCCAGTAGATTACTTCAGGGGCGAGAAATCGGTGGGCTCCGCGAAAACGGAGTCCACCTTCGTGACCAGCTTTCCGTTGGCCTCCGACTCTTTCTGAACCTTCTGCCACTCGGGATCGTTCCGGAATGCATCCCAGGACTTCTTGGCCGCGTCCCGGCTCGGGAACTCCAAAATGTAGATCAGCGTGTTTTTCGAAAGCGGGTCGTCACTCGGCGCGAAATAACCCACGCTCGTCATCCCGTGTTTGTTGAAGATGTCAACCGTGTGATCGCGAAAGCGGGCCTGCAAAGCCTCTAGTTTTCCGGGCTCGGCGGTGTAGGTGCGAATTTCAAAAACGTGGTTGCTGGCGGCGCGTGCCGTAGTTGATCGGCCGATTTGGAATCCGACGCCGATCGCCGCCGAAACGGCCAAAAGGGTGAAAAGGTTTCTTCTAAGCATGTTGGTTCTCCAGTCTCGTAAGTCCAATCCTAATTGCCGGGCACGGGCATCAGGAAGCGTGTTCCCGCGCCCGAAGTATTCGGCGCCACATCCCAGAACAGCAATGCTGACGGCACTTTGAACAACGGTTTCGGCGCACCGGCATGGAACGTAGCTCCCGCGCTCACTTCCACCGCCGTCGCCATTCCGCCGGGAGCGATGTAGAACAGCTCTTTCCCATCTCCGCTCCAAAGCGGCGTTCCACCGCCGCCGCTGGTCACAATCAGCGGTTCGCCAGCGATCCCTGTGGCCGCGTTAAATGGGCGCACTGAGATCTCGCTCTTGCCCGATTCATTAGAGTTATAAACGATCCAGCGCCCGTCCGGCGAGAACCGGCCAGTCACACTCGCGAACTGAGGATCAACCAGCGGTACTGGCTTGCGGTCCGGCGCGCCGTCAACAGCCAGCAGCCGCAAATGGGTGGGCTGTCCGATGCTGTAGTAGATCAGAAATTTTCCATCGGGCGACCAGCTGTTCGGCCCCTTTCCCTCGCTCGATTGGTAGAACAACGCTTCGGCGCTCGCACCGTTCGCTGGCTTTTGGTAAAGGTCAAAAACTCCGCCCCGATTCGACGTGAAGACAAGGCGGCTGCCATCCGGCGACCAGGTGGGAAACGCTTCCCAGCCGGGGTCGGACGTGAACCGGGTCGACGCGCCGCTGGCGGCGTCCATCAGCCAGATGTCCTTGTTCTGCGTTTGCGGATCGGTGCGCTCGACGGCTATACGTTTGCCATCGGGCGAAATCGTCAGCGTCCGATAGACGCCCGGCTCTCCGATCGTGCCAACCGCTTTGCCCTGCCGATCGAACCATGTCAGGCGGCCGTCAATTGCGCCTCTTGGCGCCGCAGGCTGTTGGGCCAATAAGGAAGCGGCCGCTGAGAGCAAAAACGCTGAAACAAGCTTACGTGTCATGGAATACAATAGATTACCGTAGTGTAAGGTTGTCTTGGAGGCAAGCAGATGGGCCGAAAGACCCTGTTAGTCGGGCTGTTGTTTTGCTTGAGCGCGGGCTTTGCGCTCGCCGCCGACGGGCGTGTCGCCGATCCCGACGGCACCACACCTTTGCACTGGGCCGTCCGCCACGATGATCTCGCGGGCGCCGAAGCGTTGATCAAAGCTGGCGCGGATGTTAAGGCTGCGAATCGGTACGGCGTCACGCCCATCGCGATTGCCGCAATGAATGGTAACGCGGCAATGATCCGCAAACTTCTGGACGCCGGCGTCGATGCGAACAGCGCCAATCCGGGTGGCGAGACTGCTTTGATGACGGCTGCTCGAGTTGGCAAGATCGATGCGGTCAAGCTGCTTCTCGATCGCGGCGCCAACGTGAATGCCAAGGACATCGAGCATGGGCAAACCGCGTTGATGTGGGCCGTTCTTGAAAATCACGCCGATGTAGTGGAACTGCTTGTGGCGCGTGGGGCCGACATCAACGCCCATACCAACGTCACGATCACCAAAGGCGAGTACGTGCCGGCCCGTCCCGCCGCGGCTTCGGGCGTTGGAATCATACGCCAGCGTGCCCTGCCGACGCCCAATGGAGGAATGACGCCGCTGCTGTTCGCGATTCGCGATGGCAACGCCTCGATGATGCGGTTGCTGCTGGATCGCGGAGCGAAGGTCGAGGAGCCGTCCGGCAATCACACGACACCTCTGATCATCGCGCTGCTGAACGGTCAAGTAGGGCTCGCCGCGGAACTGCTCAATCGCGGCGCCGATCCCAATGCGGCCGATGATTATCACCGTGGGCCCCTTTTCGCGGCCATCGATCTGCGCAACTTTAACCACGAAAAATACGGCGATCTTCCCACCGACGGGCGCGATCCTCTCGATCTGATCCAGGCGCTGCTCAAAAAAGGCGCTAATCCCAATCTCCAAACCGACACAGTTCCCGTTCATGGTCTGATGCAGTTCGACGCCTCCTGGGTGAACTTTGACGGTGAGACGCCATTCGTGCGCGCGGCGCTTTCGGGCGACATCGAAGTGATGCGTCTGCTGCTTGAGCATGGCGCCGATCCGAATATTGCAACGACGCAGGGCTCAACCGCGCTGATGGCCGCGGCCGGTATCAATTGGATCCCGGGCCAAACTTATACGCGCAGCGAGGCGGATTATGTCGAAGCAGTCAAACTATGCCTGGAACGTGATGCTCCCGTGAACGCTTCCAACACGCTTGGGCTGACGGCCATGCATGGCGCGGCCAATCGCGGCTGGTTATCGATCATGCAGATCCTCGCCGATCACGGCGCCAAGATCGACGCAAAGGACAAAGAGGGTCGCACGCCCATGATCTTCGCCCAAGGAATCTTTCTCGCCGTGCGGCCTCCGGTGGCCAAGCCCGAAGCCATTGCTCTGCTGAAGAAATTGTCCGGCCCCTCGTCCAGCCAATGACCAAATTCCTCCTGCCAGGCGTCGCGCTAGCGACCGTCATGTTGGCCAATTCCCAGCAGGCTGTGCTGAATCAATACTGCGTCACGTGTCACAACGCGAAGTTGAAGACCGGCGGCCTGGAGCTCGACAAGCTGGATCTTCAACACGTCAGCGCCAACGCAGAAACTTGGGAAAAGGTGGTCCGCAAACTTCGCGCCGGGATGATGCCGCCCGCGGGCGCGCCGCGTCCGGAGCGGAAGTCGCTCGACGAGTTAGCCGCCTCAATAGAAAACGCGCTCGATCGCTCCGCTGCCGCGAATCCCAACCCAGGCCGTGTGCCGCTGCATCGGATGAATCGCGGCGAGTATGCCAACGCCATTCGCGACCTGCTCGCGGTGGATGTAGACGCCGCCACCCTACTTCCCGCCGACGATTCTTCGAACGGCTTCGACAATATTGCTGACGTGTTGGGCGTGTCTCCCGCGCTGCTCGAACGTTACGTATCGGCGGCCGCTAAAGTCAGCCGGCTAGCGGTCGGCGATCCCGAAACGGCTCCGCTCGACGTCACCTATACAGTGCGAGGCGATCTCTCACAAACCGAAACGCTCGATGGCCTCCCGCTCGGAACGCGCGGCGGCACCGTCATCCGGCATAATTTTCCGCTCGATGGCGAGTATCTCATCAAACTGTCGCTGATGAAGCTCAGCTTCGGCCAAGTCTTCGGCGAGGGAGCCGAGGGCCAAGAAATCGAAGTCACTCTCAACGGCCAACGCGTCAAGTTGTACCAGCTTGACCCCGTGCCGATGTTCTTCATGAAGGCGTCGGGCAAACCGGCGCCCCCGCCGCTTACTGATCCGTCCGCCGATCCACTTGCCGAGCGAGTGAAGATGACGCCGGATATCCATCTTGAATTCAAGTTGAACGCCAAGGCTGGTCCGCAGACCATCAGCGTCGCGTTCCTCGAGAAAAGCTACGCGGCCAACGAAGATCTTGTGCATCGGCCCGGCGCGAGCACTTTCGATCCGAACATCGGCATGCAGTATGGCTACGATACCGTGCCCCACCTTGCGCGCGTCGACATCACCGGTCCTTACCATGCCACTGGCTCCGGCGACACACCCAGCCGGGGGCGAATTTTTGTATGTCACCCGAGCGCACCCGCCGACGAGATTCCGTGCGCGCGCAAGATTCTGTCTAATCTCGTTCGCCGAGCGTTTCGAAGAGCGCCGGCGGATAGTGATATCGAATCGCTACTCAGCTTCTATCAGCAGCAGCGCAACAAGGGCGGCACGTTTGAAGCCGGTATCGAAATCGCGTTGCGCCGCATCCTGGCCGACCCTGAATTTGTCTTCCGATTCGAACCGGCGCCCTTCAACGCCACGCCCGGGGAGCCATATCGAATTTCCGATACCGAGCTAGCCTCGCGCATGTCGTTTTTTCTGTGGTCCAGCATTCCCGACGACGAGCTGCTGACGCTCGCGATTCAAGGCAAACTGCACGACCCGGCCGTGCTCGAGCGCGAAACGCGGCGGATGCTGGCCGACGAACGGTCCCACGCGCTGACCACCAACTTCGCTGGCCAGTGGCTCTACCTTCGCGATCTCAAAAGCTCCAACCCCGATGGCCGCGAGTTTCCCGACTTCGACGACAACTTGCGCCAGGCCTTCCAGCACGAAACCGAAATGCTGTTTGAAAGCATCCTGCATGAGGACCGGTCCGTCTTGGATCTCCTGGACGCCGACTATACTTTCGTGAACGAGCGCTTGGCCAAGCATTACGGTATTCCCGGCGTCTATGGTCCCGACTTCCGCCGCGTTCCGGTCCCCAGCGACGCACGTCGCGGCCTGCTGGGGCAGGGAAGCATGTTGCTGGTCACTTCCAACGCCAATCGTACGTCCCCCGTGCAGCGCGGCAAGTGGATTTTGCAAAACCTGCTCGCGAGTCCGCCGCCCTTGCCTCCGCCCAACGTTCCGCCGCTGAAGGAAAGCTCGGAACAGGCGCGCGCGACGTCGGTCCGCGATCGCATGGAACAACACCGCGCCAATCCGGCCTGTGCCGGATGCCACAAGATCATGGACCCCATTGGTCTCGCGCTCGAGAATTTCGATGGAGTCGGCCAATGGCGCGATGCCGATGCTGGATTTAAGATCGATGCGGCCGGCCAATTGGTGGATGGAACCAAAGTAGATGGGCCGTCCAGCTTACGCCAGGCCCTGCTGGATCGTCCCGAGGCTTTTGTCGGCGCCATGACCGAAAAATTGTTGATGTATGGCGTCGGTCGCGAAACGCAATACTACGACATGCCGGTGGTGCGGGCCATCATGAAGGACGCGGCCGGAGATCGCTACCGGTTTTCAGAGCTGGTTTTGGGAATCGTGCAGAGCGCTCCGTTTCAGATGAGAATGAAAGAGGCGAGGGAAGATGTTCATTACTAAAAAGCATTTGCCACGGCGCACGTTTTTGCGGGGCATGGGCGTCACGCTCGCGCTGCCGCTGCTCGACTCGATGATTCCCGCGCAAACGCCGCTAGGCAAAACCGCAGCGGTCTCCAAAACCAGGTTCTGCGGCATCTACGTCCCGCACGGGGCGACGATGGACAAGTGGACTCCCGCGCAGGAAGGCTCCGGTTTCGAATTCACGGAATCCCTGAAGCCGCTCGAAAAGCTGCGCGACCGCGTTTGCGTAGTCAGTAATCTTGCTCATCCGCAAGCCAGCGGTGTTGGTTCCGATGCCGGCGCGGATCATGCGCGTTCCGCCGCCGTTTTTTTGAGCGGTGCGCATCCCGAGAAGGGTTCCGTGCATGCTGGCATGACTATCGACCAAGTGCTGGCGCAGCACATCGGTCAAGACACGCCGCTGCCATCGCTCGAACTCGGCATCGAAGAGGTCGGCTTGAACTGCGGCTCGGGCTACGGTTGCGCGTATTTCAACACTATCGCCTGGCGCACGCCGACGCTGCCGCTGCCGATGGAAAACAGTCCGCAGGTGGTGTTCGAGCGGCTGTTTGGCGATGGAACGAACTCGGCGCAGCGCCTTTCGCGGAAGTTGCAGGATCGCAGTATCCTTGACTCGGTCACCGACAAAGTAGCGCGGCTGCAAGGCAAGCTCGATCCCAGTGACCGCACGCGCCTCAGCGAATATCTTGACGACATTCGCGAAATCGAGCGCCGCATCCAAAAGGCCACCGAGCAATCCGCTAACGACGTGAATCTTCCCGAAGCGCCCGTCGGAATTCCCGAGGCTTTTGAAGATCACATCAAACTGATGTTCGATCTATTGGTCCTCGCCTATCGCTCCGAGATCACGCGCATTTCAACCATGATGTACGCGCGCGACACCAGCGGCGCAACGTACCCGGCCAGCGGCGTGCGCGACGGATTCCACGGGGCATCGCATCATTCCAACGTTCGCGCCAACATGGATCGTTTTGCACTGATCAACAAATATCACGTGCAGATGCTGGCTTACTTCCTCGACAAGCTGAAGGCCACTCCCGATGGCGACGGCAATCTGCTGGATCATTCGGTGGTTCTCTACGGCAGCAGTATGAGCAATGGCAACCAGCACGATCACGACCCGCTGCCCATTGTAGTCGCGGGCGGCGCATCCGGCACTCTGCAAGGCGGCCGGCATATGTCATATCCCGCGCACACGCCGATGTCGAATTTGATGCTGTCGCTGCTCGATAAACTAAGCGTCCATCAAGACAGCTTTGGCGACAGCACCGGGAAACTTGAAATTTAGGGTGCTCCGGAGCCGGGGTTCTGCTTCTGCCGCTCCCACTCTTTGCGGAAAGTGTCGTCACGCTCGGCGACATAGGCTTTATACCCGTCGGGATCGATGAACGCGTTCTTGTCTCCGGCCTTCATCTTGTCGTACTTCGCTTTCAGTCCGAAGTAGGCGCCGTGCGCACCTAGAAAGACATCGCAAGGCAGACTCTTCAGCACCGCGAATGTCTTCACGTAATCGTCGGCGATCTGCGGATAATTCTTGTTTCCGACTAGAATATAGCCGGGATTCACGTTCGGGCTGCCGATGATCACCACGTTCAACGTGCGCGCTCCATCCTTCTCCTGCATGCTCCACGTGGTGCATCCAGGAGTGTGGCCCGGTGTGAGATGCGCTACTAGCTTCGAACCGCCCAGCGCGACCGTGTCGCCATCGTGCAGCACCCGATCCACGTGCGCTGCGGGACGCCCCGAAGCGGTACTCTGCTCCGCCGCGACATCGGCATCCATCACCATCAACTTCGCCCCGGTTTCTTGCTTGATCACGCCTGTTCCCTCATCATGATCGCCGTGCGCGTGGCTGATCAGGACGATTTTCGTGTCGCTGTACTTGAATCCAAGCTGCTCGATGCTCTTCTTGATCACCGGCAGATCCTGCTTGAAGTCGGAGTTGATCAGGATGTTGCCCCGCGGCGTATGGATCAGGTAAACGGCGAGGTCGGCGGTGCCGACATAGTACAGATTCCCCGCAATTTGAAACGGGGGAAACTCCGCGTGCCAATCCGGATTGCCCTGCGCCAACACGGCGCTCACGGCCACGAACAACAAAAGAAGCGCTCGTCGCATCATAACTATTTCGCCTCCGACAATTCCGCATAAAACGCATCCACCTTCGGAACGCGCGGCGCCCATCCGATATCGTCCGTCTTGATCTGCATGAGCAGTTGATCCTGCGGCACTCCCATGCGCACCAGATCCCGCGCTCTTGCCATCACCGTATCGAACTTCGTCTTATAGGCCTGCACATCGGCCTTCGTCAGCACGTCGCCATTGCCGGGAATGGCCGCGTCGAAATCCAGCGACAGGATACCAGCCAGCACGTTCGTCCAGTCGGTCGCGCTTCCGCCGCCCGCATAATCGATCAGCGGCCCGGTCTTGCCGGTAGTGACAACATCGCTCACCGCCACCACTTTCAGATCGGGAAAATACACGACGGTGTCGCCGCTCGTATGAGCCCGTCCGAAGTGATGCAGTTCCACCTTTACATCTCCGAGGCTCAGCGTGTGCTCGGCGCCCTCGTAAGTCATGCTGGGCGGCGCAGGTTTTGGATCCACGGCGTACGTAGCCAGATTCTTCTTCAGATTCTCATGCGCCACCACCTGTACGCCCGCGTCCAAAAACCTTTGATTGTTGCCGGTGTGATCGGCATGATGATGAGTCACGATGAGGTACTTGATCGGCTGATCCGACACGCCTTTGATCAGAGCCATCAACGCGTCGTAGTTCGCCTGGCCGGGGAGTTTTCCGTCCACGACGATCAATCCCTGGCTCGTCACGCGGACCGTCGTATTGCCGCCGGCGCCGGTGATCATGTACAACCCAGGTTTCACCTGCTGGATGGCCTGGGGTTGTGGAGCGCGTCCTCCAGCCGGAGGAGCGGCCGGTTGCTGGGCCGGAGCAAGCGTGGCGGCAAAGAGAATCGCGAGAGGAAGGAACAGCGTGGTCCGGAGCATCGTTTTCGATCTTAGCTTAACTCAGCCTACTGCACAGTAATCGTGATTGCCGTTGGGCTCTCGATGCCGCCGATGGTGACAACCACTTGATCGGTCGTTGCCGCGCCCGCGTTGGCGGGAACCACGGCATTAATCTGCATCACCCCAGCAACTAGGCCGGGAGCCGCGCCCGCATAGAGCACCTGCGCCGGCTTGTTATCGATCGAAACTGAAACCGGAAGCATTGGCACAAGGTAGGGCTGCGAAACCGGTGTGAGCAGACCATCCGTGCTGGCGGGCTTGGTTACTCCGCCTCCGGTACCGTAAAGGACCACTACCGAACCCGGCGCCGCTGGATTGGTCTCCGAGTTCACGCTTAAATCCTGATTGAGAATCGCTCCTTGGCCGCCGCCGCTGGCATTAAACGCGAACAACGCCGGGGACGCGGGCTGCACTGCCACCATGCTGGACGCGACGGCTTTGCCCTGTTGCAGCACTTGAACCTGCGTTGTCGATCCCGTGACACCGAATGGGACCACTGCATTGATCTGGCTGGAAGATGCGAATAGGAGCGGCGCGGCGATTCCGCCGAAAGTCACTTGCGTCCCAGCGATGGTATTGGCGATGACATCGCCGTCCAGGAAACTTGACGCGTCCGAAGATGGCCCGAGATTGGCGCCGAAGATGGTCACCAACTCGCCCGGAGCGACAGCGCCCTCCAGAAAACTCGCGCCATTCACTACTGACGAAATGGTCGGATGAACCGTCGCCGGCCCGGAGTTCAGTGGCCCATACACCTGCACCGTGTTCGAAAACGTCGGAACATACACGCGCCCATTCGCTGCCACGGGGCCCACGAATTTCGCGAGCCCGCCGAGCTGATCCCGCGTGCTGTTGAGATCGCTGTTCCACAGCTCATTGGCGAGATTGGCCGCTTCGAGCGCGTGCAGAGTGCCAGGGATGCCGTCCACGGCGTAGTTGCCGGTCGTCAGCCAGACGATCCCGTTCGTTCCGCCGTTGGCCGAAAGAGAAAGCCCCGCGTAGGTGGACGCAGTTGCAGGCGTGAATTCCGAGAGAATCGAGGCATTGAGTTGGTTGTTCACGATTTCAAATGCCTTCAGCGAGCCGGCCGGCTCGAACTCGTATACGACGGCTGTCGGCTTCGACGCTCCGATTTGTGGATTGCTCCACAGCGCCATCTGAAACATGCCCCACGGATTTACTTGGACGCCTTGGACCGTGCTCGTGATATCGGGTCCCAGATGTCCCATCGAAGTATCCTCGATCAGATAAAGCAATCCCGACTTGCCGCCACTGAGCAACAGATTCGTATTCGGAATCAAGATCGCTCCGGCCGAGCCGACGTCTTCGTCCTGATTGTTCAGATCGCTCCATTCCTGAGGCGTGTACCAGTCGAGGAGGGAAAGATTGCCGCCGTCGAGACGAAGTACAGATTCGCCGAAGTTGGCCATTCCGTCAAAATCCCCATTCCCCGTCGCGGCGTAAACATCGCCGTTAGAGTCCACCGCCGGCGCGCGCCCCGAATGCCAGAAGGCTGCCTGCCGTCCGTTGGGAGCGCTGTTGAAAACCGCGGTCTGCTGGAGCGTGGACGCGTTGTATGCCAGCAGCCATCCCTGATAGTTGCCGGTATCGGCGTGCGATCCAAAGGCGATGTAAAGTGTTCCGTTCGCCAAAATCAAACCCGGCCTTTGTAATTGCCAGAAGGGGTCGAACGTAATGGTTCCGCTGTCGCTCCCCGCGCCGGTTCCTGGTACGGACGCGGCTATCTGCACCGGTCCACCGAACATCTCATGGCCATCGATCAGCGAGAGCGCGTGCAATTGAAAAACAGGATTGCTCGAAGCCCCGGAGGGCATTGTGTCGGCGACCACGTACAGCACCTGCGCGTTGGCATCGATCGCTGGTGTGCCCAAAATTCCAATCTCAGGAAGAATGTCGGTGAAGTTGAAAACGCCGGAAGGAATCGTCGGGCCCAGATTCACCGACCAGAGAGGCGTGGAGGATTGCGGTGCATCGGCATTAAATGCGAAGACGCTATTGCCCATAGTCGCGACATAAAGCACGTTGTACTTCGCGCCGCCGATCGCAACGCCGGACACATACAGGGGCTGAGCATATACTTGCCCGTCCACCGGAAGGGTGCCAAGCTTTCCGAACGTGCTCCAGTTGATCTGTGGCGTGAGGCTGGTTTCCTGCAGATTGGCGCCGGTCTGCTGCTGATCGTAATTTACGTTCAGTACGTTGACTTGCGCGAGCGCAGCTGCGGCAATACTCAGCCAGAGAACGAAAACGAAGATACGCAACGGTTCTTCCCACTTCGCGATCAGCGTCGCGAAAAAAGCTCCCTTTCTTTTCTCTACCCAGAGGAGGTGGAGAAGTTGTGCTTCCTTACAATGTCTTGCAAAACGCGGTTTTGCAAAAAGGGAGGCTGCTAACGGTGAGTTACTGCTGATCGGGATTGGGTAGCGGCGCGATCGGCGAGCCGTCTTCGTTCACTGCAACGCGCCGGTGGGGAGCTGATGGAGCGTCCGTGGAGGGAGATGATGACGACGGAGCCGGATAATCGCTCGGAGCGCGTGTCACGTGAATCGGCTCAGGGTTGTCGCGAGACCCATTGGATAACATCGACGCGCGGCGGTACCGAACCTCGGCGTCGGGATGGCGCTGGCGCGCTTCCGGAGCAAGATCCACTTCGATATTGCGTTCCTGCCCGGGCTGCACGCCGTCGGGGAGATTGAAGTACAACGTATAGCGTTTGCGAAGGCGCGCGAGCGTGTCCTCTAGAGCCTCGGCATCGTTGACGGACATACTGTCGCCGCCAGAATCGCGCGCGATCTCCGCGGTACCAGCCGACCCCGTGTGCGAGCCGCCCGATCCTCCCCTGCCCGATCCACCTCCACTTGGGTAGCCATTGCCCCCTCCGTGCGGCTGGCCGAAGATCACGCCGCCCAAACCCCCGCCCAGGCCGCCACCACCGCCGCCCCATCCTCCGGGCCGTTGTCCGCCCCCGCGACGGCCGCCGTACTGTCCAGCGTCTGGAGCGATGAGCGCGCACATCACCGCATCGGCGCGAGCTAAAGCCCGCTCGACACCCGCGTCGTCCCGGTCGAATTCGGTTTGATCGTCCGTCAGGATCACGATGGCGCGGCGCGCATCACGGCGTCCCTCGCGGCGCATATAATCCGCGGCGTCGAGCATGGCGCGTGTGATATCGGTTCCGCCGTTGAAACGCTCCTGGCGCAGCAGACGGTCGAATTCTCGCTGCACGTCCTGAGGATTGTTGTTGAGCCCGAGCCGCACGCGAGTGTTTCGGTCGAAGACCATGATGCCCATGCGGTCGTCTTTGCCAAGTACGGTCAACGCCTGGCCCGACGCATCGGCGATCCGCTGCACATGGGGCCGCATGCTGGCGCTGACGTCCAGCAGAAAGAGCACGTCCACGGGCATGTTTTCGCTGGCGAAATTACGAATGGGAACAACGCGGCCGTCTTCCTTCAGCACAAAATCGGTGGCCTGCAGGTGCGTGATGGTGCGATTGGAGGAGTCCACCACCTGGGCGTCGACGCGAACCAGCGACACGTCGCTTTTGAACACGAGGTCGTCGTCGGCGGCCAGCGACGCGGTGAGCACGCAGGCCAACAAGAATGAGTAAACGGAACGAAGCACAACGAGAGCGCCCACTAGAATACTAACGCGCGGAGCGGCGGCCGGGTTTCAGGGCTTTTCCCACGCGTAGGCGCAGAACCGGCGCGATTCACGGAAGCCGAAGCGCGTATATAGCCGGATCGCCTCTTCGTTGCTTGCGGTCACGGTAAGACTGATGCGTTCCGCGCCGGCGCCTGCCGCCGTTTCAGCCGATTGGCGGAGCAGTTCGTGCCCCAAGCCGGCGCCCTGGGCGTTCGGCGCGACGCAAAGCTCGGCGAGGTGCGCGACGCGAGAGCCAACGAAGCTCGTGAGCGAAATCCCAGCGGCTTTTCCAGTGTCCTTGTCAAACGCGACGAACGAAGCCGCCGGGCAGAACGTGGCGCAGCCGGGAAACTGGACCAGATCGTGGAGGAAACGGCTTGCTCCGGCGAACGTGCGGTATTGATCGCTCATCTCGGCATCGATGTGCCCAGCATGGGCGAGCGTCAGGACCGCGGCCGCTGCGTCATGGTGTCG
>DATHMO010000317.1:0-3788 GCA_035486995.1 Bryobacteraceae bacterium
CGGTTCCATGTATTCGAGTTCCGTCACTACCGGCGACTTCGAACAGTTTATCTCCCATGATCTCGTCGCATACATCGATGCGCATTACCGCACGATTCCAGATCGCCAGAGCCGCGGACTCGTTGGCCACTCGATGGGAGGGTACGGAGCTACGCGCATCGGCATGAAGCATTCGGACGTATTCGGCAGTCTGTACATCATGAGTCCGTGTTGCTTGTCCCCTCGGCCACCGGTGAGCCCGGAGATCGCGAAAAGCCTCGAAGCTGTCAAAACGCCTGCGGACTCTGCAAGCCTGCAGTTCTTTGCGCGCGCCACGCTGGCATCGGCTGCCGCATGGTCTCCCGACCCAAAGAATCCTCCACTCTATCTCGATCTGCCTTCGAAAGAAGGAGCGCCGCAGCCGGACGTCCTAGCGAAATGGGCTGCAAACGCGCCGCTCGCTTTCATGGATCAGTACATCGGAGGTTTCCGCCGGTATCGCGCTATTTCGATCGATGTAGGTGACCAGGACGGTTTGCGAGTCGATACCGCAAAGCTTCACGAGGCGCTAGACAATTATGGAATCGCGAATGCCTTCGAGGTGTATTCCGGCACACACACAAGCAGAGTAGCCGACCGATTTCAAAATCATGTGATGCCGTTCTTCAGCAAAAGTCTCTGCTTTCAAGCGAGCTGCCAGTGATGACTGTCATGAACGGGTGAGATCGCTTTTTTCCCTTCTAAAGTCTGGGCCACCCGAAGACGCTAAGCGCTTTCAACGCCGGCTCTACTTCGCTTCCTGAATGATCGCTTGCGCCGCATTACCCGCCACCACCCAGCTTGCCGATCCGGCCACCACGGCTTCATCCTCGAACCACAGAAATCCGAAGTCATCGATACACTCCGGGAAATCCGGCTTGATGATGATGTATCCAGGAATGACGGCGCCCGGAATGTAAGAATTGTCCGCGCGGTTATTGCTGTAGGTCATCGTTTTCGATACGGTTCCCACCCCAGCCACATACGAAGTGCTGGACACCGGGTGGGTGCCGAGAATGTAGTTGACCGCGCGAAGTGTGTAGTCGGGACTGACCAAGTCCGGGAATGCCTTGTGCAGAAAATACATTCGGATGGCCATGTCCACCACGGCGCCCGATCCGCCCCAACCGCCAAGACTCGGTGGTACCCCAAACGGCGTAGCGTCCAGCTGTCCATCCAAACCGGCCATATATTTCTTAACCGCTTCGCGCACTTGATCTTTTTCGCCGGCGCCCAGATAAGGCAAAGCTCTCACCACGCTCCAGCCCCGCATATCCAACTGTTGCGCCATGATCATCTGCGGGAGCAATTCTTTTAGCCGAGACTTGTAAGGCTCCGCACCATTCGTGGCGATGGTCAATTCCAGCGCCGCGGCCCACTCCAGCCCGGGACCAGATCTTCCACGGCCTGGATTTGCCGGGGGAGCTGTCTGTGGCGCAGTCGAGCCGGTGCTTGTCGGAGCACCCGCGGTCGTCGTTGCGTTCCCTGCGCCTTGAGAACCAGCGATAGCGCCCTGCGACGCGGCCAGCACGCCACCTCCCGGCGCACCTGCCGGAGCCGCACCGCCTAATCCGCCGCCCGTCGAATTCTCCGTTGGATGAGCTTTCTCCTCGTTCCAAGCCTTGATCGCGGTGTCCAGGCAGTCTTTCGCTAACGCGTCGTCCCAGCCTTTCAGCGTATCCGCAGCCGCTGCCAGTGCTGCGATGGCGTTCCACTGGAAAAACGGGTTGTTGGTAGTGAAGATCCAGCGATCGTCCGGTCTGCCCGAATAATCACCCTTCGTTTCTTTCGGACCGAGATTCGGATCGTAAATGCGACCGTCCGTTTTCGACGCGCCGTCGCCCAACTGCGTGTACTGCCGCAGATCTGGCTCATGGGTGCCTCGGATGGCGTGGCCGATGTTGTGAAACTGCGCGAGGATGAGCAGCGCGCCGTGCTTCACTTGCTGCACCGTATCCGGCACTCCATCGGGGCGGTGCATCTCCACCTCGCGCGCGGTTTCATCTACCGTAAGTTCGTCGTAGGTGAGATGAAATTCGCGATACGCAAGCGCCAGACTTTGAATCACGCTCAGTTGCGCCGGCTCCTCGAGGTCGAAATCCCCAGCGTCATACCATCCGCCGACATTCATCCCAGGAATGTGATCGCCGCCCTTGTACTTTCCATCCGTCGCCGTGGCTTGGTTCCAGCCATCAAATTGCTCTCCGACCACCGGCGCCATACGCCCATCATCCAGGTGCGAAGCGCCATGCCACACGCGGTATCCTTCGCGAACTGCGACGTGATCCATCTGCTCCGCAATGTGATGGTCAAGGCTGTCCTGCCAAATCTTGGCGTAGACGTCCTGAGAAATCGGGAACGGGGCCGTGCGCTGATCCGCATACTCGATCACGTACAGGCCGGGTTCCTTCACCGAAGTGAAATCGAATTTCGAATACACGTAGCGCAGCCACGGCGTCGCGGGCGTAATCGCACCCTCGAAGACCTTCTCGTAAGATCCGCTCTGCGTCAGGCGCAACACTCGGGCCGTCTTCGGACCGTTGTATTTCGGATCGAGTTCGAGCACTGCCACCTTGGAGAAGCCGGGCGCATAACCCACCTGGCTATGAGCGATCATCGGCGGCCGCGTCCAATTTGGAATCACGTCCGGATGGATATGCCATACGATGGCGCCTGTGGTTTTTCCAGAAGGAATCAGTGAACGCAGCACGAACCAACCGTTCTGCGCGCGGTTGCGCCCATCGAACAGCATGAGGTCGGCGGTGTCCGACACTACATTCACTCGGGCCAACGCGTCGTCAATTCCGAGGGTAATGCTCTTTCCCTCTGCAAATGGCAGCGGCTCGGTGTAACCCTTTGCCTTGTCCCAGTCCTCGAGGTAGTAGGCCTTTTTCGGTTCATCTGCCAAGGGCAAGACCTTCGTCATTGCGTCGTTCGGCGATCGCGGGAAGATTCCCGCATTGGTTCCGTCCACCAGATACGCTTTGCCCATGTAGATCGACGGCAGAAATTCCACGTTGAGGCCCGCTCGCCCAGCCAGTTTCTGCGGTAGCGGCTTGTCGAGATTGATGCTGACTTTCACGCCGCCCGGCTCCGCTGCCACCTCCAGCGTGTAACTGAAATCGAATGTTGGGAAGGCGAGCTCAGCAGTGAGCCGGCTGTTCACTTTGTCGACATGGCGACCCTTGAGGGTTGCCACCAAGTCCCATTGTTCCGGCGTTGGCATCAGCCGCACGTCGCCGTTGGTGGCGATGCGCTGGCCGTGGAGAATCATTTCCATGGCCGTGTTCTTTTGGTCCACGAAGACGGGATGATATGTGCTGTCGTAGAGAAAGACGCTGAAACCTTGCGTATCGAGATAATTCTTGTCGGTCACCTTCATCGAAAAATCTGCGCCGGAAAAGCCTGAAGCCGAAACCAAGACCAAGAGGAGACAAACGATTCGCATAGGCATAGCTCGAGATTGATATCGCTCCCTTGGCCCGACATGATATGGCATGCAGACCATCTCGATGACATCGTAATTTTTCTTATTGCACTTCAATCGTGCCGTTTAAGTCTTCCATCTTTCGGATAGATCGGCCGGTTGATGTCCGAGGAGGCTTGAAGGCACGAGGCTGATTATCTGGAAGCAATACCGAAGCGTCTAATTGCGTCTGCTTGGAAGCCAGTGCGTCCTCTCGCAGCCTAGGCGCGTCTATCTTGTAGGAGTTTTCGATGACGAAGTGTTGGATTGTGGTGGCGTCACTGATTTTTCTCGTATTGCCGTC
>DATHMO010000318.1:0-4827 GCA_035486995.1 Bryobacteraceae bacterium
GATTTGGCCAAAGTCGTCGTGCAGTTCGAGCGATATCGAGCGGAACGTGTTTTCCTGCATCGAAATCAACTGCTGCGCCAGTTCGCAGCGCTTCTCTGAGAGCGCTGCCACTTGCTGGAACAAACGGCGGTTGTATTGGACCAGATAAAGGCCGGTCAACACAATCACGATCAGCATCGCGGCCAGCAAGACGTAGACGTTCCGTTCGATGCCGGTATAAAGTTGTTGAGTTTGCACCGACGCCGTTTGTTCAGTTTCATTGTTGACAATGAGCAAGCGCGAGACCCCGGAACTCAATGCCGCTTGGCGCGCCTGCAAAGACATTCGAATCCTGGTCCGTGCTTCCTGCTCTTGGCCGCCACGAGCGAGATCGAAAATCCTATCGAGAGCATCCCAGAACTGGCGGAATGAATCGGCCATGTAACGGCGCTGGTCCGGCGACTGGTCGATTGGCGAAAACTTCTCTTCGCGCGATAGGGCGTCTTCGAGATCGGAGCGAATCCGGCGGAATTGCGGCTGCCAGGCGGTGAGCGGATACGGCTCCTCGGAATCCACCATGTCGCGCATGGTCAGGGCGAGAGAATTCAGGCCGTTCTGAATGCGCAGTAACAGCAGGCTATCGGTGCGGTTGCGGTCGATGGTCCGCGTCTGCAACTCGCGCAGGCTATGAAGCTGGACAACGGTGTAACCGGAATAAACACCGACTGCCGCGAGCGTTATGGTCAGGCCGGCCAGCAAGCGGAATGTGGGAGAAGGCATGATCAGGACCAGCAGCGTGCCTTGCAGAGTAACATCGCGCAGCTACGGAATGACCACGGAGCCGTTGAGCGCCGTCATAATGTTGCCTTCTGAATCCCTCACCACTAGCCGCACGATGTAGTTGCCGCTGGCGACATCCAGATTCGTCTTCACCGTGATGCCCCCGTCAGGGAGTGCATCGAGTGTCTGGTCCCGGAACTTCAAGTCCACCACTTTCTGAGTGCCGACTACGTATTTCCCATCCTGGTCGAACACTCCTCCCACCACGGTCAACGTATTGTCGTTGCGGCCGTCGGCCTTGTGGTAGCGCAGGTGCTTGGCGTCGATGCGGGCGAGGATGGAGAGTCTGGCTTTCAGATCGCCCGTCTTGAAGAATTGCGTCTTCAACTCCACCGGTAGCTCGCGCATTTCATCGCGCGAGAAGAACGCTTCTTTGAGTTCTTCATTAGCTTCCTGAGCCGGATCTTCCAGATGATTGCGCTCGAAATACCCGCGGCGCGCTTGCATCTCGAGTCCGGCGCCGTTCTTCAGCACAATGTTCAACTTGTGATAACTGCCGTCGAGCTTCAGTTTCTGCGGTGCGAACCCGAGCACATAAATGTATTCCGGCTGCGTCGCGACGAGCTTCAGCCCGCCGGCGAAATCGTTGTTGTCGTGGAAGAAGGAGCCGCCGGTGTCGGCTGCAAATTCTGCCAGGACGTCCATATTGGCGAGAGCGGCCTGACGTTCATACTGGGTCTTGATGTTCTGGGCCGCCATGGTGAGGGAATCACCGGCGTTCGGACCCAGGCTCTCTGCCTTGCTGCCAGGAGCCTGTGAGTAGAGCCCGCGGGCGTCCAGCGCACTGATGACCACGTTGTTGCGTGCGGCGTTATTGATCACGTCCATCTCGTCGGTTCGATGATCGGTAACCAGGAAAAATCCGGGAGATACCAGAACAATCGTGCGGCTGCCGGGCATGGCTGACATACGCCGAACGAGACCTTTCAGAATCAGCAGACTGTTCCGCGTGTCTTGATAACCGACATTGAGCGCTTTCTGCGCAAACGCCCGCGTCGATGCCGCAGCTTGAGCCTGGACGGGGTTGTTGGCGCCAGTGCCCGGGGTCGCACTCGGACTGGTCGCATTCGGAACGGATGGATTGCACACCAGGTATTCCGATTCGGCTTCGACTAACGCCTGTTGATCGTTTCCGTTGATAATGGCGTCGGCCTGGAAGTAGCTGATATCGGGACAATCCGGCGGATCTGCGGTGGGAGTTGTCGGCCACGGCTTGATCTGGTCCAGCGTTGCGTCCAGTTTATCCCGATCGTCGGTGAAATCGAGCGAAGTATGGTTGGACGTCGTGTAAATTGCGGCGCGGGTACCAGGCGCGAAGGACTCTTTCAACACCC
Source organism: Bryobacteraceae bacterium (assembly GCA_035486995.1). Classification (GTDB taxonomy): domain Bacteria; phylum Acidobacteriota; class Terriglobia; order Bryobacterales; family Bryobacteraceae; genus Palsa-89. Next base: position 2,154 of record DATHMO010000318.1, read on the forward strand.
GCTTTGCCGCCACGCGCGTTTGCGCCAGATCGCCGAAGCTCAGATGGATGTCGTCGAACAACCACATGATGAAATGCCCGGCGATGGGTTGTGCGGCCGGCCCGGCTGGCTTGGCCTGTGGATTTCCGTTGGCGTCGGTTTCAATCGCGGTATCCGCGAGAGTGGGCGGCGCCTCGGCCTTTTCAATCGAAAACCTAGATATTTCCTGCAGCTTGCCTTTGTCGAAGAGCTGGAAATCTTCCTTCTTTAGCGTGCCGACGGCGTGCCCCTGGCGGTCGCGAACCACAACCGGCACGAGCACTAGATTGACCCCGGTGCTGAAAGTAAACGGCGCGTCGCGCTGGGTCACCTCGGCGGTGGGCTGAGTTTGCTGGGCGGGACCGATCACAGCCGCACACCCCGAAACGGCCAGAATTCGCCCCAGTATTTGCCCCCGTATTCGCCAATGACCAGCGCGGCAACGCACGACTAGATACTATATCAACGGCCGACTCCCGCGGAAAGCCTCTCGCACGGTTGCCCTGTGCCTTCTTTGAGATTCACGATTTTGTCGACTGTGATCGGTTCCCACGACTCGCATCCTCCGGCCAGCCAATGAACCTGAATGCGGTCCACCGTTGTTGCCTCTCCCAGGCCGAAATGAGCCCGAGGGTCGTTTGCCGCCATATAACTACCATCGCTTCTCACCCACTTCTTGACCGATATGCCGTCCGCCCGAATGAGTTCCACTACGCTGCCATATGCCGAACGATTGGTTTTCGTGCCCTCGAGATGAACCAGCAGCCAATGCCCGCGGTTGGGCGTGGTGTTGAGCAGCAGCCGCGCAGGTCCATTGTTATTGGTCACCAGGATGTCCATTCCGCCATCATTATTCACGTCCCCGAAAACCGCGGCCCGGCTGACTTCGGGAATCTGAAAAATCGGACCGGCCGAAGCCGAAAGTTCCTGAAACGCCTTTCCCTTGCCCATATTTTTCAACAAGAGCTTCTTCTCGCGGTAGGGGAAGCGATCTCCCGCACGCTCCATCGCCACGTTAACCGCGCCATTGGCGGTGAATAGATCGAGCAGCCCCCGATTCTCCAGATCGATAAAACCCACGCCAAAACCCGTAAATGGCAGCGAAATGTGCGATAGGCCGCTTTGCTCGGTGGCGTCGACGAAGTCCCCGTTCGGCTGCCGTTGGAACAGGGTGAACGCTTCGGTCGGAATATTGGTAAGCACCAGTGCCTCGCCGCCATCGCCGAACAAATCGCCCGATGCAATCCCCATACCGGCCCGCGGCTTCCCGTCGGAAGCGTAGGCCAGCCCGCGGCTCAGACCTTCCTCGCGAAACACCCGATCGCTCTCCCTCGATTGCGGACTTCTGCGCTGGTTGATCCAAAGATGATTCGCTGCCCCGTCGTTGGCCACCAGGAAATCCGGATATCCGCTCGTGCCGAACGTCCCGGTCAGGATGCCCAGGCCAGGCCCAGGTTTCGCGCTCAACCCGACTTCGTCCGTGACGTTCTTAAACCGTCCCTGTCCGAGATTGTGGTAAACCTCCGTGACTGTCCCCTGGAACGGCTGCGGTCCACAATAATTCGGCGATCCCTGCGGCGTGTAACACGGCCGCCGATAAAAATCCAGATAATGAACCACCACCAGATCGAGCAACCCGTCCTTGTCGTAGTCGACCCACGCGGCGCTTGACGACCATCCCGACGACGCCACTCCCGCCTGAGCGGTCACATCGGTGAACGTGCCGTTGCCGTTATTGTGATAGAGAACGTTGTGGCCGTAGTTTGTGACATACAGATCGGTGTACCCATCGTTGTCGTAATCGCCCGCCGCCACGCCGTTACCTTTATCGGCCAAGCCCAGGCCCGATGATTCCGTAACGTCGGTGAACGATAGCTTTCCGGTTTCGCGCAGGTTATTGCGGAACAGGCGATTGCCCGGTTTCCAACCAGCCGGGATGGGCACCAGCGGCGTGCCTTGCGGATAGGTTGGCGAGCCCTGGATCAGAAATACATCCAGGTCGCCGTCGTTATCGTAGTCGATCAGGGCTGCGCCCGATCCCATCAGCTCTGGCAGCAGGAAGTCCCCGGTGGCGCCGGAAAAATGCCAGAAATCGAGCCCGGTCGATTTGGCGACGTCCTCGAAAGGGAGTTGCTTACGAGGATGTGTGTATTTGCACGCAGATAGAACGTACAAAAAACACACCACTCCTACTGCACCACCCCGTATCGACGTGGATACAGCATATTGCAGATTGAAAACAAATTTTTAAGGAAACCAACAATTTGATACAAGTTTGATTCGCTCATCGACGCGATACAGACGGCATTTCGACGCACCCTTGCCCCGTGCGTTCCTTCCGTTTGACGATCGCATCAACGACACCGTATCATTTTTGGTACATGCTGAAGGTGGTGACGCGAGATGAACAAAGCCCGGAGATACCAGTACGGTTTTACCGCACGGGGGCGGGCGGGGCACCGGTGCTCGATTGGCTACGCGGCCTCGACAAGGACGACCGGCGCGCTATCGGGCTCGACCTCATGCGAGTGCAATTCGGCTGGCCGATTGGAGGCCCCTGGTGGGAAGCCTCAAAGATGGTCTTTGGGAAGTGCGCTCGTCGCTTCCGAGCAAGCGGATTGCCCGGCTCATCCTTTGCTTTCACGACCAGATGCTC
>DATHMO010000319.1:0-32344 GCA_035486995.1 Bryobacteraceae bacterium
TCACGTGTTCAAAGTACGCGATTGGACGCCCATCCACCTGATCATCATCCTGGCCGTCATGGTTGCGGTGGTCGCATTCATCGTCTTGGTTGAGCGCGGTGAGCGTCGCATCCCCGTGCAGTACGCCAAGCGCATCCAGGGACGCCGCATGATGGGCGGACAGCAAACGCACCTGCCGCTTAAAGTGAACGCCGGCGGCGTGATCCCGGTGATCTTCGCCTCTTCGCTGCTGGCCTTCCCGCAGACGCTCACCAACGTGGCGTTCATCCATAACAGCCCGGTCCTGAGCTCCATGCTCGACTCCATCAGCGGCAATCAGCCGCTGTATTATCTGCTGTTCTGCGTGTTGATCATCTTCTTCTGCTTCTTCTACGTGTCCATCATCTTCAATCCCAATGAAGCAGCGGACAACATGCGCAAATATGGCGGATTTATTCCCGGCATTCGCCCCGGCAAGAACACCGCCGACTACATGAATAAGATCCTCACCAAGATCACCGTGGTGGGCGGCCTTTATCTGTCGGTGTTGTCGCTGATTCCTCAAATCATGATCGCGGGTATCAAGCTGCAGCGTCTGCCGCTGATTGGCAATTTTATCGATAACTATTTCCCACGCTGGCTTTTGGATGGCTTAAACGTGAACTTTTTCTTCGGCGGTACGTCGCTGCTGATCGTGGTCGGTGTCGCCATGGATACCGTCAACCAAGTGGAAGCGCAGTTAATCATGCGGCACTACGAGGGCTTTACGCCGCGATCGGGCCGTATCCGGGGCCGCCGGAGCAGCGTCTCCTAAACTCATGATTTTGCGCTATGATGGAAATATCAGTCACTTCCCGAACCGGGCTTGGTGTGTGCCCATTCGAGAAAATGACAGTCGCTGGAGATGATTATCCGTAAGAACCGCAATGAGTTAGACCAGATGCGGAAAAGCGGCATGCTGGTGTGGAAGATCCTGCAGGACCTCTCGCAGATGGTCCAAGAGGGCGTCACCACCCAGGATCTGGAAGTTGCGGCAGAGAAAATGATGAAGGACGCAGGCGCGAAGCCGGCCTTCAAGGGTTATTACACGCAGTCGGCGGGCAGCAAGTATCCGTTTGTGCTGTGCACGTCGGTGAACGACCAGATTGTGCATGGCATGCCGTCGGCGAAGACGAAACTGAAGAAGGGCGACATCGTTTCTATTGACACTGGGGTGCAGTTGAACGGTTACTACGGCGATTCGGCCGTGACGGTGCCAGTGGGCGAGATTAACGAGTCGGCCAAGAAGCTTTTGGAAGTGACCAAGGAATCGCTCGAGCTAGCGATCGATAAGGCGCGGCCGGGCAACCGGCTGTTCGATATTTGCGGTACCGTCGAGCAGCATGTGGTGGGTAACGGATTTTCGGTGGTTCGCGAAATGGTGGGGCACGGCATAGGGACCAAGCTGCACGAGGAGCCCCAAGTGCCCAATTACGTGGATCGGCGCAATGAGAATCCGCGGTTGAAGGAAGGCATGGTTCTGGCGATTGAGCCGATGGTCAACGCCGGCGCCGCCGACATGCGGGTTTTGTCCGACAAGTGGACGGCGGTAACCAAGGATCATTCGTTGTCGGCCCACTTCGAGCATTGCGTGGCTGTGACGGCCGATGGGCCGTGGGTTTTGACGCGGCCGTGACGTCGGTGGAAGCAGTTGTAGTTGAATTGCTCCCGAGCGCGATCGTGAAAGTGAAGTTGGAGAACGAAGCCGTGGTTCTGGCCCATGCGGCGGGCGCGGCGAAGACGAATTTTGTGAGGGTTCGGCCAGGTGATCGGGTCCAGGTGGAGTTATCGCCGCACGATCCCGGCCGTGGAAGAATTGTTCGGCTACTGGAGAAAATATGAAAGTACGGGCGTCCGTCAAAAAGATGTGCGATAAGTGCAAGGTGATCCACCGCGAGGGCGTGGTGCGCGTCATCTGCACCAATCCGAAGCATAAGCAGCGGCAGGGTTAAGGTTAGGAGCCAACGAGGAAGAACTATGGCGCGTATTGCAGGCGTGGATTTACCAAATAAAAAGCGGGCCGCGATCGGTCTCACCTATATCTACGGCATCGGGCGCACCCGCGCTCTCTCGCTCCTTCACCGGGCGAACGTCGACTCCACCAAGAAGGTCGCCGACCTCACCGAGGACGAAATCAACCGCGTTCGTACGCTGATCGAAAACGAAGGATCGGTGGAAGGCGATCTCCGCAAGGAGTTGTCGCTCAACATCAAGCGACTCATCGAAATGGGCTCCTATCGCGGCTTGCGCCATCGTCGCGGATTGCCCGTGCGCGGCCAGCGCACCCACACCAACGCGCGCACCCGCAAGGGACCGCGCCGCGGCACCGTCGCCAACAAGAAGAAAGCCACCGGCAAGACCTAAGGACAACTCATGGCCAAAGCCCCTGCAAAGACTACCAAAAAGAAGACCTTCAAGAAGAAGGAAAAGAAGGTTGTATCCAACGGCTTGGTGCATGTCCAGGCGTCGTTCAACAACACCATCGTGACCTTTACCGATCTGGTGGGCAATGTGCTGGCCTGGTCGAGTTCCGGGTCGCTTGGATTCCGCGGGTCGCGCAAAGGTACGCCCTTCGCCGCCCAGCAGGCGTCGCTGACAGCCGCCAATAAAGCCAAGGAATATGGGCTTCGCTCGGTCGAAGTCCGAGTGAGTGGACCAGGCGCCGGCCGCGAATCGGCCGTCCGCGCTCTGGCGACAGTAGGAATTGAAGTGAAGTCGATCAAGGATCGAACTCCGATCCCGCATAACGGCTGCCGGCCGCCCAAAAAGCGCAGAGTCTGATTTTGTTGTTACCGAGCCGCCACCGGGTGCCCTATTCGAGGGCCAAGGGAGCGGAAAGCAGTGAAGCAGGACGAAGGCTTCGGGCTCCGGCCCAGTCGTAAACTGCACCTTAAGAAGTAGAAAGGTCAAACGAAGTATGGCAAGATACAATGGCCCCGTTTGCCGGCTCTGCCGGCGCGAGGGCATGAAGCTGTTCCTGAAAGGGGAGCGCTGCCACACCGAAAAGTGCGCCATCGAAAAGCGCAACTTCGCTCCCGGCCAGCACGGCAAGGATCGTAAGCCCAAGATTGTCGGCTACGGCCTCCAGCTGCGCGAAAAGCAGAAAGCCCGCCGCTACTACGGCCTCATGGAAGGCCAGTTCCGCAATCTGTTCGAGCGCGCCTTCCGTACCAAGGGCGTCACCGGCGAAAATATGCTCAGTTCGCTCGAACGCCGTCTGGACAACGTCATTTACCGCATGGGCTTCGGCACCAGCCGCAGCCAGTCGCGCCAGTTGGTCCGCCACGGCCATCTGACGGTCAACGGCCGCAAGGTCAACATCCCCTCGTTTGAAGTCCGGGTCAACGACGTTATCGAAGTCCGCGAGTCCAGCAAGAACAACCCCACCATCCTGGCTTCCCGCGACGCCACCGCGCACGCGCCCTCGCCCAATTGGATCGAAGTCGACCGCGATAATCTCAAGGGCCGCGTTATCGCGCAGCCTAAACGGGAAGAACTCGTACAGATCCAGCTCAATGAGCAGTTGATCGTCGAGTTGTATTCCAAGTAGCCACGATTCTGGGCGCGTCCCCGTGCGCCGCAGGATCGAGAAAGAATTTGAGGAAACTGCATCATGTTTAAAGGTTTTCAAAAGCCCAAGCGATTAATTGCCAACACCGAAACGCTCACCGAGCGCTACGGCATGTTCAACGCCCAGCCCTTCGAGCGCGGATTCGGCGCCACCATCGGCACCGGTTTGCGCCGTGTGCTGCTGAGCTCCATTGAAGGCGCGGCCATCACCTCCATCCGCATCGATGGCGTGGCGCATGAGTTTAGCCCCATCCCGGGCGTCGTTGAGGACGCGACCGACATCATCCTCAACCTCAAGCAAGTTCCGTTCAAGATGAGCGGCGAAGGCGTCCGCATCGCGCGCCTGCGTGTAGATAAACCAGGACAAGTTTTGAGCGGCCAGATCGAAACCGACGCCGATGTGGAAGTGCTCGATCGCAACCTGCCCATCGCCACGGTCGGCGAAGGCGGCAAGCTCAACATCGAAATGCGACTCAAGACCGGCCGCGGTTACGTTGCTGCCGATCGCAACTACGACGAAGATCTCGCTCTCGGCTACATCCCGATCGACTCCGTCCATTCGCCCGTTCGCAAAGTGAACTTCTCGGTGGAAGCCGCCCGTCTCGGCCAGATGACCGATTACGACAAGCTCACCCTCGAAGTCTGGACCAACGGAGCCATCTCACCGCAGGACGCCATCGGCCAGGCCGCCAAGCTCCTGAAGGATCACATGGCCATCTTCATCAACTTCGAAGAACTGCCTGAGACCGCCGAGGAGCCCGCCGAGCGCGGCGCCGGCCAAATGAACGAAGTGCTCAACCGATCGGTGGAAGAGCTCGAACTCAGCGTTCGTTCCTACAATTGCCTCAAGAACGCCAACATTCAAACCATCGGCGATCTGGTGCAGAAGACCGAAGCCGAAATGTTGCGCACCAAGAACTTCGGCCGCAAGTCGCTCAACGAGATCAAGGAAATCCTGTCGAACCTGGGCCTCACCTTTGGCATGAAGTTCGACGCGCAGGGCCGTTTAGTTGCGCCTCCGGCTTCGCTCCCGCACTTCGGAGCCATGGGCGACGATGAGCTCGGCGATCTGGACGAGGTAGCGGAGTAAGCCATGCGCCACGGAGTCGCCGGATATAAACTCAAACGCAATCTTGCCTCGCGCAATTCGCTGCTGCGCGGTCTCGTCACCAGCGTCATCGAAAACGATTTCGCCATCACCACTGTTCCCAAGGCGAAGGCCATCCGGCCGTTGGTCGAAAAGATGATCACGCTCGCCAAGGACGACACGCTGCACGCCCGTCGTCAGGCTGCGGCTTTTCTCCGCACCCCGGCTTCGGTGCAGAAGCTGTTCGATAAGCTCGGAACCAAGTTCGGGCAGCGCAACGGCGGTTACACTCGCATCGTTCGCTTAGGCTGGCGCAAGGGTGACGGTGCCGAGCTCGCCAAGATCGAGCTTATGGGTACCGAGCTCGTGAAGCGCGCCGCCGAACGCGCCAAACGCCGTGAAGAGCGTCTCAAGGCAGTTCAAGAAGGCCGCGAACACGACGAAGCCGACGAGCAAGAAGAATCATAGCTGCGGGGACTAAGCTCACGGCTAACCCCGCCACAGCATCCGCTGCGTAGTGGTAGCGTCCATAAACCGTCGCCACCGCTACGCTCAGCGCGTAGATCAACATCCCCCAGCCGATTCGCCGGCGTTCCGGTAAATACGCGAACAGCGCCCACGCCGCCGCAAATGCCGACGATACGTGCGCGCTTGGAAACACGCTGGAATGAATGCCGTAATCTCCCACCAGCCATAGATTCAACCGCCGCGCCGCTGTGAAGACATTCGGCAGGTCCGTCCCGCCGAACGCGATTCGCGGCGGATCCGACGGAAAGTACGGAAATAGCCCATACGCCAGCAGTGTTCCCAACAGGTATAAAAACAGAGCGCCATTCACGCGCTCGCGCCGATGTTCGATGTACATGATCGCCACCACGAACGGCGCCACGGTATAAACCAGCGCGTAGCAAACTTCCAGGTAAACCGGCCCCAGCAAACCCAGCGACTCAATCGCGCGCTGCAATCCACCGTGAAAGAGAATCGCCCGGTCCCATTCCTCCCAGCGCAGCTCCAACTGGAAATTGCGCGCCAATCCAGAAAACCAATCCATCTCGCGATACGCAACCAGGACCATCGCCACCGCGGCCCAATCGCGCGCCATGCTAAACGCGACACCCTTCCCGAGCGCCATCGCGACGAACAAGGCTGGGACAAGTATGGCGACCACGAACGGCCGCACATTGGATTGCAATGGAAAAGCTAGCGAGATCAGCGCGACGTAAGCGAAGTAAATCGTCAACAGCCACTCTGCCGATCGCAACCGCACCGCGCCGGGGTTCACCGCCGTGCTGCGCCTAAGCGAATCAGTTGCTCGGCGTGCTTCAATGCTTCCGCCGTCACCGTCTGGCCCGACAGCATGCGCCCGATCTCGCGAGTCCGCGCCTCGCCCGTCAGCTCTTCGATCTCAGCCACCGTGCGCCCCTTCACCTCGCGCTTTTCCACCGAATAATGATGGTCCGCGAATCCCGCCACCTGCGCCAAATGGGTCACGCACAGCACCTGATTCGCCGCCGCCAGCTTCTTCAACCGCCGACCCACTGCTTCCGCCACGCCGCCGCCGATCCCGCTATCGATTTCGTCGAACACCAGCGTTCGCGGTACGCCGGTTGTCCTGGTCCCAGACGTCTGTCCTAGTGACGTCTTCAGCGCGAGCGCGATTCTCGACAACTCGCCGCCCGATGCTACTTTGTCCAGCGCCCTCGGCTCCTCGCCCGCGTTCGCCGATATCAAAAACTCCACGCGATCCGCGCCGTCCTCCGACCAGCTAGCCTCCCGCACCTCAATTCGAAACACCGCGCTCCCAAGCGCCAGCGCCTCCAATTCCGTCTCCACTTTCTTCGCCAGCTTCTCGGCGCCCGCCTTGCGCGCTTTGGTCAAACCCCCGGCGTGCACGGAGTAAGCCGCGCTGGCCTGCGCTAAATCCTGCTCCAGCTTGGCTTTTCTTTCGCCCGCCGTTTCGATGGCTTCCATCTTCGCCCGCACGTCTTCCAAGAACGCCACCACGTCATCCAGTGTCGATCCGTACTTACGCTTCAACCGTTCAATCAGAGCCAGCCGTGCTTCCACATCATCCAGCCGCTTCGGATCCGCCTCCAGCTTTTCCAGATAATCGCGAATCGAATCCGACGCGTCGTCCACGCCGATCGCCGCGGTCCGCAGGGTTTCCACCACCCGCTCCAAACTTCCATCGATCTTCGCCAGATCCTCCAGCCTCTTCAGCGCCGTTCGAAGCTGCGATGAAACGCTCTCCTGCGCCTCGTACAAAGCCGCGTAGGCCGCGTTCGCATTCTCCTGCAGCTTGGCGACGTTGCGCAGCACCGCGCGTTCCTGCTCCAATTGCGCATCTTCGCCCGGTTTCAGCGCTGCCGCGTCAATTTCCTTGCGCTGGAAACTCCACAGATCGGCCATCCGCAGCTTTTCCTGCTCGCTCCGGTTCAGCTCTTCTAGTTCGCCCTCAATCGTCTTCCAGCGACGGAACAAATCGCCGGCTTCGCCGCGCTGCTTCTCTAATCCCGCGAAATCGTCCAACGATTCCAACTGCGCGACGCTCGAAAAAAGCTGCTGCTGTTCGTGCTGCCCGTGAATGTCCCCCAGAAACGGAGCGATCTCCCGCAGCAGCGCCACTGTTACAGGACGATTTCCAAGGAACGCCCGCGACTTCCCACCGGCTAGTACCTCGCGCTCCACAATCAGCTCGCCGTCTTCCACCGGAACGCCCGCCCGCTCCAGCAGCCCCAACAAGCCCGGCTCCCGCGGCGTCTCAAAGATGGCGGCCACGCGCGCGCGCTCCGTATCCGACCGCACCATATCGGCCGACGCCCGCCCGCCCAAAACCAGCCCAAGTGCATCCACCACAATGGATTTGCCGCTTCCGGTCTCGCCCGTCAGCAGGTTCAATCCGGCGTGAAATTGCACCCGGATGCGCTCTACCACGGCGTAATTCTCGACCACAAGTTCCAGCAACACTCGATGAAATTATACGAGGTTTCGCTTCGTCTAATGATCGGTGGACTTGTCCGCACACGGTCGGATTGCGTCATACTATAAAAACAGAACTATGTCATTTTGTTTTTTGGCGCCGAAAGTACGGGTGCAGGCGCGATATCATGAAGTTAGTGGCGTTACCATGAGCCGGAAGGAGCTCGGTTGATACTCGCGCACGTGGGCGGCTTGTTCCTGCAGTTGGATATTTGGGATCTGGTGCAGAGCTCCGGCCCCCTGCCAAAGGCGGTCTTGGTGATTCTGGTGCTGTTCTCGCTCTATTCTTGGGCCGTGATTTTATCCAAGTGGGCGTCGTTCCGCAGCGCCCGCTCTTCGAATCGCAGGTTCCTACGAGCGTTTCGCAAAGCCCCCGCGCTCGACACCATCGCTGCCGCCAGCGAACAATTCAACCGATCGCCGCTGGTTGTCGTCTTCGACTTTGGCTACGGCGAAGTTTCCCGACAGATGAAATCTCGTGGCAGCGTCACCAATCCGCTTTCGCTCGAGCGTACGCTGCAACTCGGGATGAGCGAAGAAATCACGCGCCTGGAACGCAACATGAGCGTGCTCGCAACCACCGCCGGTGTTTCGCCTTTCATCGGACTGCTTGGAACCGTCTGGGGCATCATCGATGCGTTTCAGCAGCTCAGCACCGCGGGCGCCGCCAGCCTCCGGGCCGTCGCTCCTGGCATCTCCGAAGCGCTCATCACCACCGCCATGGGATTGTTCGCCGCCATTCCCGCCTACATCGCCTACAACATCTTCAGCAGCTCGATTAAGGAATTCGGCGCGCGCATGGAAGATTTTCAGCTCGAGTTTCTGAATCTCACCGAACGGAGCTTAGAGAGATGAATATCAATTCCTCCAGTGGCCTCCGCCGCGGACGCTTTCGAGGCAGCACGTCTTCGCTAGCCGAGATCAACATTATTCCCCTGGTTGACGTCGTGCTCGTTTTGTTGATCATCTTCATGCTCACCGCTCACGTCATGGAGTTCGGCTTGCAAGTGGAAGTTCCCAAGGTAAAGCCCGCTAAGGAAAACGTCCAGGATCTTCCCGTGGTCTCCATCACGAAAGACGGCAGTTCCTATTTGAACGACAAGCCGGTGAACATCCATCTGCTTGCCGAAGAAATTCACAAGCGCTACCGCAACGCGACTTCGGTTTACGTGAGCGCCGACCACCGCGCGACGTGGGACGCAGTCGCACAGGTGATTGCCGAACTCGGCGACGCGAAGTTCGCGGTCAACGCCGTCACGCAGCCGATCGACACTGCCGAGAAGCGCTGATAGCCTATGGCCCACCCAGCGGACATCCTCGATCAGCAAGATTCGCTGCGTGGTCCGCTTGTGCAATCCGTGCTGCTGCATGGGGCGATCGCCGGTGCGTTCGTCCTCGCCAGTATCAGCTATCAACATTCCCGCCAAGTTTGGGGATCGGCGCAAACCAGCGCGGGTTCGGCCGTTGCCATCAATTCCGTGAAGTCTATTCCGCTGCCTTCACGCGCGGGGCACATTAACCCGGTCGCGAACGAGACCGAATCGCAAGTGCCGCAAGCACCTAAGCCCGAACCGAAGAAGCAAGTGAAGGTGCCCGAGAAGGCCATTCCGATCAAGAGCCGCTTTGCGAAAGAACAGCCCAAGCCGCAAGCGCTACAGCATTATCATCCGGAGCCTCCCGCCCAAAATCAAGTGTTCAGCCGCGACGCGCCGGCTGCGGTTTCGCCAATGTTCCAAAAACCCGGCGCGGGCGGCGTGGGCGTCGGTCCTAACAGCGCTTTCGGAAATCAGTTTGGCGCGTACGCGAGCTTAGTGATTCAACGTGTTACCGACAAATGGCAGTCCAGTGGGGTCTTTCAGGGCCAAACAGTAGTGATCACATTTGAGATTATGCGCGACGGCTCGGTTCGGAATCCGAAAATCGCGCAACGCAGCGGCAACCCAACGCTCGACTATTCTGCGCTACGCGCGGTTACGGACGCGGGTCCGTTTCCTCCGCTTCCCGCAAATTACAATGGCAGCTCCACGGACGTGGAACTTCAGTTTCTATCACACCAATGAAACGAATTCTTCCTTTTGCTTTGATTTTGGCAATGGTGCCGGTTGACGGACAGATTAAGGGCACCATCGAGCCTGGGAAGATTCCCACCATCGCCGTGCCCGATTTTCGCGGCGCCGGCGACGCGCAAAAGTTCATGGGCGTCTTCAACTCCACCCTCTTCAACGATCTCCAAACCTCCGGCCAGTTGACCATGGTCCCGAAAACGCAGTACCCGCTCCAGGTCCCGCAACAGCCGCAGGACTTCCGCCAGCCCGCGAACGGCCAAAGCAGTGGAGGCCTGTGGCTCACCGACTGGGCCGGCCCGCCGCCCAACGCCAACTATCTCGCCTTCGGCTACACCGCCGTCCAAAACAACCAGATCGTTCTTTATGGATGGCTCTTCGATGTCCGCCAATCCAACGTTGGCTCGGCGCAATTGCTGGGCAAAGTCTACCTCGGCTCGCTCGACGAAGCTGGTGCACGCAAAGTCGCGCAGGAATTCGCCGCCGACATCCTGAAGCAGTTCGGCGCAACCAGCTTGATCGGCACCCGCATCTATTTCGTGTCGGACCGCACCGGCCACAAGGAAATCTGGTCGATGAACTACGACGGCACCGATCAGAAGCAGTTCACGAGTTACCGCTCCATTACAACTTTTCCCGCGGTTTCTCCCGATGGAACTAAGATCGCTTTCACCACTTACCCCGTGCTCCCGTCATCCAGAAACGCCGCTGCGTCGCAATTTGGCAAACAAGCGGAAAATCTCGGACAGCCGCAAATTTATGTCCACTCACTTGAGAGTGGACGCAAGCTGGTCTACTATAACCAACAAGCTTCCATGAACGCCGCGTCCGATTTTCTGCCCGACAGCCGCCACTTACTCATTTACTCCACCGCGAACGCCGGTTTCTCCCAGATTTACGAGACCGATCTGGACGGTGGCGATCTCAAGCGCATCACCCATTCCGGATCGCTCGAAGTGGAGCCCAAAGTAAATCCCAAGACCGGCCAGGACCTGGTGTTCGTCTCCGGGCGCGGCGGCACTCCGCAAGTATATAGAATGAGTATTGATGGAACGGATGTGTCGCGTCTGACCACCGGAGAGGGCGACGCCGTAAATCCCTCCTGGAACCCCGATGGCCAGCACATCGCATTTGCGTGGACGCGTGGATTTGAACCGGGAAATTTCAACATCTTTGTCATGGATGTCGCCAGCCGCGACGTCGTACAACTGACCCATGGCGCTGGACGCAACGAAAACCCGAGCTGGGCGCCCGATGGTATTCATCTGGTGTTCTCATCCACGCGCGGAGGAAAAACCCAGATCTATACCTCGCTTGCCAACGGCGGCCCGGTGCAGCAGCTTACAACGCAAGGCAACAACGAAAAACCTGTTTGGAGTAAGTCAACACAATAATTAAGAGAGCCACGAAAATTGAGAGAACCACAAAGAGGAGATTCTCACCGATGAAAGATAGTTCCAGATTGTACGCTTCCAAACTCGGCGCGGTGCTGTTAGTCGCGCTGGTGATGTTCGCGGCCGGTTGTAAGAAGAAAGTTCCGCCGCCGCCCCCACCGCCGGCTCCCACACCCACGGCCACCGCACCTCCGCCGCCGGGTGCGCCCGTGATCAACAGTTTCACCGCGGAACCGTCCACCATCGAACCGGGACAATCCTCAACGTTGCGCTGGTCCATCACCGGCGCCACCGACATGACCATCAATAACGGTGTCGGCGCGGTGCAGAGCCAGGGACAGCGTCAGGTTTTCCCCCGGGCCAGCACCAGCTACACGCTCACCGTGCGCGGGCCTGGTGGCATGGATTCCCGCTCCGTCAACGTGGAAGTGAGCAGCCCGCCGCCTCCGCCGCCACCGGCGCCTTCCACGCCGCGTCTATCCAGCGCCGACATGTTACAGCAGCAATCGCAGGATGCATTCTTTGATTACGACATGAGCGAGATCCGCTCCGACGCCCGTTCCGCCTTAACCAGCGATGCCGCTTTGCTCAAACAGATCTTCCAGCAGGATCCCAACTTCACAGTCGTCGTGGAAGGCCACTGCGACGAACGCGGATCCGCTGAGTACAACCTCGCGTTAGGTGACCGCCGCGCCACCGCCGCCAAGGACTTCCTGGTGCAATTGGGCGTACCCGCCGATCATCTGAAGACCATCAGCTACGGCAAGGAGCGTCCGCAATGTACCGAGGCCAACGAAGCTTGCTGGCAAAAGAACCGCCGTGCGCATTTGTCGCCCGGCCAGTAAAGGGAGTACGTTTGTTGGAATTAATGACACCGGGGGCGCCTTCACCGCGCCCCTCGGACTTACAGGAGTTTCTATGAGTTTGTCTCGTGTCGCCATCCTGCTTTTCGCGTTGTCGCCGTTCGCCTTCGGGGCAAGCAAAGAGATTATGGAACTGCAGCGCGACGTTTCCATGTTGCAGGATCAAGTCCGCACTCTGCAAAGCGCGCTCGATCAAAAGGTTGCTGCTATCCAGACGCTCACGCAGCAGACCCTCGACAGCGTCAATCGCACCAACACCGCCGTCGCCGTCATGGAAAATCGTTTCAACGAAACCATGAAGCAGCAGCAGCAAAGCCTGAACGGCCCGGTGGCGAATGTCGGACAAAAGCTGGATCAGATGTCGGAGGATTTCCGCGCTGTCCGCGAGTCTGTGCTCGACATGAACACCCGCATGGGCAAGCTCGACGCCAAGATGGCCGACCTGCAGAACCTCATCAACACCATTCGTACCGCGCCCGCCGCGCCTCCGCCTGCCGTGGGTGGACCGCCCGCCGCCGATGGAACTAGCGCGCCCAGCGGTCCGCCGGCCGGGATGCAGGCCGAGAGCACCTATACCAACGCCTTCCGTGATTATCAGGGTGGAAAGGACGACATCGCTTTCCAGGAATTCAGCGACTATCTGAAATATTTCGGCAATACCAGCTTCGCTCCCGCCGCCCAGTATTACATCGCCGAGATTTATTACCGGAAGCAGGATTTCACCCACGCGCTCGATGCCTTCGACGCAGTGCTCGAACGATATCAGGACAATGCCAAAACCGCCGACGCGCACTATATGAAGGCCGTGTCAGAGATGGGCCTCGGCCGCAACGACGCCGCCGCTCGCGACTTCCGCGATGTCTACGCGCGCTATGTCGATCTCAACCCCGACATCGCCGCTAAGGCCAAAGCCCGCTTGCGTGAGATGGGCCTCACTGTGTCAGCTGCCGCCAAGAAGCGCAAGCCAACCCACTAGGCTCTGCTGCCAGCCACCAACAACTAAGAACCAACAACCAACAGCTAGTCACCAGCAACCAGCGACCGGCCCCCTGTGTTATGCTGTTTCCGCCGCTCGCGCTCATGCCGCATCCAACTTCGCTACCCCGGATCTGCATCGCCATGGGCTTTCCAGACCCGCAAAAGCTGATGGAACACGCGCGCCGCGAAGCCAACGCCGGTGAATCCTTCTTCGAATTTCGCCTGGATTATCTCGCCGCACCCGAACAAGGCGTCGCCGTCATCCGTAAGTTTCTCGCCGCGCATCCGGAATGCTCGATCCTCGCCACCTGCCGCCGCCATCAGAATCACGGAAAATTCAACGGCAGCGTGGAAGATCAAGTTCGCATTCTCGACGCCGCGCTCGACGCCGGAGCCCGCGCCGTGGATGTCGAAATCGAAAGCGCCGAAAACGCCCGGGCGCGTCTGGAAGCCCTCCGCGGTAAGGGCCAGCTGGTGCTTTCTTATCACAATTACGACGGCACTCCTTCGCCCGAATCCATCGTGCGCCGCATGCTGCGCGTTCCCGCCGACGGCTACAAGATCGTCACCACCGCGCGCAAGCCATCCGACAACTCGCGCATTTTGGCCATCACGAAATCGCATCCGCGCACGCCGTTGGTCGTCCTCGCGATGGGCGAAACCGGATTCCCGACGCGCGTCCTCGGCACTGCCTGGGGTGGCATGTTCACCTACGCCGCGCCCAATGCGTCGGAGGGCACCGCATCCGGCCAGGTGAGCGCTCGCGTGCTGCGCCATCTCTACCGCGCCGAAAAATTCTCGCGCGCCGCCAAGATCTACGGCGTTGTGGCCGATCCCGTCCGCCATTCCATCTCCCCTGCCGTACACAACCGCGCTTTTCAATCCCTGCGGCTCGACGCGGTCTACCTGCCGTTCCTGGTTCAGCCGCCACAATTGAAGGATTTTTTCACCCTCGCCGCAGCGCTTCCCATCGCCGGATTCAGCGTCACCATCCCGCACAAGCAGCGGATTCTCCGATACCTCGACGTCGTCGATCCTCTCGCCCGCCGCATCGGGGCCGTCAACACTGTCTGGAAAAAAGCCGGCAAATGGCGCGGCGCAAATACCGACGCCGATGCCGTCACGGTCCCGTTGTCCCGCAAATTGCGGCTGTCCAAATCGTCGGTCCTGGTGGTCGGCAATGGCGGCGCGGCTCGTAGCGCGGCGTATGCATTGGTCGGAAGCGGCGCCAAGGTTTCCATCGTCGGCCGCAATCCTGATCGTGTCCGCTCCCTCGCCCGCGCGTGCGGCGCAGAATCGCTATTGCGCGAACAGGTGAACGGCCGCAAGTTCGACGCCCTGGTCCACGCCACGCCGCTTGGCATGCTCCCCAACACCGACGCGTGCTTCTTTCCCGGCGCGCTCCCAGCCGAGCTGGTCTTCGATATGGTCTACAATCCGCTCGAAACCACGCTGCTCCGTCACGCGGCATCGCAAGGCCTGACGGTGATCTCCGGTCTCCAGATGTTCCTGGAGCAGGCTACGCGGCAATTCGAAATCTGGACTGGCGCTCCAGCCCCGCGCTCGGTGATGGAAAAAGCCGCGATCGAGGCTCTAACTCACTCCTGTTAATCCTGCACTACACTAGAATCTATGACCAAGTTCACTCGCCGTGAACTCGCCGCTGGTTTAGCGACGTCCTCGGTTTTGTTGGTTCGGGCCCAGGGTCAACCAGCACCAGCGCCTCTTCCTGCTACGCCAGATGAAGAGCTGAAAGCCACGCGAGCGCAGCTCCGCGACGCCGCCGATCAACTCGACAAATTTCCGTTGCCCATGTCCACCGAGCCCGCCACAACGTTCCATCCCTAGGCGCATCCGATGATACCCAACTCCGACGACGTCTTCTTCGCCAGTATCACCGAGCTGAATCAGAGACTCTCGAAGAAGGAGTTCTCCGCCGTCGAGTTGGCGCGCGCCTTCTGCGATCGCCTGGAATCCATCGGACCACGATATAACGCCCTGGCGCTCTCGCTCCGTAAAGTGGCTTTGAGCGCCGCAAAGGACGTCGACGGCGATATCAAGCGTGAGCGTCTGCGCGGCCCTCTGCAAGGCATTCCCTTCGGCGCCAAGGATCTGCTTTCGTTCGCCAAGTATCCCACCAGCTGGGGCGCGAAGCCCTACGAAGGTCAAGTCTTCAAGGAGACCGCCAGCGTCATCACGCATCTCCAGAAGCGCGGCGGATTGCTCACCGGCAAACTCGCCATGGTGGAGCTCGCCGGCGGACCCAGTTACCGCTACGCCAGCGCGTCTCTCACTGGTCCCGGGCTCAATCCGTGGGACTCCACACGTTGGTCCGGCGGTTCCTCCAGCGGCTCAGCGATCGCAGTTGCAGCGGGCCTGGTCACTTACGCGCTCGGTTCGGAAACGTCCGGCTCCATTCTCACCCCCAGCGCATTTTGCGGCGTCACGGGACTCCGCCCTACATATGGACTCGTGTCGCGCAAAGGCGCGATGGCGCTTTCCTGGACGCTCGATAAAATCGGGCCCATCTGCCGCTCCGCTGAAGATTGCGGGCTGGTGCTCGAAGCCATTGCCGGCGGCGATGCCGACGATCCTGGTTCGGCCCGCAAGAGTTTCCACTACACGCCGCAGTTCGCGCGCGATCTCAAGGACGTTCGCGTCGGTTTCGCGCCCAGCGATTTCAGCGAAGGCGTTGACCCCGCCGCCCGCGCCGACTACGCCAAGGCCATCGAGACCATTCGATCGCTCGGAGTCGAGGTCGCCGAAACCGATGTCAAACTGCCCGAATTCCCTTACGGCCCGGTCATCAGCACCATCATTTCATCGGAAGGCTCTGCCATCTTTGAGCCGCTCATCAAGAGCGGAGGCGTGGATCAGCTGGCTGACCAACACCAGATCGCCGGACTCAAAGCTGGCTTGGAAATCCCCGCCAAGGATTATCTGAAGGCCATGCGCATTCGAGCGCTCATTCAGGAAGCGTTTCGCGACACGTTATCGACGGTGGATGTGCTGATCGCTCCCACTCGCTACGATCCTGCGCCGAAGATCACGCAACCCCTCGATCGCCGCGCGAGCGATCGTCCCGCGCCATCCAATCCCGGCCTCAGCGCTCTGATTCAGGCCGGCAATCTCGCTGGGCTCCCGGCGCTCTCGCTCCCCTGCGGTTTCGCGAACGGCATGCCGATGGGCTTGCAGCTGGTGGGCACGCCGTTCTCGGAAAATCTACTGCTCGCAATCGGCCGAACGTTTCAGGAGCGCACCGATTGGCACAAGCGCCGCCCGACGATCGCCTAACCACCGATCCCCAAACGCAACGCCGCCGCACCCACCGCGCCCGTCAACGCCGACACCACCGGAATCGCACCGTGCCGCTGCTGATACTGGCTGTCGATCGCATGATAGCCGAGATACACGAACGCCCCCGCCGCTAGCGAAAGAAAGATCGCCGTCCAGTCCTTGCTCAGATGCGGACCCACCGCCAGCGCCAGCGCGCCGCCCGCCACCATCATCGACTGCGCTCCGGCTGCCCCCAGCAATGCTTTCCATTTTGAGCCGA
The DNA here is from genome assembly GCA_035486995.1 of Bryobacteraceae bacterium. GTDB lineage: Bacteria > Acidobacteriota > Terriglobia > Bryobacterales > Bryobacteraceae > Palsa-89. The sequence continues at coordinate 16,509 of DATHMO010000319.1, forward strand.
ACGCCGCGATCAATAGCGCTCCCAGCGCCAGTCCTTCCGGCAGCTTATGAAAACCGACACCGGCGAGGAACGCGAATCGCAGACTCTCAAACCCCGGCTCTTGCGATGCCGCCAGACTCCATCCATCGAACAAACTGTGCACACTCGCCGCGATCAGCAACGGCGCTCCGAACCCATGCAGCGTCTCCGCGCAGCCGTCATGATCGTGCGTGTGGGAGCACGCTGGACACACTGGATGCACATAGCGATTCACCAGCCACAACAATCCGAATCCGGCCGCCACGCCCGCGCAGCCTTCCTTCCATCCGTACGCCGCGGCGATTTCAGGCAGAATCCAGAACAGCGCGATCCCCACCAGCAGCCCTCCGCTGAACGGAAGCGCGCGTTGGGAAAGCGATGGAACGGCCGCCAGCCGGATCCCGGCCACTGCGCCGAGAAGCGTCAGCAGCGCCAATCCGACGAGGATGGGATAGACGTTCACCTTTTCCACTGTAGCAGCCAGCCTACGGACTCGCCGCCCGGCTCGATCGCCCGCTCGGCAAAATTCTTTCATTTACTCCAGCATCGATTTACCAAGCTCATGCCTTCGTTGGCGAAGCCTGTCCGACAACTCGCAGAGCCCCTTTCGCCGCCTCCACTCCCCGGTACTGCGCCTCTTCGAAAATCGAAAATCCGCTCAGGTCCGAATTCGCGAAAAACATGTTGCTCGCCGGCTTCAACCATCGCTCCCTCTGCTCTGAAAACAGGAACCCGGGTGATGGCCGCGCCATCGCGTGACCGATGCGCATGATATCGATGTGCGCTACGCACGGACGGATGTCGGGATGCGCACGCGCCAAGTCATTCAAGATCGCTTCCTTCCAGAAATTCCAATCCTTGGCGAGCAGCAAGCGGCGCGCGTCGGCTGGTGCGTACTCCGCGAGCGACCAATAAAACGTCCACACCGTGCGATCTACGTGCGTCGCCAAGCTCATGTGCGTCGCATTTACGTAACCGAGCGCCGGCGAATCATAGATCACGTTGTCCCACGCCGGCTCGGCGTTCTTCTGTTCGGGAATACGATCGAGAGTCAAGTTCGCCGTAAGCCACGGCGAGTACTGAAATCCATCCGCGTGCGACGCGCCTTCGATCACATACGGTGCAAGAAACGTCGGCGCGGCCCAGATCACGGCATCCGCGACATATTCGGTTCGTTCCGTCAAAACTCGAAATTTATTGCCACCGCGCACGACACGGTACACCCCCTCTCCAGTGCGGATGTAACGCTTCAGTTTTTCGATCAGCCGCGCCGCGATCCAGCCGTTTCCCTCCGGCCAGGTCAGCGGACCTTTTTCCTCCGGCTCGCGCGATGCGAAGTATTGAATCCCGGCCCACGCCGACGTGTCTTTGGCCAAAGCGCCGTAATCATCGCGGCAAGCGTAATTGATGTACCAGCGCAGAGGCGCCGAGTCGAAGCCCTGTTGCGTCATCCAATCCGCGATCGACATCTGATCGAGCAGCGATGGTTTTGCACCGCGCTCCATGGGGACGGTGAACTGGCCGGTCGCGCGAAACTCGCCGATTTTCTCCACAAAGCGGCGATACTGCTCGCGGTCCTTGCGTGTCGCGCCGTCCTCGGGTTCGATGCCTTCTTGCCAGTGGCCATTGATGAACAGGCGCTCCTGCGGATCGAAGCACAGCACGCGCTCATCCCATTTGCCGTCGCGAAACACGCCGAGTTCTTCGAACAATTCGCGCGCGAGCGATTCGCCCTTCGCGGGCACAGGCACGTAATGTGCGGCCCACGGAAATTTCGAGATCTCGTTTTCGCCCGAGCGCGAGTTGCCGCCGCCCTGTTGTTCCATTTCAAGCAGCACGAAATCACGAAAGCCGCGCTTGTCCAGATGCCAGCCCGCGTTCAATCCGGCCATTCCGCCGCCGACGATTACGATGGGAACGCGCAGTTGTTGGGCCGGTACTCGAAATGGCGCGCGATCGCGCAGCCGATGGCCGAGCGCAAACGAATCGTTGACGAACCCGCCGGTGATTTTGCGATCGGTCTTAGGCCACAAGCCGACGAGCGCAGGTGCGGCGATGAATTGCCGGCGCGAGATCACTAATGCGCGACGTCCTTCCATTCCTGTTCGTAATAACGAACCAGAACCTGATCGTTCAACCGGTTTGGTTCGGCGGGGACGGGCCGCATGTCGACAGGAAAAATGAACAGCTCGCCGACGTTTGCGGTGGAAAGGAATCGAAGGCCTGCGGGCAATTGCTTCGGCGGTTCGTAAGGCGCAAAGCTTCCAATGACGTAGCCCCATTCGCCGAAAGACGGCACGTAAACGTGATACGGGTAAACGCGCAGGCCGGCTTCTTTCACCGATTCGACGATGCACCAATACGATTGCCGCGCGAACAGCGGCGACGTGCTTTGCACCACGATCAGCCCGCCGCTTGCGAGATGCTTCGCGGCCAGTCGATAGAACGCAGTGGTGAAGAGCTTGCCGAGCGCATAGCTGGTGGGATCGGGAAAGTCGGCGACGATGAAATCGAATTGCTCCGTGTTGGTGTCGAGCCAGCGGAACGCGTCGGCGTTGATGACGTGTACGCGAAGGTTTGAGAACGAATGCCCATTCAAGGCGGACATCACAGGATGCGTCGTGAACAGGTGGGTCATCTCAGGGTCGAGATCGACGAGCGTGATGTTTTCTACGGATGGATATTTCAAGATCTCGCGGACAGCCAAGCCATCGCCGCCGCCCAATACAAGGACGTGGCGGGCGCCCGGAAGCGCGGCAAGTCCCGGGTGGACCAATGCTTCGTGATAGCGATACTCATCGCGCGAGCTGAATTGTAAGTGGGAATTTAGAAAGAGACGTAAGTCGTCTTTCCACTTAGTAAGTACGATGCGCTGATACGGAGTGGTCCGGCTGAAGATGACCTCGTCGGCGTAGAGGCTGTTGTCCGCGGCGTTGGAGATGCGGTCGGCAAAGATGGTTCCGGCCCCGAGCAGAAGCATCACGACGAAGCATCCCATGCGAAGAACATGAGTGCGGCCGATCTGTTCACGAAATAAGTAAGTGGACCACAGCGCCACGCCGGCATTGAAGATCCCGAACACCAACGCCGATCGAACCAGGCCGAGCTTCGGCACGAGCAAAATCGGAAACAGCAACGATGCGCCGAGCGCGCCCAGGTAGTCGAAAGTGAGAACGTGCGATACCAACTCGCGAAACTGGAAGCGTTCTTTCAAGATGCGCATCAGCAGGGGAATCTCGAGCCCGACCAAGGTTCCGACCAGAATCACGACTACATACAAGATGAACCGAAATGCTTCCGTGTAGGCGAAAGCGAGAAACAGAATCGAAGACGAAAATCCGCCAACCACTCCGACCATCAATTCGATGGACACAAACCGCGCCACTAACCCTCGGTGCAGGAACCGGGACAAGTAACTCCCGATTCCCATCGCGAATAAGTAGCACCCGATGATGGTTGAGAATTGAAAAACAGTATCGCCGAGTAAGTAACTCGCCAGCGTTCCGGCGATCAGCTCATAGATCAGCCCGCAGGCCGCTATTAGAAAAACCGAAAGGAAAAGTGCGATCGTCACCTAGTGCGGCCTTTAATGCACGGCCGCGGCGATGATGATGCACATCCCGATCGACAGTGCGCCGATCAGAATCGCCAGCGCGACGTTCTTGTCTTCGACGATTTCTTTCCAGAGGTGATAGGGGGTTAGTTTGTCGATGAGTACGAACGCAATGGCGAAAATCAGGATGCCGAGCACTGAGTAAACCAATGCGTTCGCGAGGGCGTGTGCGTCCATGTTCACTTACCTCCGATGTATCGCGAATAACCGCCGTAAGAAGAACGATACGCGCCGGGGTTATCGCGGATCGATTTGGGCAGAACTCGGGTTTGATTGATGCGATTCCAACTCCAGCCGCGGTATTCGGCCATGCCGGTTGCGCCGAGTAGCAGCATTCCATAAATCACGAATAATGGAGTATTCAATCGTCACCTCCGCCGGAGCTTGCCGGCGCATAGTCACTTTCGCGCCAGCGCGCGGCTTCAAAACTTCCTCTGCGAAATGTAGTCAATGCGGGCGGAATCAATAGCAGTAACGCTGCGATTCCGAAGAAGCCGTAGTTGGGAACATTGCGCCGCAATTCGAGATCGTAGCGCATGAAAGGCGAGCCGGTTTCCATCTCGGGTTCGACGCGCAAATAGTATTGGCCCGATGGAACTGAGGGAACAATCACACTGTTGTTGCGGCTCCCTTCGCTGCCATCGGAGTCATGATAGTAGCTCACTTCGCGGCCGAAGTCGAAGGCCTGGCCGGTTTGGTCGTTGATCAAAGCTAAATTGAAATAGGCCCAGTTGTTGTCGAGATCGGTGTGGATGTTCAGCTCGACGTTGGACTCGCGGCCATCGAGTTTGAACGTAGGCGTCACGAAGGCGCTATCGCCCTTGATCAACTGCGAGTAAGCGTAATGATCGCTGAAAGCAACCCGCCCCGGAGAAAAAATCATGAAGAAGAATACGAGCGCGGCCAGCCCGACATTCAGCCAAAGCCAGGTTCGCCACGAAGAGCCGATGCTTCCGCCGTAGGGCGATGGTTGATTCGCGAAGATTCCGTACGTGGGTGGCGGCGACCCGGGAAGTTTGAAAGCTTGCCAGATTTGCGCGCCGGTCATGTACTCGGCGAGCGACCAGGTGATTTCGCCGCCGGCGGATTCCGATGACAGCATCGCGGGCGGTGCGATGAAGTCCTGACAGGCCACCGGATCGCCAGTTTGGACCTTCCAGGGAAATTCGCCCAAAACATAATCGGTGCGCGCCGTCATGGAGTCGAAAGCCGCAAATGTCTTGCCCTGGTAGTGCCAGGCGGGTCTGCCGCGCGTGGAGGTTGGTTCGGGTAGCGCGGTTTCGACATGGACAAAATTCCAGTGGCCGTTGTATTCGGTGAGATAGCGGAATCCGTGGAAGGGATTAAACAGCAGGTACTCGCTCCAGGAGTAAGAATCCTCGTTGTCGTAGACAGTCCGGATTTGAAAGCCGATCACTTCGTATTGCGTATTCCCGATTTTGCCGCGGGTTCCGAGCGGGATGGTCGGTTTGATCTGAGTTTTGCCCTGGAACTTTTGAAGGATCTCGACCTCGGGTGTGGTCGCGTCGAGAACGGTGAGGCATTGCGGGCAAACGACACTGAGCGTGTGGGCGAATCCGCGGAGTTGCACGGGACCGCCGCAGTTGGGGCACGAAATCGATTTGGCTTGAACGGCCGGCATCAGGTCCAGCCCTCGAATTCGCGGAGGTTTTTCAAGTGCAGATCGTCGAACTCGACGGCGCGGCCGAGGAACAGCAGCGGCGGATTTTCGCTGTAGTCGATGGTTCCGAAATCGCCCGTGGTGGTTCGGAGGTCGGCGAAGAGTAAGTCGGATTTGTCCCAATACTCGAACGGAAGTTCGCCTTGCACTCCCTTGTAGTGGGCTTTGGTGACCGACGTCACTTGATAGCTTCCGTTTTTCCACTGAAACTTCTGGCCTTTAGACGTGCTCGCCGGCAAGGGCTGCTCGGGCTTCGCCAGCCACGAAAGATCGTATTCCAGCTGCGCATCGGCGAGCCAGCCGCTCGATCCATCGTTAAAGACGAGGTGCCATTCATTCCAGCCACCCTGCTCGTATTCGTAGATAATGCGGCCGACGACGACGAAGCTTTTGTTCTGATACGCGCCTTCGGTTCCGATTTGGATGGGCGAGGCGTCGGCCGGAAGGTCCGCCACAACGCCGACTTTCTTCAGGTCGACGTCAGTCCGCACCAGGATCGAGTGGCAGAATTCGCAGGTAGTTTGCACGGCGCTGGACCAAAGAAACTTCACCGGCGCGCCGCAGCTGGGGCAGTTCGCGGCGGGGGAGCTCATACTTGATAGGGCCGCTCCACTTGGCGCACAACGACGCTCGAGGCGCCGAATTCCTTTTTCAGGAGCGCTTCAAAATCGGTCGCCGGGCGCGGGCGGCAGCAGAAAATGTTCAGGCAGAGCGAGCCATATTCGGGAAACGTATGGCAGGCCAGGTGCGATTCAGTGAGCAGAGTGACGCCGGTGATGCCGCCGGTTCCGGGAAACTTATGCCAGTTGGATTTGCCGAGCGAATGTAGATCAAGGAGGCGGATTAATGTTTGAAACAATTCTTCGAGACGGCGTCCATCGGCCAACGTGGCCGAGTCGCACCCGTGCGCCTCGACGATCCACTCCAGACCAGACATTTTACTGTTGGGCGGTGCCGCACTCCGGGCAAAACTTCGAAGATCGCGGGATCTTGTTTCCGCAGTTGGTGCAAAACTTGGTTTCCGTTGTCGGCGCGCCCGGTGCAGGAGGGGCCGGCGTTTCAGTGCCGGTCTTCAGCGCGTTCATCATGCTGTTCGCCATGGTGAGTCCCGCGCCCAAACCAACTCCGATACCTGCAACGCCACCTCCGCCTTCGTTCGCGGCGGCAACTGGGAGCGATTGCGCGACTTGGAACTGCGTGTACTTGCCCATGTCGCCGATCATGTTCATGCTGATGCGCTGATCGAGCATTTTCTGCAGCTCGTCGGGCAGAGAAATATTTTCGACGACGAAATTTTCGAGCGAGAGCCCGAGTTCAGCGAACGATGGCTTCACTACTTCGACAATCTTCTGGCCGAGCGCCGCTTGATTGGCCGCCATGTCGAGGAACGGCACGGAACTCTGCGCGAAGCTATCGGTCATGCGCGCGACGATGGTGTTGCGCAGCTGGCCCTCGAGATCGGGGACGCCGTAGATATCGCGAGTGCCGCTCACCTTTTGGTAGAAAAGCTTGGGATCGGCGATCTTGTAGGCGTAGATTCCATAACCGCGCATGCGGATGGCGCCGAATTCCTTGTCGCGAATCGTGATGGGCGTCGCGGTACCCCAGCGCTGGTTGGTTTGCAGGCGCGTGGAGAAATAATAGACGTCCGATTTGAACGGAGATTTGAACGCTTTGTCCCAATTCATCAGGTACGTGAGAATTGGCAGCGTGTTGGTGGTCAACGTGTAGAGGCCGGGTCCGAAGACATCGGCGATGCGGCCCTCGTTGACGAAGACGGCGGCCTGGGAATCACGCACGGTGAGCTTGCCGCCGCTCTGGATTTCCATGTCCTCCATGGGATAACGGTAGGCCAGGATTCCGTCTTCCGGTTCGGTCCATTGGATTACATCGATGAACTGCTTGGAAAGGAAACTCATACGCTTGTACCCGAGTATACGGCAGAAACCCGGAATTTGTTCCCGGATCTAGTGGCTGGTGGCTGGTAACTGGTTGCTGGGATTGGAGATTAGCTCGCTCAGGCGCTTCTTCGCGTAAGGGTCGTCGGGGTTGGCGGCGAGGATTTGGCGCAAGTTCGCGACGGCCTGGTCGATCTTGCCCGATTTGGCCTGCGCGGTGGCGAGGTTGAAGCGGGCGCTGGCGTAATCGGGACGGGTTTTGAGCGCCAGTTCGAATTGCGGAATGGCTTCGGCGTTGCGGTTGAGGGTGGCGAGGGCCAGACCCAACATATTGTGGACTTCCGGACGGTTTGGTTCCAGGCGGGCGGCGGTGCGCAGTTCAGTGACGGCGGCTTGGGGGTTGAGACGGGAAAGCAGAATCGCACCGAGGTTCATGTGGGCTGCGGCGTCGTTGGGGTTCTTGTCGAGGCGATATTGCATCACGGCTTCTTCCAGTTCACGGCGGTGGTCGCCGGCGCCGCGCGGTAGAACTTGCAGCCAGAGGTGGCCCATTTCGTCGGTGGCCTGGTTGCCTGCGCGAACGCGTTTGGGCGGATGGTTAGGGTTGTGGGGATTGGCGGCGGAGTTGTCGTAGTGGTAGCGCATGTGGATCACGGAATCTTTGGGAAGAAATACCGGCTCGCGGTAATAGAAAACCGCTTGCCAATTTTGATCCCAGGCGGGGATGCGGATCAGCCGCTTCTTTGAGCCGTCGGGGAGTGTGGCGTAGGCTTCGAGTAGTTTTCCCAAGTAGTGCGCGTGTGGGTAAACGGCCAGAACGTCGGCGTCGAGAGGCAGGCGAAAATCGTCGGAGATGGCGAAGTCGGGCGTGCCTGCGGGGATGTCGAGAGCCTGATCGTTTTCCAGTTGGACCAGGAGCGGGAACTTGGTCTGGGGCTTGTCGGTGAAGTAGAGCGCGATAGACGGCCGCACTTTTTCCGGCTTGCCTGAAGGCTGGAGGTGCATGTTGAGGACGAGCTGGTTGCCGGGATCGAGACGCCATGCGAATCCGTCAGGCTCGACGTGGGGCGTATTGCCGGGCTTCCAAAACAGGAAATGGCCGTCGGGGTCGAAGGGGCTGCGAGTGATCTCGAGATCCATGCCGGGAAAGCCTTTGCCGGGCACGGTTTCTTGGAGGCGAGCGGAACCGGTGCGGTCGACCAAGAGGTTGGCGTGATGAACGACGCGCGGCTGTCCGGGCCGGATCTCGATGGCGCGGACCCAGCGGCGGGCGGCGAGATTGGGAGTGAAGATGAAATTCCAATAGACGTCGCGGCCGGAGGCGGGTAGGTCGAAGGCGGTGGCGGCATCCAGCACGAGATCGGGTGGGCCAAGCTGCCAGTCGGATGTGAAAGAGGGTGGTGGGATGGAGGGGGTGGGACCTTCGGGCGCGCCGACCTTGACCCAGGCTGCGATGGTGGCGATCTGTTCGGGAGTAAGGCGGGGATCGTCCCGAAAGTCACCTTGCGCGGGCAGCTCCTGGGGCAACCAGGGCGGCATGAACCGCGAGCTTGTGGCGGCGGCGATCTGGGCAGCGCGTTTGTGAACGTCCTGATAGGTGAGGAGCGAGAACGGAGCGGCGTCACCGGGGTGATGGCAGGGGGCGCATTTTTCGTAGACGATGGGGGCGATGTCGTGGGCGAAGTTGGGCGCGGCTGCGGTCAAGACGAAAGGCCACAATTGAACACAGATGAACACGGATGCTGCGAACGAAAGCTTTATCGTGGCTCACACTTCCTACTCGTATCGTAAAGCAACTAGCGGGTCGATTTGGGTGGCGCGGCGCGCGGGGATGTAGGTCGCAAGGAGCGCTACGGCGACCAGGATGATCGCGACGGCGGCGTAGGTAATAGGGTCGGTGGCTTTTACGCCGAACAGTAAATTGGCCAAGAGCCGATTGAGGCCAAGGGATGCGGCCAGTCCGACAACCACACCGAAGAGTGAAAGCAGCATGCCCTGGCGGACGACCAGCTTGAGCATATCGCCGCGGTTGGCGCCGAGAGCCATGCGAATGCCGATCTCCTGCGTGCGCTGCTCAACGGTGTAGGACATGAGCCCGTAGATTCCGATAGCGGCGAGCAACAGCGCGAGCGCGGCGAAGATGGTGAGCAGCAGCATGTTGAAATTCTGGCGCGCGCTGGATTCGGAAATGACTTGGTCCATGCTGCGGACTTTCGAAGCGGCGAGTTGACTGTCAACCGATTGGATCTCGCGTTGGATGGCTGGGCTCAGCGTTGACGGATCGCCCGCGGTTTGAACAATCCAGCTGAGCGGGATTACGTTATTGATGAGTTTGGTGAGTCCGTCGGTGACTTGGCTTTCGGGAACGTACATGACCGGGGTATCGGTTCCTGGTTGTCTGGTTTCGCGGATGTTGCCAACGATGCCGGCGATTTGGCGCGGGGCCTCTTCGAACTCCGGACCGAGCCCCTTGCTGATGGTGATGCGTTGGCCGATCGGGTCGCCTTTAGGCCAATATTTCTTAGCGAACGCCTCATTGATGATGAGTGCCGGGGCCGAGTTTCCGGTGTCGCGCTGGTCGAAGTAACGGCCCCGCAACAGAGGGACGCGGAGCGCGGTGAAATAATGCGGGCTGACGAAGCGCCACTGTTCGTCGCCGTTATACATGTTGCCCTTCGCTGGAGGGAGGCCTTCGATGGTAAATGGCAAGTCGAGAGTGCCTTCGACGGGCAGCATTACGGTGGATGAGGCAGCGTGCACGCCAGGCAACGATTCAATGTGATCCAGCACCTGACGCCTCATATTGGCGGCCTTGGCGGTGCTGTCGTAGCGGCCGCCGCTCAGGGACGTTTGCATGGTGATGACGTTGTGCGAATCGAAGCCGGGGTGGACGGAGCGCAATCCTGCAAAGGTCCGAATCATCAGACCGGCGCCGGCAACTAAGATGACAGCCAAAGCCATTTCAGCGGCCACCAGAACACTGCGCGCGCGGTTGTGGCGCAGTCCAGTTCCTGAGCGTCCGCTGGTCTCTTTGAGTACCGAGTTCACATCGAGCTTGGAAATTCGCAGGGCGGGGAAGAGCCCGAAGAGGATACCGGTCAGGAGCACGATGGCGAAGGTGAAGGCGAGCACGTGCCAATCGAGCGCGGATATAGCTGAAGCGACGTGATCTTCGTCGTTTACGCGGGGAAGATTGCCGGGGCTGACGGCGAGCAGGAGTGGCACGCTCCAGGTTCCGATCATTAGGCCGAGGACTCCGCCGATGGTGGATAGCAGCGCGCTCTCGGTGAGCAACTGGCGGATCAAATGGGATCGGCTGGCGCCCACGGCGGTACGAATGGCGATTTCGCGCTGGCGTCCGGCGGCGCGGGCGAGGAGGAGATTGGCGACATTGGCGCAGGCGATCAGAAGAACGAAGGCGACAGCTCCGGCCAGGATCAGTAGGGCGAGGCGAACATCACCGACTAACGCGTCGCGGAGGGGCATGACGGCGACGGTTTCGCTTATGTCCATCCACTTAGGATTGGCGGCGCGAAAGTGTTCGCCACCGATGACCATGTTGGCTTTGGCGGAGTCGACTGTGGCTTCGGGTTTCAGGCGGCCGGCCGCAAGCAGAAAGTGGCCCTGATTGGTGCTGGCTGGGTCGGCCTGCATGGGAATGAAGACATCGGCGGGCGGGTCCGAATGGAAGCTGGCGGGAAGGATTCCGACTACGGTGTAAGGATCGCCGCCCAGCAGGATGGGCAGGCCGATGAGCGACGGGTCGCTCGCAAAGCGGCTTCGCCACAGATCGTTACTGAGGACGGCGGCTTTGGGCCCGTTGGGCTGATCTTCCTGGGGCAGGAACTCGCGGCCGGAAAGGGGCGATACGCCGAAGACCTGGAAATATTCGGAGGAGACGTGGATGCCCTTGATTTGCTGGGGGCGATCGCCGGAGCCGAGGTTCAAGCCGGGTCCTGAGAAGTCGTACAGGGCCATGGACTGGAAGGTCTGGTTGGCCTTCTTCCACGCCATGAATTTGGGAATGGAGACCGCTCCGCCGCCGTCGCTTCCTTTAAAACGGCGTTGGATGCGCATGATGCGCTCGGAGTGTGGGTAGGGGAGCGGAGCGAGCAGGACCGCGTTGACGACCGAGAAAATGGCGGTATTGGCACCCATGCCCAGGGCGAGTGCCGCGACGGCGACGGTGGTGAATCCGGGGTTGGCTATCAGGAGACGGAGGGAATGGCGCAGGTCGGAGAGAAGGCTGCTCATACCCATATGGTACGAGCAACCTTTCCGGAAGTTCAGACGAATGGACGCGGGCTTGGAGCGAGCTCAACGCCGACCGGAAGGGCCGAACGTGAACTTTAGCTTTGTGTAGAAGCTGCGCTCATTACTGACGAAATCTGGCTGAATATGACGCTAATGCTACTGGCGACGCCTGGCATGATGGCTCCCGCGGCGACCGCGACAAAACCGGCCATCAAGGCATATTCAATGAGATCCTGTCCCCGGCGATCGCGCCAGGCACGCATCAGAAAAAGCAACGATTGAGCAACGATCATTTTTGTCCTCCATGACAATTTGCGGTCGACTATTTTGCGGTCCCGTCCCGCAGTTACTTGTTTGTGACTCTAATTCTGTTTGAATTAACGAAGGGCGACAATCCTGCCGATAGGCTAGAGGAGCCTAGTACGGCCCACCCATCGGAAGTACTGGAATGAGGCAAGCACTAAGGTGAAAAACGTTCCACAAAGCATCTGGCCAGTGTCCGTGTTCGGGCTTGGATTCCTGTTGTTGATCATGGGTTTGACGGGTGTTGCGAGCATCCAGGAGACGCGGCGGATCCACCAGCAGATCCTGGCGGTGGAGGACAACTATCGGCACATCGAAAATCTGGTGGAGGGGATTCGATCGGACACCTCGCGGGTGGCGGTGTTACGGCGGGACCGGCTGCTTGAGCGGAACATCGCGGCGCACGCGTACACCATGCAACTGGCCGCGCTGCGTGCCAAGACCGAGTTCAATCTAGAGCAACTGAAATCGCTGCGGCCGCAGGAGAGCAGCCGCGCAGTGGATCGGCTGGAGGGCGCTCTGCGAGTGTATCTGGACGCGGTGGGGAAGGAGTTTCAGAAAGCGCCGGAGGAAGCCGAAGCCGAGTTCATGGACGATGGATTCGGTTGGGAGACGATGCCGATTTTTGCGATTGCCGAGGAATTGGGAAAGCTGAACGATGAAAATTTCGAGTCGCGCCGGCGGGAGCTGAGCCGATCCGTACAAGGTCTGCAGGCTGACATCTGGGAGACGATGCTTACGGCGCTGGTGCTGGGGACGATTATCGCGGGGACGAGTGTGTTTCGCATTTCGTCGCTCGAAAAAGAATCGGCGGCACATCAACAAGCCAGCCAGCAGGCGGAGGTGCGTTTGCGGCATCTGTCGCAGCAATTGGTGTCGTCGCAAGAACAGGAGCGCAAGGCGCTATCGAGGGAATTGCACGATGAGATCGGGCAGCTGCTGACCGCACTGCGGATGGAGCTGGGCAACCTGGAGCGGGTGCAGGTGGCGAAGGGTATGGAGAGCGATCCGCATTTGGATCAGGCCAAGAAACTGGCCGAAAGCACGCTCAGAACGACGCGCGATATCGCGATGGGGCTGCGGCCGGCGATGCTCGACATTCTAGGCTTAGGGCCGGCGCTGGAATGGCAGGCGCGCGAATATTCGCGACGCTATAACACTCCCATTCAACTGGAAGTGGACGGGGATTTGCGCGACGTGCCGGATCCGCACCGCACGTATTTATATCGGATCGTGCAAGAGGGGCTGACGAATTGCGCGCGTCATGCGCAGGCCAAGAACATCCACGTGAAGCTGGAGGATTCGAGCGGTACTCTGGCGGTGGTGGTGGAGGACGACGGCGTCGGATTCGATCAGCATGGAGGCGTTACGTACGGGCTGGGCTTGCTTGGAATCACCGAACGGGTACGGGAGTTGTGCGGCCAGCTATCCATACATTCGGAGCCAGGAAAAGGGACGCGCATTGCAGTGACGTTGCCGTTCGCGCGGGAGAGTGCGGGGGCGGATAGCTAGCGGCCGTAGAAAGCGTCGATGTTGGTTTGCAAGGGCGCCGGGATTTGCACCTTGTCGTGGTTGAGGCGCTCGACGAGTTTGGCGTAGGTCTGGTCGGCAAGATGATAATCACCGATGTGCGTCGGCTTGCCAGTGTCGAAGTTTTGGTTGGGGAGTTGAAGCTGGCCGGTGCCGGCGGTGGCGAGCAGGGTCTTGTATTCGCGGATGGTGTCGTCGAGGCTGGTAACGAACATCGTTTCGGCTGCGGGTGGCGGAACTCTGAAGGAGAACGCCTTGAACGGACCGATCTTCGGAACCAGGCGGAAAAGAAATGCCAGGAAGCGCGCGCCGAAGCCAGGCTTTTTGTACTGATCGTGGAAGTCCTTTTGGTAGGCGGACATTTTGATGCGGTAGATGTAGCGGCGGCGCGTCATGCCGGCCTGTAAAGTTTGAATATCTTTCTTCTTGGCGGCCCAGGCGGCCTTGGTCATTTCGGGGATGGCCTGACTGACCGAGAATCGATAGGTTCCCAGGGCGAGGTCGAGATTCGTGAACAGGTCTTTGAGCGGGATCGAGTAGGTCTCTTCGAATGCGCGTTCTAGCAAGGGCTTCGAGACCTGGAATCCGATGAAGTCGTGATAGGCTTCGTTGGCGTATTGTCCACGGGCCACTTCGATGACGTCGAATCCAAACTCGGTTTTCAGATGCGCGGCGGGATCGTCTTCGTAGGTGACCTGGGGACCGAATTTCGCTCGGAGCTTCGGGTAGACCAGGGGCACCGTGCGGTTGATCGCTACAGGATGACCGAGGTTGTCGGCAGCATAATGGGCGAGGGCACCGAGGGCGAAGGCGTAGTCGTTGAGCGCGCCCGGATCCTGCGTGTCTTCTGCCAGTGCGTCTTTGAGCAGCGTGAGGACGAAGTCGCCAGTGCGGGCGTAGTGGACCAGGTCGCTGAAAAACTTGCTTCCGAAGGGGTAATAGCCGAGGTCCTGGATGATGGCGCCGCCGTAGGCGTAGGCATGGGCGTTGCGCAACTGGTCGTCAGTGGCGTTGGGAAAGCGCTTGAGAAGAAGCGGGCGAAGGTCGGAGGGCCAGGCGGAGTCGATGATGGCTTCGTGAGTAAGGACGGAATAAGCCGGGGCCGGCGCCGGAAGCGAAAGGCCGATGATGAAGAAGAGGGCGAACCAGCGCACGCACCATTGTGACCCGGATGAGCTCGAGATGTTACAGCTACTTACTGAATGATTCGTTTGCGGACGGCGTAGAGTACGATGTCGGCGGTGGAGTGCAGGTTCAACTTCTGCATCAAGCGGCTGCGGTGAGTTTCGATGGTGTAGAGGCTGACGCTGAGGAGCGAAGCGGCTTCCTTGTTTGATTTACCTTCGGCCAGCAGTTGGAGGACTTCTTTCTCGCGATCGGTGAGAAGATCGTAGGAGTCTTCAAGGCCTTCGCTCTGCATTTGGCGCATGTAATCCTCGAGCAGAGTTTGCGTGATGGACGGGCTGAAGAAAAGCTTCTTGTTAGCGACGGAGCGGACGGCTTGGAGAAGATCGGCCTCAGCGCAGTCCTTGAGAAGATAGCCTTGGGCGCCGGCGGCGAGCGCACGGACGAGGAAGGTCTCATCGCAGTGCATGCTCAGCATGATGATCCCGATGTTGGGATCGCGTTTGACGATTTGGGATGCGGCATCGATGCCATTGAGCTGCGGCATCGTAATATCCATGACGACCACGTCGGGGGAAAGCTGTTCGGTAAGGCGGACGGCCTCGCGGCCATCGCACGCTTCGCCGACGACTTCGATGGTGGGGTCAGTTTGGAGAAGAAACTGAAGGCCCTTGCGAACGACTCCATGATCATCGGCGACGAGGACTCGGGTGGTGGATGGCATAAAGAGCGGCTTCTCATTGGAGCTATCGGCAGAGGGGGAGATTCTCATGAGGCTAACTGGGTAGAGATATACGTATTTTCTTGAGGTTAGGCGAAGGTGTCACGGCCTCGCAATTTTTTTTCGTTTGCCTGTTGCCAAGCAGGCGCATGTTTGTTATTCTGATCAAGGTCGTCTTGAGGAGTTTTCAAGACGGAAGTCCGAAGTGGGTAGCCTTCGGGCGGGTGCTGGTGCTAAAATGGGCACAAGCACAGTTTCGGCAGGTAGCAGAAGCAGTAACGCCTCATCTCCTGTCAGGCAAGTTCTTTCAGTTTCCCACGAATTTCGGTTCGGGCTGAGCATTGTCAAAAATGCTTTGCCAGGGCCAAACGGCTTTCGAGGCCGGTAGTTGGTTGGGTCTTTTCCGTGCAAACGGGGATCGCTTGGCTAGCTACGCAGATCTTTGACAATCTGGTTGGACGCAAAAAGTAATGTTCGTCAGAACTTTGAGTCAAACCGAGTCGATATAACCGGTCCGAGTTTGTTCTGCTCCCAACAGGAGTAGGGCGAGCAAGGGTCGGGAGTCTCACAAGATCAAACGAGAGTTTGATCCCGGCTCAGAATCAACGCTGGCGGCGCGCTTAACACATGCAAGTCGCACGAGAAAGTGGAGCAATCCATGAGTAAAGTGGCGTACGGGTGAGTAACACGTGG
>DATHMO010000320.1:0-6231 GCA_035486995.1 Bryobacteraceae bacterium
GAATCCAGATGACCGCCGATCACGACGATTTCATCGGGACGCTCGCGGCCCGGAATTTCTCCGATCACGTTGGCCGAATCGGCGTCGGGCAACATGTGTGCTTCCATGTCGAGGTGAACCGTGACCGTGTTTCCAGAATCGGAGAGGCGCTGCATCAGCAGAGCGTCTTCAATAGTCACGGCTGCGGCCGGGATCTTTGGAAAACCGTCGGCGTATTCGAGCGCGCCGGTGTGCGGCGATTGGATGCTCACCGGTGTGATGGAGCGCACCAGTGCAGCCACTGCGCCTAAACGCGCGGCACGCGAAGGACCAGCGGTGCGATAAACAACGCTGCGGTTGTAGCCTTCATAAGGCGTGTTGAAGAGAACGATCTTGCCTTCGATCGCGGCGCGTCCGCGGCGATCCAAATCTTCGAAGCTCGCGACGGGAACCACTTCAGCGGTGATGCCGCGCTTGGGAGTGGCGACGCTGCCGCCGAGTCCCAAGATGGTCAACGGCCTTGAAACGGGCTCGATCATCGAGGCGCTCTCGTTACCACGCACCCAATGCGGAACTTTGACGCGAGGCGTGACGACGTTGGTAAGCCCATCAGCTTTCATTTGCGCGGCAGCCCAGGCGACAGCGTGTTCGAGAGCGACGGATCCACTGAGGCGATTGCCGATGCGGTCGCATAAATAGGACAGCGTGTCCATGCCGTGCTGGTCGGCGAGGGCGGCGTCAATCAAGCGGCCGGCATTTTCGCGGTATTGATCGGCCAGGGGGCTAATGGTCTGCGCGAAAAGCGAGGCCGCGAGCGCGGCTCCGGAGACCAACGTCAGGCAACGTCTGTTCATCTAGCGTCCTCGGGTTGCAAAGATTGAAACCGGAAGCCATGCTGGCGCATGATCTCGCGCGCCTGTGCGGCGGCCTCCGGCAGAACGTAAAAGAAAGCGCCTACGCGCTCGCTGCGAAAGAGTACGCCGCCGACGTAATTGTCGGTTTCGACGGCGTACTCCACGCCCGATTCCGTGAGAGCCGATTCCAGGCGCAAAGCGTCCTGTAGTTTCTTGGCGATGTAGATCAGATCCATCTCACGATCTCCAAAGAAGTCGGGTTCGCGGCGCATAGCGGTTAGTGGGTTAGACGCCTCGCACGCGCGCCGAGAACGCCTGGTAAGCACCGGGCGGCATGTTGTCGATGAGAGCCTGCGCAACGGTTTCGAGATTGGAAAGATATTTGGGATTGCCCATGGCTTTGCGATTATCGAGGATCGCGGCCTTGGTCTTTTCCCAGACGAACAGCAACTCGCCCGCGCTTTCGAGGAACAGCTCCTTGTTGACGGCGCCGGAGGTGACGAACGACGACGCCATGTCCCAATAACTGGTGACCATCCGGAAGTAAGCGTTCTCGTCCGACCCGGGCGGGCAGGCGGCTTGATGCTCGGCGGCATTGGTGGCTTTGTAGCCGAAGAGCCAGCCTCGCGCTTTACGCATGCGATCTTCACGGCGCAATTCGTAGAGCTTTAGTATGACATCCACATCATGGTGATTCGGTTTATCCATATGGAACAGTGTAATCGCTGCGGGCGGGAGGGACCAAGCTTGGGGGCCGGTGGGGGGTGTGGGGAGTGTGTGGGCGGTGAGTTTTTTTGAATTTCAATAACGAAGCCACGGGGACCCAGACAGGTGGCGCATCAGGGGTAGTTTTGTGTTTGGTGGTGATTTTTTTCGGAACTGGCAGGCGGTGGGCGTGGAAGGAACGTGCTGATGAAAGAATAGCCCGGCGAGAGAGGCTCTAAAGGCGGGATCGGCTGCAAAGTGTTGGGGGAAAAGAGAAGAAGGCGGACGTTGCGACGTCACCGGCAAGAATACTGTCGCGCGTGTCCGCCCTCAGCGGTGAGCGGCTGTGGTCCGACTAGCGGTTGGCGGCGGCCTTGGTAAGCGCTCCCATGACGGGCTCGAGCAGGGACAGGACGAAGTTCGCTTCGCCCTTGAGCGGAATGAACTGGTACGTTTCATGCACGCCTGTCGTCGGAAGCGAATTGGGGCCGGAGTGGGCCGTGACAATGGCTTCCGTCGAAAACGCGGTTTGTTCGGAAACAGTTTTGAGGCTGATGGAGGGAATCAGAACGCTGACTGAAGTCGACCCGGCGTCGACCGTCATTTGGGTGGTGACTGAAACTAAGGTCCCGATTTCGGTGTTCAGGGTGCTGATCTGCGAACCCGTGAAGTGCCTGACCGGACCTGATCCCTGGGTGAGATTCAAAGTCGGCTGACCGATCAAACTGGAGGTCTCATAATCGACCTTCGTTTTCCCGTCGCTGCTTTGCATCACGTATCGATTGGGTTGAATGTTGGCCATGGTAGACTCCTTTGTCTGCACGTCCCGCAACGGGGGCGTGGCCATCTATCCCGCACCCACTTTACTCTTGTGTGGCGGGCGGGTCAATCGCCCGATGTCCATAATAAAGGTACGGGATTATGGATGGGACCGGCCCGGCTTCGATCTTCGATGGCACGATCGCGATTTGCGCGAGCTTTACCGCGGAACCTGTGCGGGAATCGCTGGAATATTGGCTGAATGAGCTGGGCATCGCCGCGAAGTTGGAATTCGCCGCCTATAACCAAGTGATTCAGACGCTGGTGGATCCGCGGGGCCTTTTTGCTCAAAACAAAAGTGGCCTCAATGTTGTATTGGTGCGTCTCGAAGATGGTGGGTGGGAGCACGAGCTGGTTGGAGCGCTGAAGACAGCGGCGGGGATTGCGGCGGCGCCGATTTTGGTTTGCAATTGCCCGGCATCACCGCACACATCGCATCCGGATCACTCGGAGGAGGGCTTGGCGAGCGCTCTGGCGGAGCTATCTGGGATTCGTTTTCTTTCGAGCGAGCGGCTGCGGGAGCTTTATCCGGTAGCGAATTATTACGACGCGGCGGCGGATCAGCTCGGCCATATGCCATACACGCCGGAAGCGTACGCGGCGCTGGGGACGGCGATTGCGCGTGTGTTC
Source organism: Bryobacteraceae bacterium (assembly GCA_035486995.1). GTDB lineage: Bacteria > Acidobacteriota > Terriglobia > Bryobacterales > Bryobacteraceae > Palsa-89. The sequence continues at coordinate 2,988 of DATHMO010000320.1, forward strand.
CATGCGAGCAGGCGAGCGCCGTACAAGGTGATCGTGACCGACTGCGATAACACGCTGTGGAGGGGTGTCTGCGGCGAGAAGGGGCCTGAGGGGGTTGCGATCGACGAGCCGGCGCGCGCGCTGCAGAATTTCCTGAAGCGGCGGCAGACGGATGGCATGCTGCTGTGTGCATCGAGCAAGAACGCCGCGGAAGACGTGGAACAGACGTTCGATGCGCATCCGGAGATGCCGCTGAAGCGATCGGATTTCACAGGATGGCGGGTGAATTGGCGGCCGAAGTCGGAGAATATTCAAGCGCTCGCGCGGGAGCTATCGCTGGGTCTCGATTCGTTCATCTTCGTGGACGACAATCCGATGGAGACGGCGGAAGTGGAGGCGCATTGTCCCGGTGTTTTGGCTTTGACACTGCCGGCGGATACCGAGCTGATCCCGCGATTTCTGGATCATGTGTGGGCGTTCGATCAAAACGGCGTGACGGCGGAGGATCGGAAGCGGACCCGGATGTATCGCGAGAATGCGCTGCGGCGCGGCGGGCTCGCTGGGTCGCTGTCCTATGCGGATTTTCTTCGCAGCTTGGAATTGACGATCGACATCCGTGAATTGAATGGTCCCGCGGAGATTGAGCGCGCGGCTCAGATGACGCAGCGTACCAACCAGTTCAACCTTACGACGCGGAGACTCACTTCGGCCGAGATTCGGGAGATGATCAGCGGCGGCGCGATGCAGGCTCTCGCGGCGTTCGTACGCGATCGCTACGGGGATTACGGGCAGGTGGGCCTGGTGATGTACGAGGCAGCGGAAGGCGTGCTGCAGGTGCGGGATTTCCTGCTGAGTTGCCGGGTGTTAGGCAAGGGCGTGGAGCACGCGATGGTTCGGAAGCTGGGGGAGATCGCGGTACAGCGATTGCTCGGGTCGGTTGAGATCGCGTATGTGCCGACGGCGAAGAACACGCCGGCTCGGGATTTTCTGACGAGTTTGGGGAGCGAGGGTCGGATTCCGGCAGCGGCGGCGGCGGCGATCGAGTTCTCGCCCGCGGCTGTGGTGCAGACTGAATCGGAGGGCGTCGCGATCGCTCCGGTTTCCGGGCCTGCAATCGACTACGCGTGGATTGCTTCGCATCGCGCCGACGCGGCGTCGATTTTGGAGGCGGTACAAAGTACCCCAGGAGTTCGTGCGGGGTTGAGTGAGGCGGAGCCACGCGATCAGTTGGAGAAAGAGCTCACCCGCATTTGGGAGCGCGTTTTGCGAATCACGCCGATCGGAATTCACGACAACTTTTTCGATCTGGGTGGCGATTCGTTACGGGCGGTTCGCCTGGTTGCCGATTTGAAAGCCATCACGGAACGCGACCTTTCGCTGGCAGTCTTGGTGGAAGCTCCGACGATTGCCGCGTTGGCGCAGGTGTTGCGGACGGGCGAGAGCGAGCCTCGCTGGATTTACCTGGTGCCGATCAAGAGCACGGGCAGCCGGCCGCCGTTTTTCTGCGTTCACGGAGTGGGCGGGAACGTTCTGGAATACATGGACCTGGCGCGCCACATGGACGCCGATCAGCCATTCTACGGGATTCAGGCTATCGGGCTACGTGGAGCAGCTCCCAAGAAAAGATTCACGATCGAGGAGATGGCCGGGCAATATATTCTTGAAATGCGCGAGTTTCAACCGGAGGGTCCGTATTATTTAGGCGGATCGTCGCTGGGCGGGTGGGTCGCGTACGAGATGGCGCGGCAATTGACAGTCGCAGGCCAAACCGTCGGACTGGTTGCGATGTTCGATACCGCCGTGCCAGGACCCTTGCTGACCGAAGGCGCGAGGAGCGAGTGGCAGAAGCAAATGTATCGTTTGAGTCTGCATTGGAACAACGTAATGGCGCTGGAGCGCGGCGAGCGCCTATCGTATATTCGCGAGAAAGCTAGTCGAATCGCGGAACGGATGGGGGGGCGCGGGCGTTTGCCGGAAGCGATTCAATGGGTGAACGAAGCCGGCCATTGGGCGGCGAGCAACCACATTCCCTGCGAGTACTCGGGCACCATCACGCTGTTTCGCGCGACGGAGCAGCCGCCGTGGATCGTTGCGAATCGCACGCTGGGATGGGAAAAACTGGTGCGCGGCGAAATTCAGATCTACGACACGCCCGGGCACCACGCCGATCTGGTCCGCGATCCGCGGGCTCGCGTGCTGGCCGAGCAATTGAACGATGCGCTGGTGAAGGCGCAGGCGCGATTTGAGCTACGACGATCGACGCACGGTCAGGGGAACGGATGACGCTTCGCGCCGTGTCCCACCGACATTGGGCTGCGCGGGTTGCTTCCCACGGCTTGGTTTAGCCACCGCGCGAACAACGGTTGGCTTAACTTCGTATTCGTAGATTCCGAAGCGGGGGGCTTGGCGGCCATCGCCCGGGATCGGCTCAGCGATCACTTTCTTGGCGATGATCTCCCACTCACCCTCGATAACGTCGCCGACGTCTTTGTTGGAACGGCTGTGAATCGTTTTGTTGGATGTCATGTTGGTTGATCCTCGCTTACTTATGCCGGTAGGTAATTCGACCTTTGGTCAGGTCGTAGGGGGAGAGTTCAAGGGAGACCCGGTCGCCGGTCATGATCTTAATTCGGTTGCGGCGGAGCCTGCCGGCCATGGACGCCAGCACTGGCATGCCTGCGTCAAGTTCGACCGTAAACATCCCGGCCCGGAATTTTTCAACAACTTTACCCATCACTTCTATCGCGTCTTCTTTTGGCAAATTATTCTCCAGTTCTTTGGTTGCGTCGAGTCATTCGGGCGGCAGAGTTGGTGCCGCCCTTGCTGTATCACTTACCAGCGGCTGTTGCTGCGACCGCCGCCACCGCCCGATGCGCGATCCGTTTTCGGCTTGGCTTCGTTGACGTTGAGCGCGCGACCATCGAGATCCCTACCGTTGAGTCCGTTGATGGCGGCGTTGCCTTCCGCATCGACGCTCATTTCGACGAAGGCGAATCCCCGGGCTTGGCCGGTATCGCGATCGGTGACGATATTGACTCGTTGGACGGCGCCGTATGAGTCAAACATGGAACGAAGCGTATCCTCGGTCGTCCCGAAACTTAAATTACCCACAAAAATATTTTTCATCGTTTCCTTCTGAATTTGCAGAGCAGCGAATCTGGCACGATCAGACAGCGGCGGGTTAGACCGGACGATGAGGGACGATGCGAAAATAGGCGGAACTTCAAAGACAACTTTAGTTTAGCACGCGGGGGCAAGTTGCGGG
>DATHMO010000321.1:0-8322 GCA_035486995.1 Bryobacteraceae bacterium
GCGTTTCCGAGTTCCGCTGGTAATTTTCCGCACATCATTTCCCGCAATCTCACTCCAGATTCGTCCGGGTTGCCGTTCGGCGGAGACACGCTGCAACAGTTTACGCAGATCATTCGGACCGGCGTGGATCTGGATCACGTGCATCCTACCTGCACGGGTGCTCCCGATGGGAATTGCATCCCGGCTCCGTTCGATGGCAATCTTCTGCAGATTATGCCTTGGCCGATTCTTCAAAACCTGAGCGACTTCGATCTGCAGGCGATTTACGAATACGTCAGCACGATCCCCTGCCTGGAGGGCGGGCCAAACGAGCCGGCCAATCGCTGCGGAACCACCGGCATGCAGACGATTGCGATTGCCGGGCCAAAGAACGCCACCGTCTCAGCGCACCAATTCCAACTGGATGGCACTAAGTCGACCTCGTTCGATGGCAAGCCGCTGACCTATGTATGGACCATCCCCAAGGGCAGCCCGCAAGCGGCGATATTGGGAGGCACTACCGCGACACCCACGGTCCAGTTCGGGAACACTCCGGAGCTCTACATGTTCCTGCTCACGGTGACAGACTCGACGGGAAAGTCCGTGAGCGATGTCGCTACGATCAACTTTGTAGGGAATTGATTTCCCGCGCCGGATCGCCGGTTACGCTTAATTTCCTACCGGGGGTGGCGATGGGAACGGCGGTTTCCAAGCTGAACCCTTGCACACAAGGTTCGCAAGCCGCGAATCCAAATCAAAATAGCGTCGTGTTTTTCCCGGCGCTTTGCCGCTCTATCGGAACCGCGTGCTGGTGGGCGGACTGGGCGTGAGCGGCGACGGCGTGGTCCAGGACGATTTCGTGACTGCTGCCGGCGCGGCCGGATTAGGGTTCAAGACACAAACCACTGACGGGTTAGGACGGCTGATAGAGGCGCATGAAGCTCCTTCCATCAGCACTATCAAGATGGAACGCGAGCCTGTCGAGGAGACACTTTCGGGGAGCTAGAGAGGCTGCCGTGTGTGGGCCCCCATCTATGCTTCGGAACAAGGTTCACGGCACTATGCTTTTCGTGGGTGGGCTTTGAACCGTATTCTCATCCTGAAAACCCTCCGCAAGAAATGCATCCGCTTCGGTTGTCGCTCCTTGACCCCGAGGCGACGGGGGTAGAATTGTTCGAGCCCCATGCCCATTTCCCGCAGATTGCCCGCCATGTGCCGTGTCGCGGGCAGAATCGCGCTGGCGGCCATCTTATTCTCCGTTAGTGGTTTGTCGGCGCAGCTTGAGGTGCTTCAACTGCGGCCGAACTTCTATATGATTGTCGGCGCCGGGGCGAACGTCGCCTTTCAGGTTGGAGTGGACGGCGTCGTGGTCGTTGACTCAGGCTTGGCGTCGAACGCGGATGCCGTTGTCGCCGCCATCAAGAAGGTCACGATCGAACCTATTCGTTACGTGATCAACACCAGCGCTGAGCCGGACCACGTGGGGGGCAACGCTACAGTCGCCAAAGCCGGGCAGACACTATTCACGGGAAACGGCGGAGCGGGTCTCGCGACCAATTTCCTGGGAGGCGGAGCGTCGATACTTGCCGTTGAACAAGTCTTGACGCGAATGAGTGGACCGAGCGGTAAGCCCTCGCCATATCCGATCGATGCGTGGCCGACTGAAACGTTCAATCAGCCGCGGAAGTACATGTACCTCAATGGCGAGGGCATTGAAATTTTCCATCAGCCCGCCGCGCACAGCGATAGCGATGCGATTGTCTTTTTTCGCCGTTCCGATGTTGTCGTGGCCGGCGACGTCTTTGACACGCGGCGGTTCCCTGTGATCGATGTGGCCAAGGGTGGAAGCATTCAGGGGGAAATTGCAGCCTTGCAGAAGCTCGTGGATACGGCCATTCCGTCGGTGCCGATTGTATCGCGCGAAGAAGGCACGCTGATTGTTCCAGGCCACGGCCGCGTCTGCGATCAACTCGATGTGGTGGATTACCGCGACACGGTGACAATCATCCGCGACCGAATTCGCGATTTGATGAATCAGGGTCTCACGTTGGAACAAATCAAAAGTGCTTCACCGGCACGGGGCTATACGCGCCGCTACGGGTCGGGCACTGGTTCCTTGATCACGAATGATTTCGTCGAAGCGATATATCGCAGCATGAATGAGAAAGCGCAATGAGAGGCTTCGTCATCGCGACGCTCTTCACACTGCCATTCATCGCTTGGCAGCCGGGCGCGGCTGGCCAGAACTCTGCAGCTACGGCAAAAGCTTCCGCGCCCATCGATATTACCGGCTATTGGGTCGCTTTCGTGACTGAGGACTGGCGCTTCCGTATGATCACGCCGCGCAAGGGCGATTACCAACCCGTGCCAATGACTCCAGAGGCGCGGAAGGTCGCGGATGCCTGGGACCCGGCCGCGGACGAAGCCGCCGGCAATCAATGCAAGGCATATGGCGCCGCTGCGATCATGCGGCTGGCTTCTCGATTTCACATTACTTGGCAAGACGACAATACGCTGCGCGTGGACAGCGATTGGGGCATGCAGACGCGGTTCCTTCGTTTCAACGCACCATCTTCGTTGCCCGGTGAACGCACGCTGCAGGGCCATTCGGTCGCGCAGTGGGAAAGACCGGCGTCGCTGAAGGTTGTAACCGCCAATCTGCGCGCTGGGTATCTACGAAAGAACGGCGTCCCATACAGTGAGAACGCTGTCGTTACGGAATATTTCGATATCGCACCCATCCCCGGCGGCGGCCAAGTGCTGCTCGTGACCAGCATCGTCGACGATCCGCAATACCTCCGGCAGCCATTCACCACGAGTTCGCAATTTAAGAAGGAGGCCGATGGATCGAAATGGGATCCAACGCCATGCACTGCAAAATGAGCTGGTCAGCCGTCGCTGTGTTGTGCCTTGTCGCCTGCCGGATGGCCTTCGCACAAGTGGAGCTTACGGGCTCCTGGACGCCCAGAAACCACGAGTTTCTTACGGGCGACGGGCTGCCGGTGGACTTCACGGGAATCCCGCTCAGCGAGGAAGGGCGGATCCGAGCACTCAGTTATTCCCAGTCGCAACTCGAGATGGTGGAACATCAATGCCAAGGGTGGCCGGCCTTCTATCTGGTCCAAGGACCATTTGGCTTGAGGATCTGGAACGAAACGGATCCGCTGAAAGGCAACGTGATCTCCTATACGATCGGCGGATGGGAGGATCGAGCGCCGATGACGATTTGGATGGACGGCCGGCCTCATCCGTCAGAGTATGCGCTGCACACACGCTCTGGATTTACGACCGGGAAGTGGGAAGGCAATACGCTCGTCACTTACACCACCCACATGAAGGCTGGTTTCCTCCGAAAGACGGGCGCGCCCTCGAGTGATGAGGCCGCGACAACGATGCGCTTTTACCGCCATGACGACATTCTGACGATTCTCGAAATTATCGAGGATCCGATCTACCTTGCTGAACCCTGGATCCTATCGAGAAGCTTTCAACTGAGCGCCACACCTCAGCCTCCCGTCGGACCGCCGTGTATCACCGCGTACGAAGGGAGTGTCGGGCCAACCGCTCCGCATTACTTGCCCGAGAAGAATCCCTGGGTGGATGAGATGACCACTAAATACGGCGTCCCGCGCGATGCCGCCGTCGGTAAGCCCGAGACCCTTTACCCGGAGTATCGGAAGAAAATTCCTTAGACCAACCCCCTTACAGATTAGGAGACGCGTAAATGCAACGACTGCTTTCATTACTGATCAGCACGGTACTTCTCAGCGCGCAGGCGCCGCCGGATCGTACTGCCTATTCTGTCGCCTACGTCGATATCCTGCCAGGATCCAGAACCGCAGCGATCAATGCTATCAAGCAGTACAGGGATGCAAGTCGCAAAGACGACGGATTCCAACGGATCGAGTTCTTCGAGCAGGCTGGACGGCCCGCACACTTCTGCATCATTGAAACGTGGGCCAACAGCAGCGACGTTGATACGCATGCCGCATCGGCGAATGCGAAGGACTTCCGAAACAAGATCGACTCGATGAGGCTGAGCGATTACGACCAGCGGCCTTACAAGACTCTGTCGTTGGGCACCTCTCACAATGACAGAAGCAGCCGCGGCATGTTCGTGATCACACACGTCGATATCGGCGCCCAGGGCACAAGCGCCACGGACCTCCTTCGCAAGCTGGCCGAAGACAGCCGGAAAGAAGAAGGCAATCTCCGGTTCGATGTCTTACAGCACGCCATGCGCGCGAATCATTTCACGGTTATCGAAGAATGGCAGACCGCGAAAACAATCGAGACGCATGCGGCTGCGACGCACACTAAGGAATACCGGAACAGCCTTGGGCCGATCGCCGGCAGCCCTCTGGACGAACGTATTTATAAAGCCGTGGAGTAAAACCCATGAGGAGCGCACTTTCCCGCACCTTTGTGGTCCTGCTCGTCTTGGGGATCGAGTCGGATCTGGCGCGAGCGCAGCCCCGAAACGAAGCTCACCCCGACTGGACCGGCTATTACACGCTTGCCACCAGGAGTGACCTCGCGGGCAGTGGTTTCAAGCAGGATGCACCCGGCGAACAATTGAACAATTTGATCATCCCTCATCTGCAACCATGGGCGAAGGCACGTATGGAGGCGACTGACGGAGTGGCGGACGATACGGGTCAAGTGTGCCTGCCCGACGGGATCTTTCGCTACCCCAGCATGGCAGGCAGGTTCCTTTGGCTCCAGGAGCGCGGCCGGATCGTCATGGTGTTCGATAACGTCAACACGGCCGGCGTGAGGAGGATTTATCTGGACACCCCGCATCCCAAGAATCCGATTCCCAGTTGGAACGGCCACTCAGCTGGCCGCTGGGAAGGAGACACGCTGATGGTGGATACGGTTGGGTTTAATGACCAGTCCTGGCTCTTCGGTGGAATGGAGCCCCACACCGAGGAGGCTCACTTGATCGAGCGCATCCGCCGCCCAGGCAACGGAGCGTTCATGGAAATCGCCATCACAGTCGAAGACCGCCACGCACTCACTTCCGCGTATACCTACAACCGCTACTACAAGAAGCAACCGGATTCAACAGAGATGGCCGAGGATGTTTGCAACGAAGACCCGGAGACGTGGAAGCAGTTTCGGGATAAGGCGCTGAAGAAAGAGCTTGATCGGTCCAGGCAGGTCAAATGAAGACACTCGCACAATTCCTGGTACTGGCGATGTGCCCGGCGGTCACCATAGCTCAACAGAGCCGCGCTGTTCCAAGTCCTCCGGATCTGCAGGGCGTGTACCAAGCCATCAGCGACCGGATCACGCTTCCGGGTGGACGGAAGAATGCGGGATCGCCGCGTGCCATCGAGTTGTTACCTGAGGCTGCCGAACAGGCCAGATCCGCCGGTTTGAAAAAGGATCCATGGAAGATGTGCCAGCCCGTCGGCCCTTTCCGCATGATGGCCAAAGAGGAGACCAAGATCGAGCTGGTTCCCGTGAACGCAATGATTGTGATGCTGTTCGAAGACCTGTCCCATGGCATGCTGCGTACAATCTACATGAAGCGAGGGCATCCGGCGAAGCTGGAGCCGACCTGGCTGGGAGATTCGGTGGGCCGTTGGGACGGCGGCACGTTGGTTGTGGATACCACCGGTTTCAACGACAAAACATGGCTAAATGAAGCAGGCGCCCAGCATAGCGATGCCCTGCATCTGGTGGAGCGAATTCGTCCCGTGCTGGATGGCCGGTACCTCGAATACAAGATCGCGGCGGAGGATCCGAAAACACTGGCGAAACCGTACAGCTACACACGTTATTACAAGAAGATCGATACCGAAGTGATGGACGATCCTTGCCACGATGAGGATGATGAGTAGTGGGTCCGGCGTGAGGTTCACGGATGGGCTATGAACCGTATTACGAATCGCGACCGGCGGCTAGCAGCATGGTTGTCGCCGAAAAACCTCAAACCAGCTTGGCCTTCAGCATGGAGTAGGAATGCGGCGGGAAGCCGTACGTGAACTTACGCCCTTCCGCTTTCCCGCTTCGCTTCACTGTCTTTACTGTCGTGGCGCCGAAATCGTTCTGCGATTTGATATCCGGCCCGTTCACTTCGGAAATCTCTATTGGCCCCAAGAATTGCTTGTCCTCCAACTCCAGATCCGCCGGTATCGATTCGATCGGGTGTCGATTTACCACGTTGAGGACCAGTGTGCCGTTGTCCCAGGCCGCGGAAGTATCCAGATACGAAACCTGGTCGAAGCGGCGGTTCGGATACGTGGGCGAGTCCACGAAGAGCTCGAGCGCTTTCCCTTTCGAATTGCTCGCGAACAGTTGCAAAGGATAGTAAATGGTTTGCAGAAAGATGCCTTGAGCGTTGGCGAAAATGGGCGCAATCACGTTCACCAGTTGCGCCATGTTGGCCATCTTGATGATGTGCGCGTGGTTTACGAAAGAGTTGAGGAATGTGGCGACCACCAGGGCGTCCTCCAGGTTGTAACGCTCCTCCAGAATATTGCGGCCGCGCTGCTGCTCCCCGCGGGCGCGATACCACACGTTCCACTCGTCCCATGCGATGTAAATCTTGCGCTGTGGAGTTAAGTTGGTGAGCGCCGCGTTGATCACTCCTTCAGAGGTCTTGATGCGCTCATCAAGCGTCCTGGAGCTGGCCAGAAAATCGCCATAATCGTTGGCTTGGTTGCCGACGTACAAATGTAGCGAGAGGTAATCGACCTGCGGCTTGAGATACTCGAGCACGGTCCGGTTCCAGCCGATCCAGTCGATGCCGTTGTTGTAATTCGACGAGCCCGCGGCGATCAGCTTGATGTCGGGGTCGGTCAATTTCATCAGCTTCGCGGCTTCTAGAGCGAACTTGCCGTAATCGTCCGCCGTGCGATGTCCCATCTGCCAGGGGCCATCCATCTCGTTACCCAAGCCCCAATAGGTGATTTTCCACGGGTCGCGTCGGCCGTTCTGCTTGCGTAGCCGTGTCATCGCCGTATCCTGCGAGGAGTTACAATACTCCACCCATTGCTGCGCTTCGGTCCAAGTTCCCGTGCCGAGGTTGAGGCAGAAATACGGCTCCGCGCCCACCATCTCCACATACTTCATGAACTCATGCGTGCCGAAGCGGTTGCTCTCCACCGTCCCCCACGCCATTTCGAGCCGGGGCGGACGGTTGTCGCGCGGACCGAGGCCGTCCATCCAGTGATAGTTGGAGGCGAAGTTCCCACCAGGCCAGCGCAGCACCGATATGTTCAGGTCCTTGGCGGCGGCCAGCACATCCTTCCGGAATCCGTTCGAATCGGAGAGCGGCGACTTTTCGTCGAAAACGCCCCCCTCGATGCAGCGGCCCAAGTGCTCGATAAAGTTACCGTAAATCTTCGGGTCGATATCGCCGATTGCACGTTCGGTATCCACCTTGATGCGCGCATGTAAAGGAGCCTCCTGCGCGTGCAATATCCACGGGGCAGCCGCCAGCGTGGCGGCAAAGGAACGCCGGGACAAGGTGTGAGGGCTTCCGTTCAATATCCGCTGGATTATGTCATAGCAGATTCCACGAAGCAAGATCCCCGACTCCGCTGTGCGCGGAGCCAGTCACCAGAAGAGGTATTATAAGTACCGCCCAGCGAAGCGAGGTGCGTGCCATGGCGACTCAAAAGAAGGCTTCCGTCGGACGGCGCAATTTCATAAAAGGGACCGTTGGCGGAGCGGCCGTACTGGCCGCGGCTTCACACCCGGCGCCAGCGCAAAGCGTCGAACCAGCGCGCTCTGCCACTGCCGAGATCGCGACTGAAGAGAGAGATCCCTCACCAAGCGTCGAAGTGCTCACGGCGGACCATCCCGGCTCCGATTTCATGGTGGACGTTCTCAAAGCCCTGGGATTCGATTACATATTCGCCAACCCAGGGTCTAGCTTCCGTGGCTTGCATGAATCGGTCGTCAACTACGGCGGCAATAAGAACCCGGAGTTCATCACCTGTTGTCATGAAGAGTCCTCGATGCACATGGCCCAGGGCTATTCGCAAGTAGAAGGCAAGCCGATGCTGGTTCTCGCGCACAGCACCGTCGGCCTACAGCATGCGTCGATGGGCGTCTACGATTCTTGGGTGGCGAGAGCCCCAGTTGTCTTGATGATTGGCAATACCCTGGACGCGAATGACAGGCGCCCCGGCGTCGAGTGGAATCACAGCGCCCAGGATGCGGTCGCCATGGTTCGCGACTACACCAAATGGGATGACCTGCCCCTCTCCCTGCCAGCCTTCGCGGAGTCCGCCGTTCGCGCTTACCGAATTGCGATGACGCCGCCGAGAGAGCCGGTGGTCATCGTGCTGGACAGCTCCCTGATGGAGGGTCCGATTCCGAAAGGCT
>DATHMO010000322.1:0-14820 GCA_035486995.1 Bryobacteraceae bacterium
CCGAGGGTCGCAGACGTCTGCTTGATCGTCGTCGACGACCCGCTCATCTCCGCCGGCCCAATGTTGAAGTAGGTTCCCACGAGCGGCAGTTGGCTTCCCACCGGATGCTTGATGGTGAGCTGCATGTAACGTCCGTAATCCCAACGTGCCAGTTCGCTGCCCTGCGTTCGCTTGCCCTCTTGGATTCCCGCCCCCAGCGCATCCAGCAGCGTTTGATTGATATCGCGAAAAAACAACCCGCCCTTCGAATCGACAATATTCTGGATCGCAGCTGGCGCCATCATGAATTGATAAACATCGGTAGAACCAGACCATGCGGACTTCACCGCGAGCTTCTTCAATTGATCGTATGCGAGTGTCACGATCAGCGGCGGCGCAGTTTGCTTCTCCATTTGTCCATTCCAAGGTCGCAGCAGCGCCACGGCGTCGCGCAGTTCCGGCTGCGGCGGCTTCACACGATCGTATGCATTGACGATTTGGTGCGCCAGGTGATTCGCTAATGAAGAGTACACGTCCTTCTGTACCGCCAGCGCGTCAATGGGTTTCCAACCCGTGCGCGCCGTGATCCGATCGCGAATCTCCATCGAACGATTCGGCACGCCAAACTCACCGTTCACGCGATACGGATAGTCCACCGGAAATGGGTCTTGATTCGCGCTCACTATCCAGCCGCGCGCCGGATTGTAGGACGCCGGCAGCTGATCGAACGGAATGTAACCGTCCCATTCGAAATCGCCCGAGCTTCCGTCCACCGGCACGTCGCCATTGTAGTTCCTGCGGATCGGAAGCCGGCCCGACGCGTGATAGCCGATGTTTCCATCCACGTCCGCGTAAACGAAGGTCTGACCGGGCCCTGGAAACCGCGCGATCGCAGCCGTAAATTCGGCCCAGGTTCCGGCGCGGTTGACATCGAGAAACGGGAACGTGAACCCGTCCGCCTCAGTAGCGGTCCAACGCAGCGCGAAATATCGCCCATTTTCCGAGACAGTCAGGGGACCGTGCCGCGTCACCCATTGGCGGAACTCCAGGGCACGCGCGTTCTTCACTCGAATCCACTCCGATTCCGAACGCGCTTGCTCCAGGTGGCCGCGAAAAACATAGCGCCCTGTCCCCGGGTCGATTTTCTCGTTATACAAATCCTGCACGTCGAAGCCGAGGTTCGTCACGCCCCACGCGATCCGCGCATTGTGGCCGATAATCACGCACGGAAGTCCGGGCAGCGAAACTCCTATCACATCGAGCCCCGGCGCTTTGAGATGCACTTGATACCAGGCGGCGGGAATGGACCAGTCCAAGTGCGGATCGCTGGCCAGAATCGGCTTGCCGCTGGCCGTGAACTTGCCCGAAAGAGCCCAGGCATTCGATCCCGGCTGGAACTCAGCGCCCGAACGCACCGGGAACAACAGATTCACTTTGGCCGGATCGCCCTTCGATAACATCGCCGCTTTGCGCACCTCGTCGCGCCAGGTGGTGGTCAGGTTGCGATACATTTGCAATCCGCATAGGATGCTGTCGGTGATGGTCCAGGGCCGGGGATCGTAGCGCAGTAAAGTGAATTCCAGCGGAAGCGCGCCACGATGCGTTTCGATGAAGTAGTTCACCCCGCGCGCATAAGCTGCCATCATCGCTCGATCGCCATCGGTCAAAGTGCGGGCGTCCTGTTCCGCTGCGCGGCGTAGACGGAGCCGCCGGGCTTCCTGGTCCAACTCGAGCGTGGACGGACCCAGCACCTCGGACAACTCGCCCGCAGCCAGCCGTCGCAGCGCGTCCATCTGCCATAGCCGATCCTGCGCCGTGACGTAGCCTTGCAGAAAGATCGCGTCCTCCCACTGGGCGGCTGAGATGTGCGGGACACCGATCGCGTCGCGCACCACCGAAGCTTGTGCAGAGATGGGAGCGCCGATCTGTCCCGAAGTCTGCGGCAAGGGGCGATACGCGACCCAATACACAACGCCCAGAACAATCACGAGCAAAACCGCTATGCTCAAGTTGATGAACTTCAGGGCTTTTCCGGTAAGCACTTGGACGATTCTAGCGTACTGTTGTTTCAACTCCGTCCACTAACTCGTCTATGGCCTATCGGTTCGTGATCCTGGCCGCGGTGCTGCTGCTCAACGGCTTCTTCGCCACTGCCGAGGTCGCGCTGGTTTCCGTGCGCAAGAGCCGATTGCGCGCGCTGGCTGAAGAGGGGCAGGTGGGCGCACAAGCAGCACTCGCTCTGCTTGCCAATCCCTCGCGTCTATTGTCGATGACGCAGGCGGGTGTGACCCTCGCGAGCCTTGGTCTGGGGTGGGCCGGGGAAAACAGCGTCTACGAATTGCTTGAGTCCGCGTTTCATCCTCTTATCACGCCCCGCTTCGCGGTGTTCTGGCATGGCGGCAGTTTCGCGATCGCCTTCCTGCTGATAAGCTACGCCCACATCGTTTTTGGCGAAGTGGTGCCCAAGAATCTCGCCATCGAAAAGGCTGACCGTCTCGCCATCCTGGTCGCGCCCGCGTTGTTGGTTTTCTCCCGTGTATCGTCGCCCCTCCTGTTTTTCGCGGAGCGATCGGCGGCGACTGTTTCGCGCTGGATCGGACTGCGCGGCGGTCACGGCGGCGGCGGACACTCGGCCGAAGAGTTGAAGTTCATCGTCAGCTCCAGCCGCACCGAAGGGCATCTGCATCGCTTTGAAGAGGACGCCATCCAAGCGCTGCTCGAACTGCCGAATTATTACGCGCGCGAAATCATGGTGCCGCGTAACGCCATCGTATCGGTTTCGGTCGACGCCAGCCTCGACCAGGTGCTGCGCCGCATGCGCGAACACGAATACTCGCGGCTGCCGGTATACGAGGGCAGTCCCGAACACATCATCGGCTATGTGCACTACAAAGACATGATGCGAATCTGGGAGGAGCGCCGCATCGCCAATGCGAGAAAACGCGCGCTGCGTCCGTTCCATCTGTCGCGCGTACTGCGCAAGCCGCTGGTGGTACCGGAGACCAAGCCGTTGCACGACCTGATTGAGGAATTCCGCACCACGCACACACACATGGCGATCGTCGTGGACGAATTCGGCACCATCGTCGGTTTAGTGACGCTCGAAGACGCGCTCGAACAAATCTTCGGCGAGATCGGCGACGAGCACGACGTAAAGCGCCCTCGCCCCGCCGCCGAAGCGCCACTCATTGAAGTGGACGGCGCCATCACCATTCGCGATCTAGACACCCAATACGGCCTGGAATTGCCCGGCGACGCCGGCTTCGAAACCCTGGCCGGATTCCTGCTTTTCCAACTCGGCTATATTCCCAAACCTGGCGACGCTCTGAAGTACGGCGGCCGCAAGTTTACGATTTTGGGGATGGATCACAACCGCATCTCGCGCGTCGGCATCGAACGCCTGGCGGAGCCCCCAGCAGCTCAGCCCGGGCCGGCCAAGGCTGGGTAACTCCCAGATGAAGTAGAATGAGTAGACCCGGGGAGAAACAATTCTGAAATTGCATGTGTACGCTTGCGCGATCCTTTTGTGTGCTTGGCCGGCGCGCGTCCTCTGTCAGGACACCGCCCCCGTGCCCGTGCCTGCGGTGCCGCCAGCCTCACCCGCCATCCCTTCGGAAGACAATGCGGCCGACGATCACCGCATGTTCAAGGTGCTTCCGAACTATAAGACCATCAACGATCCGGATCAGCCGGTAGTCGCCCTGACCCCAGGCGAAAAGTTGGCGCTCGTTGAGCACTACTTCGATCCCTTTACTTTTGTGTTTACCAGTGCCACGGCTGGGATCGAGCAGTGGACCGATGAAAAGAAGTCCTACGGACAAGGCGCTATGGGCTACGCCAAGCGGTATGGCGCCGATTTCACTGACGGTTTCACCAACGAGTTATTCGTGACGGGCGTCTTCCCCGTCCTGCTCCATGAGGACCCGCGGTATTACCGGCTGGGACACGGCAATGGATGGAAACGCACCGCCTACGCACTCTCGCGCATTCTGATCGCGCGGGGCGATTCGGGCAACAATCGCATCAATGCCTCTGAATTCCTAGGCAACATCACCTCGGGTGCGCTCTCGATGACCTACTATCCACAGAATGAGCGCAGCGTCGGCGGGGTGTTCACGCGCATGAGCGTCGAGATCGGGTACGATTCACTGTTCAATGTGTTGAAGGAATTTTACCCGGACTTGAAGCGCAAATTCACGCGCCACTAGGCACGGCCGCGCGCTTCAGCACGCTCCGGCAATCAGGCCTTGCGGAACACCAGCACGTCATCCTGGGTAGATTGCGGAACGATCGACGTCGTGTCCACAGTCAGCGTCTTGCCATCTGAGCTCAGCTTCATCCGGTACCGCGTCACGTGATCGCCCTTGCTTTCCATCTCCACCAGCATCGGCCCGTTGTACCAAAACGACGCCGTTGCTTTGAGGCCGCTGATTTTGCATTCCTTCCCATCGGTGGTGCATTTAAACTCAATCTTCTTGCTGGCCCCGTCTTCGCTTTCGGTGATTTGAATGGTACTGTCGTCCTCGTTGATCACCCACGTCGCGCCGGCAACGGTGACGCTGTGGAGTTGGCTCTGCGAACTATCGAACTGCCATGTCCCGGATAGATTTGGCCGGTCCTGCCCAGCCGCCGGCAAAGCAAAGACGGCGAGAGCGGAACACGCCAGGAAAGCGATTACATTTCGCATGTGAATTCTCCCTGGCCGTTACTATATTCCAAATTTGGCAGCTTTGGAAAACCCGAGCTTACCGGTGCGGCACCATGGGCAGATGCCGGTGCTGCAAATGCTTCCCGGAAACACTCGCGGTTGTGTCCGCCGGCGATGCGGACGCGGCCGGGAATCCGATCACAAACATGTTGACCGTTCCATCCACCGTGTTGCGTGCTGGACCTCCAACCTGAGCCAAAATTCCAGTACTGGTCGAACCAGCCAGATACATATCTCCGTTCTTATCGAAATCGACGGCGTAGGCGATCTGTAGGCCCGAGTCGCCCAGGTAGGTAAAATAATCGATCCCCTCCGCGCCGGATTTGGTCGGATCCAGCTTTAGTCCGAACGCCGCCACATCGTCGCCGTACGATGCTTGCAACGCATTGGTGGTGGCCGGCAGCCCGGCGGATTCAGTGTAGCCGGAGACGTACAATATTCCGTTCGAGTCCTCTTTCACATCGAATGCCGAGTCGGGGCCGCTGCCTCCGAAATACGTTGAATACACCAATTGAGATAATCCCGTCGGTTTCAAAACTGTCACGAATGCGTCGGTGTTTCCTCCGTACGTCTTTTGGAACGCATTCCCGCTTACCGGGAAATTAGTCGACAGCGTGTACCCGCTCACGATAACGTTCCCGTTGGGATCGAGAGCCAAACTCGTGCATTCGTCAATGCCGTTCCCACCCAGGAACGTGGCATAGAGCAATGCTTTCGCGCCCAATGTGGGATTGATGTGAGCAATGTAGCCGTCGCCATCGCCGCCATACTTGCCTTGGAAAACGGCGGGATCTCCCAGTATCCAAATGTCGGACGAATATGTGCCGCCCGCAATCCACAGCGTGCCATCGGACGCCACCGCGATGCCAAAGGCTTCGTCCCATAGTGTGCCGCCGATGTAGATCGAATAAACTTCGGTGGCACTGCCCGTTAGCGACGGGTTGAATCCCGCCACGAACATGTTCTGGGCGCCGATCAGCGAGTCCTGGAAACCGGTTGTCATCGGGAGATCGGTGGATTGCGTATCGCCAACGATCCAGATCTTTCCGCTCGAATCAACCGCCACCCCCTGGCCGCTGTCGTTCAGGCTGCCGCCAAAATAGGTCGAATAATTCAGCGCCTGCGCCGGACTGAACCAGACGACGAAAGCGTCAAAGTCTCCGACGCTTCCGGCCAGAGCGGTTTGCGGGGCGTTCACCATGGGAAAATCGGCCGATTCCGTCTGTCCGGTTATGTAAACATCGCCCGCCGGAGTTACCGTCATCCCGCCGAAATCATCGTCGGTTGTGCCGCCCAGGTAGGTGGCATAGATGACCTGGGAGCTGGGCCCTAGCGCGGGATTAATCACAGCGAAGAAGATATCGATGCCCCCGGCTTCGGCACTCTGATATGGAGTTCCCGACAGTGCAATATCGAACGAACTGGTCTGTCCGCCGACATAGATCAGGCCGTTGGCATCATGCCCGATCGCCATGGCGACGTCCTGGTAGCTGCCCGCAAAGTACTGCGCCACGATGAGCGTCGGATCGATCACCACATCGCGCGTGTGATCGTAGGACCCAAGCGCAAATCCGTAGGAGCCATCGGCATTCTTGCGATAGCGGCTGTCCACCACCCGCCGAGATCCGTCAGCGGCAATCTGGTACGTCACAGGGCGCTTCTGTATCAGTTCCGAGTCCAGATCGCCGCGCTGATTCAAACTCGCATCCTCGCCTTGCAAGCTGAAGCGAATCCGCCGCGGGTCGGCCCCCGATTTCACCGTGAGATCGTACTCCAGTTGGCCACCATTGCTGTAATATGCCAAGTCGATTCCCGGATAAAGCTCCGGCACCTGCAAACGCCCATAATTGGGGATTCCTCGCCGCCATTTGCTTGGATCGTTGCCGATGTACTGGTTCGTGGTGGAGTGTTGCAACTCAGTTCCAGAAATCTTAGCCTGGCTGTTCGCGCCGTCAAAGTGCAGACGGATGTCCCTGGACCCCGCGCGCAGTGCGGCCTCATCGGGCCGAAACTCAAAATGAAAGCGTGCGCCGCGTGCGACGAAGCGGCTGCCAGAGTTCGCGGACGGCGCGGGTTCAAAACGCAGAGGTGCGCCTGCCAGGATCTTCGCGGCATCGGGTTGAGCAGCCGTGAGAACTCCACTAGCCGCGAGACACAGTAAGGAAAGAAGATATTTTGATTTCATGTCGAGACGAATCAAGCTAACGACGTATCCGACGCGAAACAGGTTAACCGAAAAGCGTTCGATGACGGATGTTCGCCCAAATAACGGTTACAAAAGTTGACAATGTTCGCGTGCACTGAGATTGAGTTTATCGTAACGCAGGCACCTTGCACAGCGTCTGGCCATCAGGAATGCATCCCATGAGACCTTTGTGCCTTGTCGCCGCCGGAGCGGCATGCGCGATCGTGCTTTTCGCTTCCGACTTCTGGAAGACGAAAGACTCCAGCCAGTGGACTAGCGAGGAAGTCGACAAAGTGTTGAATGACTCGCCGTGGGCCCGAGGCAAGACGGTCCAGCCTGAGCAAACCCAGCAGCGGCGTAGCGGCATGGGCCGGCGTGGCGGATTTGGCGGAGGATTCCCGGGCGGCGGAGGTGGATACCCAGGCGGAGGCGGCGGCTATCCCGGCGGAGGAGGCGGTTATCCGAGCTCGAATGGGGGCGGCCAGAATGGCGACGGATCGCAGCAAGCCGGCCCGATGAATCTGACCATCCGTTGGGACAGCGCGGCGCCGGTGCAGCAAGCCCTGATGCGCAGAGGCTCCGGTGAGTCCGATGAGCTGAAGGCTGCCAAGGACGCGTCTGAAAAATTCTACGTGATTTCGGTGCAGGGCCTGCGGTTGCCCCGCCCGCGCAGCAGCTACAACAATTCCGACGACTCGGATAACGATGACAATAGCCAGCGCAATACCAAGAGTCAGAACGACTCGTTGCGTACCCAGCTTATGGATGCCGCGCAGCTCGCACCCAAGGGCAGAAGCTCCATCTACGCCCAGGACGTTCAAATCGACGGCCCCGGCGGAATCGATGGAGTGCGCTTCCTGTTCCCGCGTACCAATCCGATCGGCGCCGGCGACAAGGAAGTGGATTTTATCCTGAATCTCCGCCGCATCAAGGTGGAGGAGAAGTTCAAGTTGAACGACATGCAGTACGAAGGCAAGCTCGCGCTATAGTTTTCTTTGCTGCGTCATGCGATTTTATTAACTACCCTGATCGCAAGTCCGGGCTTCTCGCAAAAACAAGCCGCCGTCTTCGTGGCTTTCGATCATGTGGCTCGCCCCGCGCCATCTCGCCAAAGCAGCGAATCCGCCTTGTTGTGGCTGCGATTGAAAAACAACAGTTCTGCTCCCATCCAGGTGCTCGCCAGTGCGCCAGAGGCGGGTGCGGATGGCGTGGAACTCGTACACGAGATCATCTTGGAACCTTCCAGCGCTAAACCCGAGCCCGGTTGGATTTCCCCGCCCGAACATTACTCCCCGGTCAATGAGGCGACGACGGTCGACGTCCAACCGGCTGGCGACCTGCTCTTCAGCGTTCCACTGAATCATGTTGGACCGAGGTGGCGTCTTCGGATCGCGTTTATACGCTCGAGGCGCCAACCTCAAGGCACGGTTGATTTCACCTGGGCGGACGTTCCGCCCAAAGAGCGAAGCGCCTGGAAAAAGTGAACGAACTATTCGTCCCGTAGCACTTTCATAGGGTCCACTAACGCGGCGCGGCGCGCGGGTACGACTGCAGCCAGGATGGCGACCAATAGCAACATTGGCGCGATCAGCCCATAAAGCGCAGGTCCTACACGCTCACTTAGCGGGAAAGAACTCGCCAGCAGACGCCCGGCTTCAGCGCTCAATACAAGGCCGATCGCAACTCCAAATACAACCGGCATGATTCCCTGCCGCAGCACCATCTTCACCACAGCCGCGCGGTTCGCTCCCACCGCCATGCGGATACCGATTTCGCGCGTCCGCCGGCTCACCGCATAGGAAATCAAACCATACAGCCCGGCCATCGCCAGCGCGATACCCATCAATCCCATGCCGCCGACGATTTCGACAATCACCCGAATCAGGGTGGTGGCGCGTGCGTCGTAATGTTCCTCCATGGTATGGACGTCGTACACCGGCATGTTCGGATCCAGGCGGCGGACCACGTCGCGCAGCGGCGTCATCAGACTCGCGGATTCGCCCGTGGATTCGGCCAGCAAGATCATCCGCCCCATCGGGTGCTGAAGATAAGGAAAATACACAAAGTCCGTCGGCGGTTCGCCAGGGAAAACGTATCTGCTATCGCGGGCCACCCCGACGATTTCCACCCACGGGCCGCTTGCGTTGTTCATCTGGAATCGTTGGCCGATCGGATCGCGTCCGGGCCAGTAATGCTCGGCCAGCGTCTGGTTGACCACAGCCACAAGCGGCGCATAAGCCGAATCGTTGGCACTAAATCCCCGGCCCTTCAGAATCTTGATGTCCACAGTCTCAAAGTAGTGTTCGTCCGTAGTGCAGGAATATACATTCACGCTATCCTGTCCAGGCGGAAATCGCTGACCCTCCGGCGAAATCCGCGCGTAATCTGGCCAGAAAACGGGGGCCGCGGACGCGAGCGTCGCCGACTTCACGCCTGCCGCATGTCGAGCCTCGCGGCCGAGCCGTTCAAAGAAACGTTGGGTCTCAATCTTGTCGTACCCCGCAAGCCTGGGATCGAAGCTCATCAATAGGATGTGATTCGTACGGAATCCCATGCCCTGGCTCAGTTCGTCCTCAAACGTTCGAAACGTAAAGGCGGCCATGGTGAGCAGGACCAGCGAAAGCGCCACCTGAGTCGCAACCAGCAGATTCCGTCCCCACAGGCGCCGCGGACCCGGAGCGATTGCTTCGGCGGCCTTCAGTGCGTTCGTTAAATCGGCTCGCGTAGTTTGGATTGCGGGAATTAGACCGAACGCTACCGCACTCACCATTGCCACCGCCAGGCTGAACACCAGCACGCGCTCGTCGATTTCGATCCTTGGTATGAACGCCAGGTCGGTCGGGTAGCGAATCTGTCGCATCAAAAGGATTCCCACGTACGCCAGCGGTAAGCCGAGGAGGCCGCCGGCTGCGGCGATGGATAAGCCTTCGGTGAGAAGCTGACGGATCAATCGTGTACGTCCGGCTCCGATCGACATGCGGAGGGCAATCTCACGAGCACGCACCGGAGCACGGCTGCTAAGAAGTCCCGCCACATTGGCGCAGGCGACAATGAGTACACCAGCGGCGAGCAACGTGAGAAGAACCACCAGATCGGTATTGACAGGGTTCTCAAGCGCGGCAATCTGTAGGTCGCTCCGGACCATCAAGCCTTGATTGCGATTCGTTTCCGGGTATGCCCGTTCCAGGTCTGTCGCGATGTGGTTCAGTTCAGCGTGTACTTGCGCCAGAGTCGCTCCCGCCTTGAGACGGCCCTTCACGCGCAGCCCCCAAAAGTCGCGAGCTTCCAGAGCTCCCGGATTGCCGGCGAGCCGCGGCCACATCATCATCGGCACGTAAAACGCAGGACGGCGGTATTTGTCAGGCCCAGTGAAGCCTTCAGACGCAACGCCGATTACGTTGAAATCGATCCCCCCGATCTTCACGTTGCGGCCGAGAATCCTGGGGTCCGAGCCCAGTTGCTCCCAAAGACCGTGGCTCAGCACCGCCACCGCATCGCGGCCAGGAACTTTGTCCTCATCCGGCCGGAACGAGCGGCCCAGTTGCGGCGCCACTCCCAGGACGTGAAAGATATTCCCGGTGACCGCCATTCCGACGGTCATGTGCGGCGGTGCGCCAGTCTGCCCGGCGAATCCGGTGGTGACGACAGCGAACGCGGCGACCCCGTCAAAGCTGGCGCTGCGATTGCGGATATCGATGTAATTCGGATAGGAGGTGTAGGTAAAACGATGGTCGCTGTTCGTGTAATCCGAGCCGATGTTGACCAGATCGCCGGGGCTCGCAACCGGCAGCGGCCTGAGTAACAGCGCATCGGCCGCGCTGAACATCGCGGTGTTCGCACCCGTGCCGAGTGCCAGAGAGAGAACCGCGACCGCCGTAAACCCCGGGTTCTTGACGAACATCCGGCCGCCGTGGCGCAGGTCTTGCGCAAATGATTCCAGCCACCCGAAGATATTTGCCTCGCGCGTCCGCTCTTTCGCCAGGGTCCGATTACCAAAGCGCCGCGCGGCGTCCTGGCGCGCTTCGGCAGGGGACATACCGGCTGCGACGTTATCGGCGGTCCGTGCGTCGACGTGAAACTGAAGCTCTTCGTCCAGCTCCTGGTCGAGCGCTCGCCCGCGTAGCAGATTGGAGAGCCGATTCAGCCAAGACATCGGATCACGCCTCGAACTGCAGTACTCGTCCAACCGCTCCGGTCAGCGCCGCCCAGTTCTTTTCTTCCCTCTCGAGTTGCTTGCGGCCTGCGGCCGTGATGACGTAATATCGGGCCCGCCGATTGTTGTCCGAAACTCCCCACTCGGCTTTCAGCCAGCCGGCCTGGGTCATGCGATGCATGGCCGGATACAGCGATCCTTCCTCGATCCGCAGCGCGTTTTCGGAGAGCTGCTGCACGTGCAGCGTGATCCCGTACCCATGCATGCGCCCGCGCGATGCCAGAGTTTTCAGCACCAGCAGATCCAGCGTTCCCTGCAGGCGATCGTTAGTGTGCTTTTCCATCCGAGCCGCGCTGGGCCCTCCCTATAGCCAGCTATAGGAGCATTCTGCGCCAAGCCGAAGGAATTGTCAATGCTGTGGCACAATCGAGTCATATGCTGCTCCTGCGCTCCTGCTCGCTTGTGATGTTGCTTGCAGCCAGCTTGGCCGCCCAAAAACTGCCCTTCGACGTCCAGGCCCTGCTCAAGATCCAGCGCATCATGGAACCCGAGCTTTCGCCCGATGGCAAGACCGTCGCGTTCACGGTTCAAACCGTCGATCTGGCGCAGAATACCAAGCCCAAGCAGATCTACACGGTCCCTGTGAATGGTGGGGCGCCGCGCCAAATCACCACGCAGGGCACCGACAACGAACGGCCCCAGTGGTCGCCCGATTCCTCACGCATCGCCTTCATCTCCGATCGCGGCGGCTCAGCCCAGGTGTGGATCATGAACGCCGACGGATCGAACGCGAAGCAGATCACCAATCTCGCCACCGAAGCAGGCGGCGTTCTCTTCTCGCCCGACGGAAAGAAGCTGGTCTTCACCAGTAACGTGTATCCCGACTGTCCCGACGACGCGTGCAACAAGAGCCGCCTCGACGCCGAAAAGAACAGCAAAGTGAAGGCCCACAGCTACACCACGCTGCTCTACCGCCACTGGACCGAATGGCAAACCAAGCAGCGCTCGCACTTGATGGTTGTCGACGCCGACGGCGGCCCCGTGAAGGATCTCACTCCCGGCAATCGCGACGTTCCGCCGTTTTCGCTCGGCGGCCCCGACGATTACGCGATTTCCGCCGACTCCAAAGAGGTCTGCTACTCCATGAATGCCGATCCGGTGCCCGCCACCAGCACCAACGCGGACCTGTTTGTAGTGCCCATCACCGGCGGCGAATCGGTGAAGATCACCATCAATCCCGGCGCCGATTCCAGCCCGCAATATTCTCCCGACGGAAAATGGCTCGCCTATCGCAGCCAGGCGCGCGCAGGCTATGAAGCGGATCGTTGGCGGCTGGCGGTCCTGGAGCGCGCTACGGGCAAGGTGAATCTGTTGACGGACTCGCTCGACCGGCCAGTGGAAAGCTTCACCTGGTCGCCCGACTCGAATGCCTTGTTCTTCACCGTGCTCGATCGCGGACGGCAGCCCATCGAGATGATTCCGACAACCGGCGGAGCCACGCGCGTGATCGTCAGCGGCGCCAGCACTTTGGATGACATGAAGCTAGCCAATGACGGCAAGACCATGATCTACTCTGCCGAGAGCGGCTCCGCTCCTTCGGAGATTTACCGGGCGAGTTCCGCCGGCGGTCCGCCTATCGCGCTCACGCATCTGAACGACGCACTGTTGGCCCAAAGCACTCTCACGCCGCTCGAAGACTTCTGGGTCGACGCCGCCGACAAAACGCGCTTGCAGAGTTTTGTTGTAAAGCCGCCGAACTTCCAGCCCAATCAAAAATACCCGGTTTTGTTCTTGATTCACGGCGGCCCCGAAGGCGAGTGGGGCGAAAGCTGGACCTATCGCTGGAACGCGCAGGTGTTCGCTTCCTCTGGTTATTTGGTGATCATGCCGAATCCGCGCGGCTCTGAAGGGTACGGCCAGAAGTTAACCGAGGACATTCGCGACAATTGGGGTGGAACTCCGTTCGACGACATCATGGCAGTCGTCGACCACGTGGCTGCCCTGCCCTATGCCGATCCCGATCGCATGGCTGCGGCCGGCGGTTCCTACGGCGGCTATATGATCGACTGGATGCTCGGCCACACGCAGCGCTTCAAGGCTTTGATCTCGCACGCCGGCGTCTACGATTTGCGCAGCGAATTCGGAGCAACCGAAGAGCTGTGGTTCCCGCTGTGGGAGTTCAATGGCGCGCCTTGGGATAACCCGGAAACGTACGCGAAATGGTCGCCCAGTAATTTCGTCAAGGATTTTCACACGCCAACGCTGGTGATCCACGGCGAGCAGGACTTCCGCGTGCCATACACGCAAGGTTTGCAGCTTTTCACCGCCTTGCAACTGCAAAAGGTGCCGTCAAAGCTCTTGTTGTACCCCGATGAAGGGCACTGGATCCTGAAGCCGCAAAACGCGGTGCTGTGGTACAACACGTTTCTCGAATGGATTGGCGAGTGGACACGCCCCGCGCCGCCGGCTCCGGCAGCCGCACCGGTATCGGCGCAACCCGTGCACTAGTATGAAACGCGAAAAGCCCGCTAAGCCTAAGTCCAAGCCTTCGCCCAAGAGGCTTCCTAATCGCGAAGCCATCATTTCCAAAATGCCGCGAGTACGAGACAGCGGTCGCATTCTTGAAGAGGATCGATCTTGATCTAAATACCAACCTCGCTAACCCGGTTCCCGCACGCGGCACAAAATCTCGCCTTGTGAGTTCGGAGCGGCTTACCGCAGGCTTTGCACGGCGGGCCCTGGAGCGAAATGCGGTGGTGATAGAAGGCGTTGATGTTCGTTTCCTTGAAGCCTGTCATTTGTTCGTATTTTTCGAGAATGGGCCCGAACTGCCGGGCCCGCAGGTCACCCGTCCCGGTCCCCTTCAATGAAAGGGCGCGATTGACCTCCTCCTCATCGAGCATCGGAACTTCCATTTTGCATCGCCAGCACCAAAGGACTTTCATCGATACGCTCGTATTCTAGCGCCTGGCCGGAGTCTGAGCCTGTTACAGTAACTCCGATGCCCCGCCCCCGCCTCACCAGCCTCTCGCGACTGTTCGCCCGCGTCGGCGTCACCGTCTTCGGCGGAGGCGATCCCACCATCGCGATTCTGCAACGCGAGTTTTACCAGCGCGAGTGGCTCAGCCCGGAAAAATTCGCCATCGCATTCGGACTCGCCCGGCTCACCCCCGGCACCAACGTGCTCGCGTTTTGCGCCGCTGCCGGATGGTACATCCGCGGGCTCCCCGGCGCGCTCGCCGCCGTCCTCGCCATCACGATTCCGGCATCTGTGCTCGTGGTTTGGCTGACGCGCGCTTACGATCTCACGACGCGCTATCCCCTCGCTCTCTCCATCGCGAACGCACTGGTCGCCGCCGCGGTCGGAACCATGGTCGGCGCCGCGGTGCTGCTGGTCCGCTCGCAATTGAAGCGCGGCCGATGGATCAGGCCCATCGTCATTTCCACAGGCGCCTTCCTGCTCGCTTACGTGATCAAGTTATCGCCGCTCCAAGTGATTAGCGTAGCGGCAGTCGCCGGCTTCTTCTGGCCCGAATCATGAACCTCGTCGTCCTCTATTTGCTGCTCGTCAAAGCCACGCTGACTTCCTTCAGCGGACTGGCTTCACTCCCGATGGTCCGCAACGATTTTGTAATCCACCGCCACGTCCTCACTGATCGCCAGCTCAACACCGCCGTCGCCGCCGGACGCATCGGCCCGGGACCGCTCGGCATCTACGTTGTCAGCGTCGGATACCTGGCCGGAGGCGTGCCGGGCGCATGCGCGGGTTGGCTCGCGATGATCACCCCCGCATTT
>DATHMO010000323.1:0-32275 GCA_035486995.1 Bryobacteraceae bacterium
ACTATCGCTTCGAGCAGTTATCGTTGGTTTACTTACATTCTTGGCGGCTCCTTTTGTTTACGGACAGGCCACGGGCAGCATTTCAGGAACGGTGACGGACGCTTCGGGCTCCGCGGTTCCGGGCGCTAAGGTGACGGTCACGTCCCCGGCCACAGGTGTAACGCGGTCTTCGACGACCAATGAAAGCGGCGAGTTCATTGTGCCGCTGCTGGGCGTCTCGAATTACGACGTCCAGGTTGAACTGCAAGGTTTCCAGACCGCGAAAGCCAGCGACATCCGGTTGCAGGTGGACGAGCATCGAGAGTTGGATTTCAAGCTGACGCCCGCGTCGGTTCAAAGCAGTGTCGAGGTCAATGCGAGCGCCGTGCAGATCCAGACCTCGGACGCGACACTCGGCCAGGTGATCACGACGCAGCAGGTGGCCGATCTTCCCTTAAACGGCCGCGACTTCGTGCAGCTTGCCACGCTCACGCCGGGCGTAGCGCAGGAGACCAACCCGTACAGCTTTTTTAACGGCGGCCCGAGCAGCGAAGCATCCGCCCGCGGATCGTATTCTCTGGCTGTCGGCGGATCGCGCGCCGATAGCACGGATTGGCTGCTGGATGGCAACGACAATAACGAGCTGACATCCGGCGCGATCTCGATTTTGTCCTCGATCGATTCAATCCAGGAATTCAAGGTTCTCACCTACAATTATTCGGCGGAATGGGGAACGCGCGGAGGTCCGACGGTTTTGGTAACCACGAAATCGGGAAGCGACCAGTTTCATGGAACCCTTTTCGAGTTCTTCCGGAATACAGATTTGGATGCACGCAGCTTCTTCGCTACGAATACCGAGAAATTCAATCTGAACCAGTTCGGCGCCTCGTTCGGCGGCCCGATCAAGAAGGACAAGCTGTTTTTCTTCATGGATTACGAGGAAAAATATCAGCGGCATGGGATTCCGTTCACCGGGTTGGTGCCGACGGCAGCCATGCGAGAAGGCAACTTCACCGACAACGCCTTCGGCCAGCCGAACACAGTCCAACTAACGAGTCCCTACGTGAACAATATCCTCCCTGCGAGTGCGACTGATCGCGTGGGCCAGGAGTTGATCAATTTGTATCCGCTGCCGAATGCCAATAATCCCGCGCTCGAGTACAACTACACCAGCGAGCCCGTGAGATCGCTCAACGAAGGAAAATTTGACATCCGCGTGGATGAAAATATTTCGGCCAAGGACACGTTATTCGCTCGGTTCAGCTACGATCAGGCCGAGTCGTATGTCCCTGGGGGCTCTCCCGGATTTGCCGAACAGGGCGCCTTTGCTAGCAACCAGAGCATTCAGAATCATGCGCGGAATGCGGCCATTTCTGAAACCCATCTTTTTTCGCCGACCACTGTGAATCAGATGAGCTTCGGATTTAACCGGATCTTCGATTACATCACTTCGCAAGGAACGGGCAGTTTCGAGTCGAACGCCCTGGGCATTCCCGGCGCCAATTTGGGAGGTAACAGCTCCGGTCTCACATCGGTCGAGATGACTACTTACTATTCGCTTGGTGATCGCGGCTATACCCCGTTCGTGGGCGGCACGAATGTCTGGACGTTCAACGATTCGCTGGACATGGTGCGAGGTAACCACGATATTCGGGCGGGCTTCGGTTACCGAGCGAATCAGTTGAATACGGTGGCGGTGGGGTTTCCCAACGGGTTCTGGGTGGTGGTGGGACTTACAGGAGATGCTGCAGCGGACTTGCTCGCTGGAGAGTACGTCTTCGGAGCCCACGATCAGGAGTTCGATGGCGGAGTCACCGGCCGCCGCTGGAAATTATACCGGCCGTACGTCGAAGACACCTGGCGCGTCGGCAAGAATTTGACCTTGAACCTCGGTTTGGCTTATGCGATGGTTACGCCCATCAGCGAAGTTGCCAATCGCATGTCGGATTTCGATCCGGCGACCGGGCAGTTCTTGGTCGCCGGTCAAAATGCCGGGTCGAGCGCCGGCATCAAGATGGACTGGACCGGTCTGGAGCCACGGGTGGGAGCGGCCTGGAAACCGTTCGGCAACACCACCGTATTTCGCGGCGGCTACGCGATTTTCCACGACTCGTCCTGGAATCAGGGTGCACAGGGGCTGTGGCAAAATCCACCATATTATGCCGAGTCGGACGCGTTTGGATCCAGTCCCATGGCGGCGGGATTCCAAACTTTCAGTTCGCCGCCCAACCCGTCCACTTTCACCGGCACCATCTGGGCGCAAGATACTAACTTCAAGCAGGGTAGGATCCAGCAGTTTAACTTCAACGTGGAGCAACAAATCCCGGGGAACGTCGTCATAACCGCAGGGTATGCCGGCTCTCGCGCTTCCCACATGCTGGAATCCGGGAACAACATCAACGTCGGATCTCCCACTGCGTGTGGAACGGTCAGCGGATATACTTTGGGGTGCGGGCCGGACGGTGCGGCGTTTGCGGCCCCCTATCCGGCATTCCCTGGTTCGACTATAGCGAGCATTTATGACAATGGCCGGTCTCACTACAACTCCTTCCAGGTAAAAGCCGAGACCAAGAGTGCGCGCGCCGGCCTGTACGCGTTGATCTCCTATACCTATTCGCGCTCCTATGACTCCGGTTTTTCCGATAACCTTGGAAGCATCATCGGGGCCACTTATTTTCCGCTTCCGGGATATCAAAGCCTGGATTGGGGACTTTCGCAGATCAATCTCAATCAAAATTTCACCGCCAGCATAATTTACACGCTGCCATGGGGCAAGGGTCACCGTTGGGGAGCCGGCTGGAACGGCGCGACCAATGCGATTCTTGGAGGCTGGGAAGCCACGGTGATCGAACACGCTACGACCGGTTTTCCGATCTTCGACATCGATAGCGCAAACACCTCTGGCGTCAGCTTCGTGAACGCCAATGGGAGCGCGCTGATCCGTCCCAACATGACGTGCAATCCGACGCTGAGCAATCCGACGCTGTCCGAGTGGTTCAATGTATCCTGCTTCTCGCAGCCAGCGGCCGGCGAACTTGGGAACGCGCCGCGAACGCTCCCCGGCGCCGGCCCAGACTTCGTGAACACGGATTTCTCCATCATCAAGCATTTTGTTCCGCGCGAAGGATGGCGAGTGGATTTCCGGACCGAGTTCTTCAACCTGTTCAATCATCCGCAGTTCGGTGCTCCTGGCTACGCCGGGTCCGGCGCGGACTTCAATACTCCCCAGTTCGCGGTGATCAACTACACCGTGAACAATCCGCGTGTTATGCAGTTCGCGCTCAAGCTGGCGTTTTGAGGTTAAGCTAACCTGGATCGATGACGCGGCTCGCGATTGCGTCGCTGCTGGTGTGTTCCATGGCCTGGAGCCAGCCGCGCCGAAAAATCATTATCAACGAAGATTGTTCCGGTCCCGGCGGCAGTAACATGCAGACCGTGGCGATGCTGGTGCAGTCGCCACAAGTGGAAGTGCTCGGTATCACGGTGGTCAGCGGGGACCAATGGCGCGATGAAGAAATGGCGCACACGCTGCGCTTGCTCGAGATCATGGGCCGTACGGATATTCCAGTGATCAGCGGCGCTGCCTTCCCCTTGGTCCGAACCCGCGAAGAGTCGCTGCAGTGGCAGCAGCGCTACGGCAAGGTATCCTATGCGGGCGCCTGGGATGCCCGCTGGTGGCATGAACCCTTCACCGTGCCCGCGCTGGCAGAAGGCCAGCCCTCTGCTAAACCTGCCGATGACGATGCGGCGCATTTTCTGGTGCGGATGGTCCACAAATATCCGCATGAGGTGACCGTCTATGAAGGCGGCCCGATGACCAACCTCGCGCTTGCCATTTCGCTGGACCCTGAGTTCGCCGCGCTGGCGCAAGAACTGGTCTTTATGGGAGGAAGCCTGAATCCCGAGACCGACGATCCGGAATTTGCGAACAACCCGCGTCACGAATTCAATTTTTGGTTTGATCCGGAAGCCGCGCACATCGTGCTGCGCGCGCCGTGGAAGAAAATCACGTGCACGCCGGCCGACATATCGATCAAGACCCGGTTCTCGCCTGAAATGGTCAAGCGCATCGACGCTAGCGGGACGCAGCTCGCGCACTATATCGCCCGTTTCTATCAACCGGGAGACGGCAACGATTACATGTGGGACGAACTGGCTGCGGCCGCGTGGCTGGATCCGTCGTTGATCACGAAGCAGGAGACCCGCTACCTGAGCGTCGACATCGACCATGGCGCCGGATACGGCAATACGATTTCTTGGACCGATCGCGACAAGCCCAACACCGCGCTGCCGCCGGTCGCCGTTCAGGTGGAGTTGGACAAAGAGAAATTCTACGAAATGTTTGTAAAGCTGATGTCGGCGCCGGCTGGCAAAGCGAATTAATGCTTCATTTCAAAGACAAATTGTTGGATTTCCGCGCGCTCTCGTTCGAACTCCTCAGCGGATCTGCGTGACAATTGCTGGTAAAGATCGAGCTCCTGCTGTGCCTTCGCCGTTTCGCCTGCTTTTCGGTATATCATCGCCAAACGGTAGTGCGTCTCTTCAAGCTGCGGGCTGGCCGCGATCGCGCTTTGGTACGCTGCAATCGCTTTGGTCAAATTCCCTTCGTCGGCATAGATGACTCCGAGCAGCAGAAACGCCTCGCCGAGTTTGGGGTCGAGACGAACAGCCTTTTCAACGAGAGCTCGGGCTTTAGGTGATGTTCGAGCGAGAGTGGCGGCGTAATAGTAATTGGCCCAGGCGTTATCAGGATGAAGGCGGGCGAAGCGTTCCATCCGTTCGGAATATCCAGCCGAGCCAGTGATCGCGCCGCTCGAGACCTTGCCCAGGAACATATACGGAGCCGGATCGCTGGGATTGAGGTCGGCCGCTTCGAAGAAGCGCTGCGCGGAGTCATCGTAGGAACCGCGCGCGTACAAAGCCACCGCGAGGCCAAGCAACGTGCGCGTGGAACGCGGGAACAAACGATGGCCACTTGCGAAGACTTCGGCCGCTTGATCGGCCGCATGATGCTTCAGCAGATCGGCGCCCCAATTGAAGAGATTCGGTTCGCTTGGATCGCGCTCCGCGGCTTTCTGATATTGACGGGCGGCCTCAACGGGGTTAGTGTCGGCAGCGCTGCTGGTGCGGAGAGAAGCTGTGTCCTTGGCGAGTTTGTCGGCGGACCGCAAAACCGGATCTGATCCGTGGCCGCCGCGTTGCGAGGGATCGGCGACCCCCGCCACGATGAACTTCGGCTCGTCGAAATACGGAGGGGCTGACTGCGAGCTCTGTTCCTGACCGAACAGAGCGATCGCTGCGCAAGCAAACACCATGGCGCGAATCAGCATGCGATCCTTTGATTATGAAGTATCGAGCCGCGCTGCTGTGGTTGTTCGCAAGCGCCGCCGGACACGCGCAACAGGTTGGACCGTATCCGGCAAGCTGGTGGACGCCGGTCCCGGAAGATCAAAAGGCATCGTGGGAGATCCTTCCGCAAGCGGCGAAGCCGGGCCAAGTGATTTTGTCCAAGCGCAACGAGCTGGGAATCCTGTCGAACTTCGCGGCCACGCCATTTGTGTTTCGAGGCCAGCGCTATGCCAGCGTGGAAGGTTTTTGGCAGATGATGCTCTATCCGGAAGGCCCGAACGATCCTCGCGCGCACGCGGCTGGAGTCACATGGCCACATACCCGCGCCGAGGTTGCGCAGATGACCGCCTTCGAGGCCAAAGACGCCGGCACCGCGGCTGAAGAGAACATGCGGAAGATGGAAATCGGGTGGGTCACGTTTGAAGGCAAGCGGATGGAGTATCGTTCGAAAACGAAGGGCGATCATTACCGCCTGATCGTGGGTGCGATGCGAGCCAAGCTGGAACAGAATCCCAAGGTGCGCGAGATTCTTCTGAAGACTCGGGACCTGGCTCTGCTGCCCGATCACATCGAAGAGCCCGATCCGCCTGCCGAGTGGCTGTATTTCCAGATTTGGATGGACATCCGGAGCGAACTGCAGCGCCATAGTCAACGCAATTGATCGAGCGCCTGCTGAGCCTGCGAATGGCCAGGATGCTGTTTCAGCAGATCGAGCAGCACGCCGCGCGCCTTATCGCGATCGCCCTCTAACGCGAACACCCGCGCCAGATTCAAATAGGACTGATCGAAGCCAGGCGCAACGCTAATGCATTCTTCGAACTTCGCCACCGCCTCATCCCGGCGGCGGGTTCGCAAGTAGAGAATCCCTAAATTGTTCAATGCCTCGGGATACGCGGGACGCAGGGTCAACGCCCTTTGCAGGTATTGATAGGCGAGCTCCGTGTCGTCGGTCTGCGCATAGACCATGGCCAGGCTGTAGTTGGCCTCCGGGTCTTTGGGACGACCGGCAACCGCACGTTCCAAGGCTGCGCGAGCATCGTCCCATTGCCTCTGCTGCCGATATGCGTTGCCCAGGTTTTCGAGTGCGATCCAATAATCGGGACTCACGCGCAGCGCTTCCTGAAAATGTGCAATGGCGTCGCTCGTGCGGCCTTCGCGCGTGGCCAGCAGGCCGAGATTGTTCCACGCATTGGGCACCGTGTCGGGATAACTCGCCGTGAGTTTGAGGGTCCGTTCAAAGCTCGACCGCGCTTCCGCGTTTTTGTCCTGCTTTAGGTAGACGCTGCCAAGGCCGTATTGCGCCTCGGCGCTCGATGGATCGTCGCGAAGGGCAACGCGGAACGACGCCTCGGCTTGTTCGTAGTAGCCGCGTTGAAAAAATGCCGAGCCGAGAGACAAGTTGTTGCGGCCGAATTCGTAGGTCTCCGTATTGCCGGGGAAGGGCAGCGCGAGGGCCAGCCGTTGCTCCTTGGTTTGAGGGATGCGGGCGAAATCCTGCTCGACATGGAGTCGTTCGACGAGCCCCTGATAAACCTTGACGATGTTGCCCTGGGCGTCGATCAGGAAGGAGGCTGGCAGTGTGAGATCGCGATGACGATCGAACATGGAGCGATAAAGAATGTTATAAACGGCGGCAACGTCTTCGGTCACATTCAGCTTCTGGCTCTTCTTATCGAAGGCCAATTGGAGAAGCTCAGGCTTGCCGGTGGGAGTAAAGTTCGGCGCGGGTACGGGCGCGAGCAGCCAGGTTTCGATCGTTGGGGGCAGAGCGGCGAGTGAGGGCGCGGACGATGGTGCAACGGGCGCTTTCTTGAACGGCTCGATGCGCGACGGCGCGAAGCCCTCTTCCACCCAGACGCGGTGATCCAGCGGAAGATCGTGAACCTGCTGCACGAGGCCGCTCGGCCAGCGAATGGAAGCGCTCAACGGGCCCTTCGCCGATCCCAGTCCGAAGAACAGATCCTTGCTGTGCTGCGAAAGAAATCCCGACCCGGCTTGCAGGGTCTTGGTTTGACTTTCAACCGTGATTGCCGCGCCAATCGCATCAGGGTTGCTTTTGACACCGCGGAGCCGGAACGAAATTGACGGAGGCAGTTCGTCCACTACGTTCTTCAACAGGCGCAACTGCGGGCCGCTCCGATTCTTGAGGAACATCTCTTGCCGGCCGTCATGATCGAAGTCGGCCAAAGCGAACGAGCGGCCGTCCTCCAGAAAATCAAGATCCACAGCGGCGGAAACATCGGAAAATGTTCCATCGCGATTGTTCGCGTAGAAGACGTTCCGCTCGTAGCCGCTCCACGTGTAGTCCGCGCGGATGAGCTCGTTCACTGCGTTCCAGCCTTGTTCGTAATCTTGCGAGGGCTTGGCAGTGCTGGGTGAATTCGCAACCACCTGGCGCCAGAAAAAACTGTTCAAATCTTCTCGCACGGCGCCAGAAACCATTCCATTGGCGATGTAGAGATCGGCAAAACCGTCATGATCGAAATCCCAGGCGTCGCTTGACCATGACCATCGGCCCATGCCGGCTCCGCTCATCGCGGTGGTATCGGCGAATGTTCCGTCGCCGCGATTTTGGAATACCGAATTCCCCATCGCATGTTTGCGATAGAACGCGCGAGTTTCTGGCCCCGCGTCCTGCTGGAAGATCTCTTGTGTGGAGATGCGCTCGCCGGCGGCGGTCCACATGTCGGCGACGTAGAGATCGTCGACGCCGTCGTTGTCGTAATCGAACCAGCAGACACTCATCCCCGCGCCGACATCTTCCGCGCCAGCCCGGGGCGCGACGTCGGTGAACGTTCCGTCGCCATTGTTGCGATACAGATTTTTTCGCCCGAAATCGTTCACGACGTAGAGGTCCGGCCAGCCGTCGCGGTTGAAGTCGCCCCAACCGCAGCAGAAGCTATAACGCGTGTTGTTTTGGTTGAGACCCGACTGCTGGGTAACGTCGCGAAATGTACCGTCGCGATTGTTGCGCAGCATGAAATTCGGAGGCCCGTTCTCGGCCGCGTAATAAGGACTTGGATATTTGTATTGATCCGCGCCCTGGTAATAGGTGTAAAGGCAGAAATAAATATCGAGCCAGCCATCGCGATCGTAATCGGCGGCCGCCGCGCCTGTGAAAGTTCCTTGTGGCGGATTCGCGAACTGAAAGGCATCCGGCTTGAGGCGAAATTTGCCGCCGCCCTGGTTGAGGAACAAGAGCGGACCGGCGGCGCGCACGACAATCAGATCCTGACGGCCGTCGTTGTCGAAGTCCGCGATAATCGCGCAGGCGGTGTTGTCGAGCAGCCCAACGCCGGAAGCTTCGGTGATGTCCTGGAATGTTCCGTCGCCGCGGTTGCGATACAGCCGATTGGGAAGGCCCGCGGGCTGGCACACGTAAACATCATCGAAGCCGTCGCCATCGATGTCGCCAACCGAGACGCCGTTGTGGCCGTAGATGTCGATGCCGGACGCTCCGTCGAGCACTGTGCGCCAATGATCGACACCGTGCAGCATCTGATCGACGTAGGAAGGAGCGTGTCCGAAGGCCGACGGAGCGATGTCTTCAAACCACGGTTTGACGGATCTACTGCGCGTCTCGTCGGAGAATTGCCAACGACGCAAGCGATATTGACCGGACGGCGCCGGCTGCCATTCCAGATCCCACGAACCGACGCGTTGCTCGCGATGAAAGCCTGGACCTGTGCCGGCGAGCTCGTAGCGCACGAGAGTTCGTATCACGCCGCCGGGTTGCACGTCGATGCGCGTGATCTGGTACTCGGCGGTCAGGATAGTCGAGAAGCTCGCGAGCGAGGATCTCAACTCACGGACGAACGCGTCGGGCCCCAGAGTAGGTTGCTGCGAGAAGTTGGTGCGGCGAATTTCGAGAGCGGGACCGGGCCGCATGATTCGCGATTCAGCCGGCTGCGGCGAAGCTCCCAGGAAAGCGGGTGCGAGCGTCATTGCAACGGAATTGACGAGGTCCGTACGCCATGCATCGAGAATTGCGGCAATCTGATCATGATATGTCTCCGTGATGAAATCATCGAGGCCGGGCTTTGTCTTGAGTAGAGTGGCGTCGAGCGCAGTTTGGGCGCGGTAGTGAGGATGCAGATGGAATTGCGCGTCCACGAGCGGTGCATTCTGCGCGCTGAGCCGCGGAAGCAGAGGGAGGGCCAGGCTACTCAAAAGGAAGCTACGCCGTGGAAATTGAGTAGGACGGCTCATTGTTTTGCGGACGGGAGCGCCTGCAACTTAGGGTCTCATAATGTCCGATGGCGGGATTGGGTTCGTTTCGTAATTTCGCATTGTACACGCTAAGCTGCGAATGGTGCGACCCGAAAAATAATTCGCGAAGTGTTGTCACCGCGTGAATGGAGGCTTGCGCGCCGCGACAATTCCGGCGCCTTCGCGGATCACAACCAGGTGATTGGCCGGGACATTCGGGAAACTTTGTTTCGCTCCGTTGGGCCAGCGGACATCGAGGTTCACCGACATTTCCGTACCGAGTCCAAAATGAAGGCGCTTATCGTTGACGGACAGAAAGCTCGACTGGCTCATCAACTCCTGCACTTGTAAATGCCCGCCATAGTGCGCCGTAACGCGGGCGCCGATCGCGCTTCGATTCGAAATGGTTGCCTCAAGCTGGACTTTGAGCCAATGGTTGCGGCCACTGGTATCGTTGCGAAGCAGCGACGGCGGTTCGTTCATATTCATGATGACTATGTCGAGGTCGCCATCGTTGTCGAAGTCCCCGAACGCACACCCACGGCTCGAGTGCGGTGCGGCGATGGCGGGTCCAGCTTCATCGAACAGCTCTTCAAATCTGCCTCCGCCCAAATTGCGGAAGACGATGCGCGGGTTCTTATAAGGGAAGAGCGGCGCGTGCTTTTCGAGTTCCGGATAAACCTGGCCAGGGGCGATGAACAGATCGGGCCAACCGTCGTTGTCGAGATCCGCGATTCCGGCGCCCCAGCAAACGAATCGAGTCTCAACGCCGAGGCCGGACTTCAACGTCACGTCGGTGAATTCGCCCTTCCCATTATTTTCGTAGAGCACGCTCGTGTCGTCGGCGAAATGTGTTTTCAGGATGCCGAGCGTTCCATCGCGCTTGTAGTCTCCTACGCCGACCCCCATGCCGGCTTGTTCCGCGCCGTCTTCACTCAGGGCGACGCCGCGCTCGAGGCCCTCTTCGGCGAAAGTTCCATTGTGACGGTTGCGGAAGTATAAGCTGGGCGTGGAGTCGCACGCGACGTAGATGTCGGGCCAACCGTCGTTATCGAAATCAGCGGCGACGGCTGTGAGTCCGTAGGCTCGCCCTCGGTCCACGCCCGCCTCCTTACTCACGTCGCTGAAGTGGCCGTGGCCGTCGTTGTGAAATAAGTAGCAGCGCCCCTTGGGAAGCCCGCGCGGGCCGCAATGCACGGAGATGCCCTTCCAATCGCAGGTGGACGGGATCTTTGCGCCGGTGTCGAGGTCGACGTAGGTGGTGAAGAACAGGTCGAGATGCCCGTCGCGATCGTAATCGACGAAAGTGCAGCCGGTGCTCCATTGCGGCCCGGGCAGCGTAAGACCGGCTTCGCGAGTGACGTCGGTGAACGAGCCGTCGCCATTGTTGCGGAACAGTACGTTGCGGTCGTAATAGGTGAGGAACAGATCGTCGAGACCATCGTTGTTGTAGTCGCCGATGGCGACGCCCGAGACCCAGCCAGGGCGTGCGAGGCCGGATTTCGCGGTGACATCGAGGAACGTGCCGTCGCGATTATTCTTGTACAGCCGGTTGCCGGCGCCGGCGGGCGTGGCTCCGAAACGCGTTCCGCCTAAGACGAGAAGATCGAGCCAGCCATCGTGATCGTAGTCGAAGAAAGCGATCCCGCAACCGACGGCTTCCAGAATATGCCGCTTGCTGTCGACGCTGCCATAAATGCTGGGAGTAGTAAGACCGGCTTGATGGGCGACATCAGTGAACTTGGCGTCGAAGGGCAGGCCGGAGCGCTTGGCGCGTTCTTGTGGGCGGACGTTGCGCGTGGCCATGCCTTGCGCGAAAAGCGACGGGGCGAAGTTTCCCAATGCAGCGGCTTCGAGAACAGCCCTTCGTGTGATGCGCATGTTGACGGCGGCCTTTTGATAGCGTAGCGTGATCCCATTGGCACTCGTGACATTTGAATCCGATACCGCGGCTGTCCGTCCCGGCGAAGAATTGAACCGGGAGGCGCTGGCGGATTACCTCAGCAACAACTTGCCCGGAGGCGCGAGCGGCGTTACGGTGGAGCAGTTTCCCAAAGGGCATTCCAACCTGGTGTATCTGGTTCGAACAGACGCTCGCGAATATGTTTTGAGGCGTCCGCCGCTCGGGCCCGTCGCGCCGAAAGCGCACGATATGGCGCGTGAGTATCGGGTACTGCACGCGGTGCATCCACACTTTCCAGAAGCACCGCAGGTGTTTCTGCTGTGCGAAGATCCCGCTGTGATCGGCAGCACGTTCTTCTTGATGGAGCGTCGGCGCGGCATTGTGATTCGAGACTCCGTGCCGCGCGAGCTGGCTGCGATTCCGGATTATCCGAGGCGTGTGAGTGAAGCGTTCATCGATTGCCTGGTACGGCTGCATTCGATCGATGTGTCGACGGCGGGACTCGGTGCACTAGGGAAGCCCGAAGGTTTTGTCGAGCGGCAAGCGCGCGGTTGGGCCGAACGGTGGAGTGGGGCGAAGACGGAAGAGCTTCCGGAGATGGACCGCATTGTCGGATGGCTGCGCGATCGTTTGCCGCCCTCGGTTGACGCGACGCTGGTGCATAACGATTACAAGCTCGATAACGTGATGCTGCGGCCAGACGGGGATGGCGTGGAAGCGGTGCTGGATTGGGAGATGACGACCATCGGGGATCCGCTGGCGGATTTGGGGCTGACGATGTGCTACTGGACATGGGCGAGCGTTGCTGCCGCCGGCGATCCGCATCCCGCGACGCCCGGTTTGACGTCCGAAGCGGGCTGGTACACGCGCGATCAGTTTTTGCATCGATACGCGGAACGAACCGGGCGCGACCTAACGCACATCCGGTATCACGAAGTGCTCGGGATCTTCAAGCTGGCGGTGATTCTGCAGCAGATCTACTATCGATTTCATCGCGGGCAGACGCGGGACGAGCGGTTTCGAACGTTCGACCGACGGGTGCGCGGATTGGTGCGGCTGGCGGCGGAGCTCATCGAGCGGGAGGGACGCGAGTGAGCCGCGTTTACCTGGTGCGGCACGGGCAGGCGGGCACGCGCGAGGCTTATGACGCGCTGTCGGACGTGGGGCGTCGGCAGGCGAGACTGCTGGGCCAGTACCTCGTCAAAGAGAAAATTCAATTCGCGGCGGCGTGCTCGGGGGCGCTGGTACGCCAGCAGGAGACCGCGGCTGAAGTGCGGGCGGCGTATCGTGAAGCCGGGGTCTGCTTCCCAGAAATCGTGGAGGAGCCCGCGTGGAACGAGTTCGATCTTGCGCATGTGTATCGATCGCTGGCGCCGCAGTTGTGCGCCGAGGACGCGGAATTTGAGCGCGAGTACCGGGAGCTGGAGGCGCAAGTTCGCGCGGCGGCAGAGCGGCCCGAGGCTAGTGTGAATCGGCGCTGGCTGCCATGCGATGTGAAGATTGTGCAGGCCTGGATTCGGGGGCAGCACGCCTACGATGGCGAAAGCTGGCACGCGTTTCGGGAGCGGGTACGAGGATGCCGGTCGAAGCTTGAAACTGCGGAGCGCGATGCGAACGTCGTGGTGTTTACGTCGGCGACTCCGATCGGGATATGGACGGCGCTGGCCATGGATGTCCACGACGAGCGGGCGTTGCGACTGGCGGGCGTGCTGCACAATACTTCTTGGACCGTGATCCGAGTATTTGACGAGCAGGTTCGGCTGCATTCCTTCAATGCGATCCCGCACCTCGATGATCCGGAGTTGCGCACTTACCGCTAAGGAACAACGATGGAATTCGAATTTTCTCCGAAAGTGAAAGATCTTCAGAAGCGCCTCGCAGCCTTCATGGATGAGCATATTTATCCCAACGAGGCGAAATACCAGGAGCATTGTGACGGCCCGAATCGATGGCAGCCGGTTCCAGTGATCGAGGAGTTGAAGCCGAAGGCGCGCGCAGCTGGGCTGTGGAATCTTTTCTTGCCGGCGAGCGAGCGGGGCGCTGGATTGACGAACCTGGAATACGCTCCGCTGTGCGAGATCATGGGGCGTTCGCCGTTGGGGCCGGAAGTATTCAACTGCTCGGCGCCGGACACAGGGAACATGGAAGTGCTGGAACGTTTTGCGTCGGCCGAGTTGAAGGAGCGATGGCTGAAGCCGCTGCTGGCGGGCGAAATCCGATCGTGCTTTGCGATGACCGAGCCGGGGGTGGCGTCGTCCGATGCGACCAATATTGAATCGAGCATCGTACGCGAGGGCGGCGAATACGTGATCAACGGACGCAAATGGTGGAGCTCAGGGGCGGGCGATTCGCGCTGCAAAGTGGCGATCTTTATGGGCAAGAGCGACCCGGCCGCGCCGAAACATAAACAGCAGTCCATGATTGTGGTGCCGATGGACGCGCCGGGCGTAACGAAGAAGCGCATGCTGACGGTTTTTGGATACGATCATGCTCCACACGGGCATGGGGAGGTGGTGTTTGAGAACGTGCGGGTGCCCGTGGGGAATCTTCTGCTGGGCGAGGGGCGGGGGTTTGAGATTGCACAGGCGCGGCTCGGGCCCGGCCGCATTCACCACTGCATGCGGTTGATCGGCGTCGCGGAACGAGCGCTGGAATCCATGTGCGCGCGGGTGAAATCGCGCGTGGCTTTTGGAAAAGCGCTGTCGGAACAAGGGACCATTCGCGCGGACATCGCGACGTCGCGTATCGAGATCGAGCAGGCGCGTCTGCTCACATTGAAGGCGGCGTACATGATGGATACCTCAGGGAACAAAGTGGCGCGCGCCGAGATCGCGATGATCAAAGTGGTGGCGCCGAACGTGGCTTTGCGCGTTCTGGATCGGGCGATCCAAGCGCACGGCGGCGCTGGTGTCTCGCAAGATTTTCCTTTGGCGTGGGCGTGGGCCAATGCGCGTACGCTGCGGCTCGCTGACGGTCCGGACGAAGTGCATCGGGAAGCGATCGCCAAATTCGAGCTTGCCAAGTGACGATGCAGGAGCTCAGGGCGTTGGTGGGGCGCGAGATCGCGGTCACGGACTGGCTCGGGATCACACAGGAGCGCATCGACAAATTCGCGGAGGCGACCGGCGACCAGCAGTGGATCCATGTGGATCGGGAACGCGCTGAGCGAGAGTCGCCGTATGGCGGCACAATCGCGCATGGATTTCTCACTCTTTCGCTGCTGGTTAAGTTCCTGATGGAAGCGGTTCAGCTCGGCGATTTGCGGATGGCGATTAACTACGGTTTGAATCGCGTGCGTTTTCCGGCGGCGGTACGGGCGGGGTCGCAGATTCGGGCGCGGATCGTTTTGCAATCGATGCGCGATGTGGCCGACGCGACGGAAGCTATTTACGCGATCACGATCGAATGTGAAGGATCTGAGAAGCCTTGCTGCGTGGCGGAGCAGGTGGTGCGGTACTACGATTAGTTCGCGGAGAAGGAGCCCGTGATGGTGGTGACGACTTCTACCGGTGCGCCATTCAGGAGGGTCGGTTTGTAGAGCCAGGTTTCAACCGATGATGGCCGTGAACTTCACTTCGCCTGAGAGCTGCGTGTCGGCGGGGCGGGGAGGGGAGTGGGTACGAAAAACTGAATCACGGGCATAGGACCTTGAATATCGGAATCGTCTGGCGCGAGCTTT
This sequence comes from Bryobacteraceae bacterium, assembly GCA_035486995.1. Lineage (GTDB taxonomy): Bacteria > Acidobacteriota > Terriglobia > Bryobacterales > Bryobacteraceae > Palsa-89. The sequence continues at coordinate 15,120 of DATHMO010000323.1, forward strand.
CGGGCTCGATCGGTAAGTTCACTGGCCAGATCGAATAATTTCTCATTCATAACGCCGCCATGGCCCATCAGGTTTGGCAGCGCAGTTCCGGCCCCGGCCAACACGATCGCATTGGAGCTCTGTTCCAACTCCGCAGTTGCGTGGGTCGCGAGATCGGTCGCATTAAATAGGATCTCCCGCGCGTATTGAAATCCTAAGTTGGCCGCGAGCTCGCGGTTTGCCGGGTCGGAATCCAGGGCGCGGCGCAGAACTTGCTCGGCATCGCTCGGGTCTTCGACGAGCAGAAACTTCACAGCGTTCAACGTGACCGCGTTGTTTTTCGGATGTTCCTGCATCGCGGCGAGCCATTGGTCGCGCACGGACTCGTGGTCGCCGACGTTGGCGGACGGACCATTGGCGCGATAGACGTAAGCCGCCTTAGACGCGCTCGCTGCGGCTTCCGGATGATGCTCCACCAGATAAAGAATGTGCTGCAGACGGACCGAGCGGCGACCGGGGTTCTCATAGGCCGCAGGCGGCGCTGTGTCGAGATAAAGCTGCAAGAGCTCAACGCGGGCTTCAAGATCCTCTGGATTTTGCGAGACGCGGGTTTCCAGGCTGGCTATTTCCTGCGGCGATGGCAAAGGGCGGGCGCGAAGGACGGCAGTGGTCTGCCCGGCCAGGGTTCCTACACTCGCGGCCAAGACGGCAAAAGTGAGAATTCCGAATCGCACGACTTTCTTGGGAGGCTCCACAGGGGCACGAATCTGTTCATGACGGCCCGAATTAGGCATACAAAATCATCTTACAACCCGTAAACTGTAAAGAAATGGCAAATTTGGGATTTGTGGGTTTGGGCGTGATGGGCAGCCGCATGGTCAACCGCCTTTTGGACAAAGGGCACACGGTGACCGGCTACAATCGCACCCGCGCGAAGGCCCAGTGGCTGATCGATCGCGGGATGAAATGGGGCGAATCGCCACGCGCGGTGGCCGCGGCGGCTGACGTAACGCTTTCGATGGTGACCAATACTGCCGCGTTGGAAGAAATCGCTGGCGGCGCGAACGGAATCATCGCCGGACTTGGCGGCGGCAAGATCTGGATCGATATGAGCACGGTGAGCCCGGAGATCAGCAAGGGGCTGGCGGCTCGCGTTCGGGAGAAAGGCGCGGATCTGCTGGATGCGCCCGTGTCCGGCAGCGTGATTACGCTCGAACAGGGAAAGCTCTCGGTGATGGTGGGCGGGCGCGAGCAGAGTTTCGAGCGGGTGAAGGCGCTGCTGCTAGATCTGGGTCCCAAGGTCACGCACGTCGGCGAGAACGGGCTCGCGCTGGTGATGAAAATCGCGACGAATTTGAACCTCGCGGTACAGATGCTGGCGTTTTCTGAAGCGGTGCTGCTCGCCGAGAAGAACGGCATCAAGCGCGAGACCGCCGTGGACGTATTGACGCACAGCGCCATCGCATCGCCGATGGTGCAATATCGCGGACCGTTTGTGCTTAAAATGCCTGAGGAGGCTTGGTTCAACGTCAACATGATGCAGAAAGATATGCTGCTCGCGTTGGAGCTGGGCCGTAAGGCCGACGTCCCGCTGCCGACGACGGCCACTACCAACGAATTCCTCACCGCGGCGCGCGCCATGGGCTACGTGGAGCAGGATTTCGCAGTAGTATTTGAGGTGCTGGCACGAATGTCTGGAGTCGCAAAATGACCACCGCTGTTAACCCGTCTAAATCTGAATCTCGCACCGGCGCCGAATTGCATCTGCACATGTACCGGCGCATGCTGATGATCCGGCTGTTTGAAGAACAAGTGAACGATCTGTACACGCGCGCGCTGATGCCGGGGCTGGCGCACTTGTATATCGGCGAGGAGGCGGTCGCGGTGGGTGTCTGCGAAGCGCTGCGGCCGGACGATTACATCACCAGCACGCACCGCGGCCACGGCCATTGCCTGGCGAAGGGCGCATCGGTGGATCTGATGTTCGCCGAGTTGCTGGGTAAAGAAGTGGGCTATTGCAAGGGCAAGGGCGGGTCGATGCATATTGCCGATCCAGCCACCGGTAACCTGGGCGCGAACGCGATCGTCGGTGGAAGCACGGGCATCGCGACGGGCGCGGCATTTTCGGCGCAGCGTCTGGGGACCGGTCAAGTGGCGGTTTGTTTCTTCGGCGAAGGCGCACTTGGCCAAGGCGTGTTGTATGAAGTGATGAACATGGCGGCGCTATGGAAGCTGCCGGTGGTTTACGTCTGCGAAAACAATATGTACAACGAGTACACGCATTTTTCGGAGACCACGGCGGGCAATATTCTGGCGCGCGGTCCGGCTTTCGGCGTGCCTTCCGAACAAGTGGACGGGCAGGATGTGCTTGCGGTTTACGCCGCGGCTAAAAAGCAAGTTGAGAGAGCGCGGGCGGGTGAAGGACCGTCGCTGCTGTTGGTGAACACTTACCGCTATCACGGGCATCATGTCGGCGATGTCAGCCGCGAGTACTATCGTTCGAAGCAGGAAGAGCAGCAGTGGAAGACGGAGCGCGATCCTCTGCGGATCATGGGCGATTGGTTGGTCTCGCAACGGCTGGCAGATCGCGCCGGGCTCGACAAGGTTCATGAGGAAGTGAAAGCCGAGATCGACAGCGCCGTGAAATTTGCGCTCGACGCGCCTTATCCCAGCCCCGACAAGGTGGATCAAGATGTCTACGCTTGAAGCAAAGAGCGGGTTTGAAACAGCAGCCGCAGTCCGCGAGTTAACGCTGGCGCAAGCCATTCGCGAGGCGCTGGCCCAAGAGATGCGCCGCGACTCGCGCGTGTTCATCCTCGGAGAAGACATCGCTGAAGCGGGGCATCCGTTCAAGGTGCTGACGGGTTTGGTGGACGAATTCGGGCCGAAGCGCGTTCTCGATACGCCGATTTCCGAAGCCGGGTTTACGGGAATTGCCGTGGGCGCCGCGATGACCGGGATGCGGCCCGTGATCGACATCATGTTCGGTGATTTCATCGGACTCACCATGGACCAGATGGTGAATCAGGCCGCGAAGATTCACTACATGTCGGGCGGCAAGTGGAAAGCGCCGCTGGTGATGCGGACTACGCTCGGCGCCACGCGCCGCTCGGCCGCGCAGCATTCGCAATCGCTGCACGCCTGGTTCTGCCATGTTCCCGGATTGAAAGTCGTGATGCCGTCGACGCCTTACGACGCCAAGGGCCTGCTGAAATCGGCCATTCGCGACGATAACCCCGTGGTGTTTTTCGAAGACAAGATGATGTACCGGCTGAAGGGTCAGGTGCCGGAGGAAGACTACACCATTCCGTTGGGCCTCGCCGACGTCAAGCGCGAAGGCAGCGACATTACGATCATCGCGACCAGCAGCATGGTGCAAGTGGCGCTGGGGGCGGCGAGCCTGCTGGAAGAAACCGGCATCAGCGCCGAGGTCGTGGATCCGCGCACGCTGTGGCCCTTGGATGAAAAGACGCTGATCGAATCGGCCAAGAAAACTTCGCGCGTGATTGTGGTGGACGAAGGATACGGACGCTACGGCGTCACGGCTGAGATCGCTTCGGTGATCCAAGAGAATTGCTTCTTCGATCTGGAAGCGCCGGTGAAGCGCATGGGCGCGATGCACGTACCGATTCCTTTCTCACCGCCGCTGGAAGACGTGACGGTTCCGACCGAGAAGACGGTTGCGGACGCGGCGTTGGAATTGTGCGGCAAAGCCTAAAACGAAACTGGAGAATCCTGTGGCACTGAAAACTCACGGCACCATGGCAGTGGATTGGGAGCAGCGCATCGATATGGATCGGCTGCGCAAGGAACGGCTGGCGCGCGTCAAAACAATGCTCGCGAAATCCGAGTTGGGCGCCCTGCTCTGCTTCGACATGAACAATGTGCGCTACATCACCGCCACGCACATCGGGACTTGGGCGCAAGATAAGATCAGCCGATTCACGCTGCTCCCGCAGAATGACGAACCGATCCTGTGGGACTTCGGTTCGGCCGCCAAGCATCATCAGCTCAACTGCCCGTGGTTGGGCGAGCGCTCGCGTCCCGGGATTTCGCTGCTGCGCGGCGCGATGTCACCCGAGATGGGGCGCGCCGAAGATGTCGCGAAGAAGATCAAGATCGAGCTGGAAATGCGGGGTCTGCACAAGGAGCCGGTCGGCATCGACGTAGTGGAGCCGCCTATTCTATTTGCGCTGCAGCGCGAAGGAATCAACGTGGTCGACGGACAACAGCTCATGTCGGATGTGCGCGTCATCAAAACGCAGGATGAGATCTCGCTGCTGAATACTTCCGCGATGATGGTGGACGCCGCGTATCACGATCTGTACTGCGCCATGAAGCCGGGCATGAGCGAAAACCAAGCCGTCGGGTTGGTGAACAAGATCCTGTACGACCTGGGTTCGGAATACGTGGAAGGCGTGAACGCGATTTCGGGCGAGCGCTGCAATCCGCACCCGCATGTGTTCTCCGATCGGGTGCTGCGCCCGGGCGATCCCGTGTACTACGACATTCTGCATTCGTACATGGGCTATCGAACTTGTTACTATCGCTGCTTCAGCATTGGCTACGCGCCGCACACGTTGATCGACGCCTATTCGCGCTGCCGCGATTATCTTGATGCCGCGATCTCGCTCATTCGTCCCGGACGAACAACCGCCGAAATCGCTGCTGTGTGGCCCAAGGCGCAGGAGTTCGGCTTCCCCAATGAAGAAGCTGCGTTCGCACTACAATTCGGCCACGGCATCGGTCTCGCGATTTGGGAAAAGCCGGTGATCAGCAGGCTTGTCTCCCTGGAACATTCCTACGAGCTCAAGCCCGGCATGGTGTTTGCGCTCGAAACCTTCTGGCCGTCGAAGGATGGCTGGAGCGCGGCGCGCATCGAAGAAGAAATCGTTGTGACTGAGACCGGCCACGAAGTGATCACGCGCTTCCCGGCGGAAAAGCTGCTTGTGGCGGGCGCGCACTACTTCACTGTGGATGGCCCGCTGCCGACTACCCGCGAGCACGATCCCGAGCCAAGCCGGCGTGTCGTCGAAATGGTGGAAGCCAGCGCGCGCACCGAACAGGTGGTCTCCCGCTAGATGGCTGTCAGCATCGTGATGCCCGCGCTCGAGATGGCGCAGGAAACCGGCAAGATCATCTCGTGGCTCAAGAAAGAAGGCGACGCGATCGCCAAGGGCGAGCCGATCGCGGAAATCGAGACCGACAAAGTTGTGCTCGAAGTGGAGGCGACTGCCGACGGTGTGCTCGCAGGCGTGACCGCCGCAGCGGGCGACGTGATTCAGGTGGGCAAGATCATCGCGTGGATCGTCGCGCCGGGGGAGACACCGCCGGTGGAGAAGGAGTCCGCCGCGCCAGCTGCGCGTACCATGACCGGAACCACGCCGCGGCCCGCGACCGCTGCGCCAGCTTCAGCGCCGAGTGCCGAAAAAGTGGAGGCGAAAGTTTCGCCCAAAGCGCGCCGCATGGCGCAGGAGCTCGGCGTCGATTTGAGCAAAGTGACTGGAACCGGTCCAGGTGGAACGATTAGCGGTGAAGACGTGCAGCGCGCAGCCGATTCGCAGAAGGCCGCGCCATCACCAGTTGCGTCATTGGTTGCCGCGGCGGTTCCCACGACGCTCAGTTCGATTGCGCGTTTGATGGCCGAGCGCACCACCCAAAGCTGGACCACGGCGCCACATTTCTTCCTGGTTCGCGAAATCGACGCCAGTGGGCTGGTTGCCGCTCGCGAGAAATTTGGCAAGTCGATCACGCATACTGATCTGCTGGTCGCGCTGGTGGCCCGCGCTCTGGTGAAGCATCCCAAGATGAACGCGAGCTGGACGGGCAGCGCGATCCAGGCGAATCCCAACATCAACATCAGCATCGCGATCGCGGTGAAGGATGGCGTGGTGGGAGCCGTAATTCCGAATGCTGACACGGCCACCCTCTCTGCCATCGGCGCTAAGCGCCGGGATCTGGCCGAGCGCGCTCGAGCGGGCCGCCTTCATCCGCCCGATGTCACCGGCGGCACGTTCACCATCAGCAATCTCGGCATGTTCGGCGTGGACGCTTTCAGCGCGATCATCACGCCGCCGCAGGCCGCCGTGCTGGCCGTTGGCCGCATTGCCGATCGTGTGGTGCCGGTGAACGGATTGATCGGCATCCGTCCTATTTTGACAATGACGTTATCCAGCGATCATCGCGTTGTGGATGGAGCCCAAGCCGCGGCGTTCTTGAATGACCTGGCTGAGGCTCTCACCGCAGGTGAAAGTTCACTTCAATCTTAGCTTGCACCGGCACAGCTTTGCCGTCCTTCATGGCAGGCTGAAATCGCCAGGTGCGGATGCAGGCGATGGCGTTGGCGTCTAAACCTAGATCCAGCGATTTAGTGACCTTGATATCGTGCACGCGCTGATCCGTGCCCACAACCATCGTCAATTGCACCGTACCTTCGATCTTGGCCTCTTTCGCGTCTTTCGTGTAGTGCGGCTCGGTCTTCTCCAGGATCTTCGGCGGCGCGATGCCGGGTCCAATCCTGTAGATCTTCTCAGCGAACGAGACGGTTGTCATCAGCGCGAGCAGCAGCGGAATCGCAATGACGGTTCTGCGCGACGAAGCGGCTTCCCGCCGTTCGAACAAACGTGCCAGCCGCTCATGCAATGTGGACGAAGCGTTCATAGCGCAACCGAGCAGGAGCGAACTGGAGCATTCGCGCGCCACGTCGAGCAGGGCCTTGGCATAGGCATCCGCGGAGACGCCCGCCGACAATACGGCATCGTCGCACGCTAACTCCTGCTCGCGATCGAGCCGCGCCGCCATCATCCATGCCAGCGGATTCCACCACAGAAAAGCTCGCGAAGCTTGTGCCACGTATTTCGCCAGGCAATCGCGCCGGACGACGTGCGCCGTTTCGTGCAACAGCACGGCGCGCAATCGCGGTTCATGCCAATCTCGCGCAGCTGAGGGAAGAAGAATCACCGGACGCAGCACGCCGCAAGTGAGTGGAGTGCTGACATTGGCGATCCGAACTTCGGCGCTGTCGCCATTCTGAAAATGGACCGATTGTCTGCGAACGCGCAGCAGCATGATCCATCCACCGGCCGCGCGAATCGCCAAGGCCAGAGCGCCAAGCATCCATATGCCCGCCAGTGCCAGCGGCCAAATTGCGATGGAGGCTCCCAAGGAATTTCCGCCAGGTGCTACGCTTCGCGACGCGGGAACGGAAATGAGATAGCCCCATTGCGGCGCCCACAGCGCCAGCATAGGCACAACGGCCGCGCTGGCGAGCGCCGTAAGGCAAACCAAGTGACGGACAGCCGCGCTTTGCCCGCGCAGGCATCGCAAGAGCAGCAATCCTGTCGCTAACAAAATAGTGGATTTCATCCCCACCGAAATCAGGTAAGTTTCCAACATGGCTATTTCCTTTCCTTTTTTGCCCGATCGACGATGCGGGCCAATTCGCTCAACTCTTCCTCCGTCAAATGGAACGCCGCGGGGTCCAGTAGCGCGGCCACGGCTTCCTTCGCCGATCCGTCGAAAAATGTCCGGATAATGCGCTGCAAAGCCGACCGGCTGGCCGCTTCCCGCGCGATGGTCGGCTCATACACGTAGCGCAGCCCTTCCTCCACGTGCCGCACATAGCCCTTGCGCTCCAGCACCCGCAGGATAGTGCGCACCGAGGAATAGTTCGGCTTGTCCGCGAGACCTTCCTGGATTTCCTGGCCGGTTGCACGCCCGCGCGCGAACAGGACGTCCATGATCTGGCGTTCACGCCGGCTTAATTCAGCCTCGGTTTTAGAGCGGCTCTTTTTTAGTATGCGCATCCTTTAACAGCCTGCGTAAAAATTAACATAGGTGCCGCCGCCTGTCAATAGCCCGTCCGAACTTTGTCATGATGAATAGCGCATGACCCTGAGCAGCAACCGAATTCTCACCACCCACGTAGGCAGCCTGCCGCGCAACGAAACACTTTCTCGACTGTTGATCGACCGCGAGGAGGGGAAACCCGTCGGGGAGCAACAACTCGCCGATGAAATGGACCGCGCCGTGCGCCACGTCATCGCCAAACAGGCCGAAGCGGGGATCGACATCGGCAATGACGGTGAGCAGCAGCGTGTCGGGTTCCAAACCTACGTGCCGCGCCGGATGTCGGGTTTCGCGGGCGAATCCAAACGTCGCATGGGTCGTGACTTTGAAGCGTTCCCGTCGCTTATCGCGGACTTCGCGCGCCGCTTCCCCAATCGCAGCCGCATGAATAATGCGCCCGAAGCGCAGGCTGAAATCCATTACTTGGACTCTTCCGCGATCCAGCAGGAGATCGCTCGCTTCACCGCCGCCGCGCGCGACTCAGGGGCCTTCGCCGAGACGTTTATGACCGCGCCTTCGCCCGGCATCATCTCCACCACGATGCTGAACGCTTACTACGATTCGCACCAATCCTACTTGACCGCGCTCGCACGCGAGATGCGCAATGAATATCTAGCCATCCATCGCGGCGGCGTGCTGCTGCAAATCGACGCGCCCGATCTCGCCATGGACCGCTCGATGTACTATCGCGACCTTTCGGACGGCGACTTCGTGAAGGCTGCAGAAATGCACGTGACCGCGCTCAATCAAGCGATCGAAGGCATCCCGCGCGATCGCGTGCGCCTGCACGTCTGCTGGGGCAACTGGAACGGCCCGCACTATTTCGATGTCGCGCTCGATCTGATTCTGCCCGTGCTCTACCAGGCCGACGTCGGTGCGCTCAGTATCGAATTCGGCAATCCTCGCCATCAGCACGAATTTCAAGCGCTGCGCCGCCACAAATTGCCCGATCACATGCTGCTGATCCCCGGCGTCGTCGAAAGCAACAGCAACATCGTGGAGCATCCGGAAGTTGTTGCCCGAAGGCTGGAAGAAGCTGTGGCGGCCGTGGGCGATCGCGAGCGTGTCATCGCCAGCGCCGACTGCGGATTCGGGACCTTCACCAATCGCGAATATGTGATCGAACCGGCCGTTTGGTTGAAGCTCAAAGCGCTGCGGCAAGGCGCCGATATCGCTTCCGAGCGCTAACTCGCAGCTACTTATTTATTTACTAAGTGGGGTAAGTCGCGGTTATTCTCGGTGCAGACAAATTCGAGTAAGTCGGTGTCCGGCAGGAATTGCATTCCCTCAGTTACAGTCCACGGCTTGGTGTAAGCCTTCGGATCGTCGATGGTCACGTCGATCTTCAGATGCCCGAAATCCGGCCGTCGAATACGCTCGGTCACATGCAACGCCTCGGTGGCCGGATGGCCCAATTGGTCCAGCCAGGTTTTGCCATTGAAGCCTGATGTGTCGATCACTAGTGCGTCGCCCTCCCACTTACCCACCGAGTAACCCATCCAACTTGGATTTGGATCCTTCGGAAGTTCGCGGCCATCCATAAACACCTGCCGATAAATCCCGAAGGCTTCGTAAAGAATAATGACTTCATCCGGATTTTGGATGATCTTAAACGGCACCGGAGTTACGTTGATCTTGGGCACGCCTTGCGGCAGACAGTTCGCATCGGACTCTTCAGCCGCGTGAGCGCCGCTCGATCGTTCCTTGGTGAGCGCTGCCGCCCAAGGCTGCATCGGCACGTCGCCTGGCTTCAGATCGGCTGCGAGATTCTGCAAAAATTTTGGTCCGGGCACGATCCAGACCCCCGCCAAGTCAGGTTTGCCATCCGATTTTCGCGGCGCCGGAGCCGCCAGATTCGGCTTGCCATCCGGGGTTCGTGGAATGGACTTGTCGGCAAACTTCAGCCATTGCGCCGGCAAAGGCGCCACCGCACCGCAGCAGAGCAAAAAGCTCGCAAGAGCAATCTTCAAACGGGCCTCCCTAACAACCTTCGACCACCGGGGCGATTATATGTCAAAATCGTGCTCGGCGGGGTGTGCCCGGCGTGCATGCCCAGCGCGTATGAATGATCAGCCACAGCAAATGCAGTGCATGGAGGTGTGGGGCGGCAGCCAGCTCACCGCGCAAGGTGTCGAATTCGGCGGACTGGACGCCTGGGTCTACAGCAAACCCTATGGCAAAGCGCACGCCGGCGGCGACGTGTACTATGCATCCAGTTGCGCCACGGGCCGGATAACGCGCTTGCTGTTGGCCGACGTTGCGGGGCACGGAAGCACGGTGGCCGAGACCGCCGCTGACTTGCGCACGTTGATGCGCCGCTTCGTCAATCGCCTGGACCAGACCGAATTTGTCCGTCTGCTCAATCAGCAGTTTTCTGTTCTGCCACGCACGGGCGCATTCGCTACTGCCGTGGTGACCACATTTTTCGAGCCCAGCCGCCGTCTGACAATCTGCAACGCCGGCCACCCGCGGCCGATGTTGTATCGCGCTGAACAACACCAATGGGATTTTCTGGGCAGCAATGCGCCGTCGGTTCGGGCCGCGCCGAGCAACATCCCGCTGGGGCTTTTTGAGGGCGCCGAGTACGAGCAGTTCGACGTCGAACTGGGCCCCGGCGACTGCCTGCTGACTTATACCGACGCACTCATCGAAGCGCGCGTTGGCGATGGCGAAATGTTGGGTGAAGACGGGGTGCTGCGCATTGTGCGCGCGCTCGGCGATCTCCCGCCCGACAAGCTCACCGAAAGACTGATCGCAGAGATCGACGCTCGCTATCCCGACGGCCTGGCCGAGGACGACGTCACGGTTCTGGTGGTCCGCGCCAACGGACGCAAGATCCGCTACTCATTCGGCGAAAAGCTGCGCGCGATGGCACGGATGGCTGGTGCGCTGATCCGTTCTGTTCATCCCCGCGCTGAACGTGCTCCCTTGCCCGACGCGAATCTCGCCAATATCGGCGGTGCCGTGATTCCCGCGCTTGGACGCCGCTGGCGCGCTCGCAAGAGCTAGCCCGAGGGTCCGCAACCCTCGGATGTTATCCTGAAAATAAAATGACTTATGACCTCATTGTGATTGGGAGCGGCCCGGGCGGCTACTCCGCGGCGATTCGCGCCGGTCAGTACGGTCTGAAGACCGCGATCATCGAAAAAGATCCCAAGCTGGGAGGCACCTGCCTGCACGTGGGCTGCATCCCCACCAAGGCGCTGCTCCACACCGCCGATCTGTGGGAGCACTTTGTGAATCCGGGCGACGAGGGCATCGCCTGCGAAAATCCGCGCCTGGATTACCCGAAAGTCCTGGATCGCAAAAACAAAATCGTCTCGAAACACGCCAAGGGCGTCGAGTTCCTGATGAAGAAGAACAAGATCGACTGGGTGAAGGGCTACGGGACCATCCTGCCGCGCTCGGGACAGCCTAATTCCAGCAACGCCCCAATCCAGATCGAAGTGAAATCCGAAACCGGCGTACAAACGTTAGAGACCAAGAACGTAATCGTCGCCACCGGATCGGAAGCCCGCATGCTTCCTGGCTTGGAGCCCGACGCGAAGGCGATCCTGACCAACATCGAAATCCTGGATCTTCCCGTCATTCCCAAGACCATGCTGATCATCGGCGCGGGCGCGGTCGGCGTGGAGTTCGCCTCCATCTTCAATCGCTTTGGGACGAAGGTGACGGTGCTCGAAATGTTGCCGCGTCTGGTGCCAGTGGAAGACGAAGAGATTTCGAAGGAACTGGAGCGTTACTTCAAGAAGACCGGCATCCGTTGCGAAACCGGCGCCAAAGCCGAGAACATCACACGAACGGAAAACGGTGTCCGGTTGTGCGCCGCGCTCGCAAACGGAAAGCGCGAGGACATGGAGGCCGAGACGCTGCTGGTAGCCGTAGGCCGCAATCCGAATACGGAAAACATCGGTCTCGACAAACTGAAGGTCGAACTGGATCGCGGCTTCATCAAAGTGGACGCGCATCAGATGACCGCTGAGCCGGGAATCTACGCGATCGGCGACGTGGTGGCAGGAACGCCGCAACTGGCGCACGTGGCGACCATGGAAGGCATGATCGCGGTCGCGCACATGGCCGGCAAGCCGGCGAAGCCGATCAATCGCAATCGCATTCCCGGATGCACTTATACCGAGCCCGGAATCGGCAGCGTCGGCCTCACGGAAGCGCAGGCGCGCGCGCAGGGCTACGCGGTGAAGGTGGGCAAGTTCCCGTTCGTCGCCAACAGCAAGGCGACCATCTTAGGCCACCACGACGGCTTCGTGAAGGTGGTCGCGGAAGAAAAATACGGCGAGATCCTGGGCGTCCATATCATCGGACCCGAGGCCTACGAACTGGTGGCCGAGGCGGTGCTCGCGATGGAAGCCGAAGCGACGGTCGAGACGCTGATGGGGACCATCCACGCGCATCCGACGCTCTACGAAGCGATGGGCGAGGCGTTTAACAACGTCTACGGGCTCACCATCAATGCTTGAAATTCCTGGTCTTGATGTAAAAGACCTGGGCCGCATGCGGTACGCTGATGCGCTTGCGGTCCAGAGCGATCTCGTCGAGCGGCGCAAGCAGGGCTTGATTCCCGATCAGCTCTTGTTCGTCGAGCACCCGCACGTCATTACGCAGGGACGCAACGGCCACGCCGAGAACCTGCTCGCGAGCGAAGCTGCGCTGCGCAGCGCCGGGATCGAATTTTATCCAACCAATCGCGGCGGCGATATCACTTATCATGGTCCAGGCCAGATTGTCGGCTATCCAATCGTGGATTTGCGAGAATGGAAGCGCGATGTGGGCGCCTATCTCCGGGCCGTCGAGCAAGTGATTATCGATGCGCTGGCCGAGTTCGCGATTGAAGGTAGGCGCGTTCCGGGCTGCACCGGCGTCTGGGTGGATGGCAAGAAAGTGGCCGCGATTGGGGTGCATATCAGCCGCTGGGTCACTTCGCATGGTTTCGCGTTGAATCATGCCACCGATTTACGTTACTTTCAGTACATCGTTCCCTGTGGGCTCACGAAGCCGGTCACTTCCATGCAGGAATTAGGATCGGGCGCGAGCCGCGAACAAGTGATCGCCGCGCTGTCGACTCACTTTGCGCGCCAGTTTCACCAACCGAGCCGCGAACAACCGAGCCGCGACCGTGAGGAAGCGGGCATTTTATATACGGAGACATATTCATGACTGACGTAGTAATGCCGCAAATGGGCGAGAGCATCGTCGAAGGTACGCTGACCAAGTGGCTGAAGAAGCCCGGCGAGCACGTGGACCGCGATGAGCCGCTGTTTGAAATCTCCACCGACAAAGTGGACACCGAGATTCCGTCGCCTACGGCCGGCGTGTTGAAGGAAGTCCTGGTGGAAGAGGGCAAGACGGTCGCGATCAGCACCGTGGTGGGCCGGATCGAAGAAGGTGCTGGAAATGGCGCGTCTGCAGCGCCTGCGGCTACGAAAGATTCGCCCGCGGCTGCCAAAGCTGCGCCCGCTGCTCCTCCCGCACCGAAACCCACTCCGGCACCGCCCGCTGCGCAAGCCCCTCCGCCCCCGGCTCCAGAACCATTGCCCGAACCCGTCTCACACTCCGCGGGTCCCTATCCGATTCCCGTGGAAGAACCCGCGCCGCTCATGGAAGCGGAGTCGCCCGCGGGTCCACTGTCGCCGCTGGTTCGCAAAATGGCGCGCGAATATGGAATCGACTTGAAGCAAGTGCGAGGCACCGGCGCGGGCGGACGCATTACCAAGCAGGATCTGGAAGCGTACATGTCGGCGCAGGGTGCACGGACCATGGCTCAAGCCAGCGCCCCGCCGCCGGCCGCGACCCCAACGCCTGTGACGACGCCGACCGTCTACACGCCCCCGCCTCCCCCCGCGCCCCAAGCGCCCATGCCGCGCGCCGAAGCACCGCGTGCCCGCGTGGAGCCGATGAGCGTGATGCGGCAGCGTATTGCCGAGCACATGGTGATGAGCAAGCGCATTTCGGCGCACGTCACCACCGTCCACAAGACCGACATGACCAAGATCGCCAAGATGCGCGAGCGCAACAAAGCCGAATTTCAGGCGCGTTATGGTTACTCGCTCACGTTCCTGCCGTTCGTCGCCAAGGCGGCTGCGGAAGCGATTCGCCACTTCCCGATCCTGAACGCTTCCATCGAAGGCACCAACATCATCTATCACAACGAGATCAATCTGGGAATCGCGGTGGCGCTCGAAAACGGACTGATTGTGCCGGTGATCCGCAACGCTGATGAAAAGAACGTGGTGGGTCTCCAGCGCTCCATCGTCGACCTTTCGACGCGCGCCCGCTCGCGCCAACTCAAGCCCGATGAAGTGCAGGGCGGGACGTTTTCCATCACGAATTTCGGCAGCTTCGGCAGCGTTTTCGCAACGCCGGTAATCAACCAGCCGCAGGTTGCGATCCTGGGTGTGGGCGCCGTGGAGAAGACGCCGGTTGTTGTGGATGACGCGATCGCGATTCGCTCTATCGCCTATCTCGCGCTGACGTTCGATCATCGCCTGATTGACGGCGCGCTGGCCGATCAGTTCACCGCAAAGGTGAAATCGATTCTCGAGAATTGGTCTGAAGAAGTCTTGTGACCTCCGACGAGATCTTCCTCAAGTTCTCGGCCGATAAGCTGGAACAGTTGCACGGCCGCATCCAGGATTGCCTCGCGCGGCTGACGGCGGAACAAATCTGGACCCGGAATTCCGACAACGAGAACGCGGTTGGCAATCTGGTGCTGCATCTCTCGGGCAACGTCCGGCAGTGGATCGGTTCGGGCATCGCCGGACTGCCCGACCATCGGCAACGCGATGCCGAGTTCGACGCGCGAGGCGGGAGGGCCCGCGAGGAACTGGCCGAACTGATCAACACCAGGGTGGCGGAGGCCGTGGACGTCGTCCGCGCCGTGCCGGTTGCCCGCCTGGCTGAACGCATTTCGAACCAAGGCTACGATGTCACGGTACTTGAGTCTATCGCCCATGTGGTCGAGCATTTCTCAATGCACACGGGGCAAATCATTCTTCTCACGAAACTGCTAACCGGGCAGGATTTGGCCTATTATCAGCATCTTAAGGGCTCAGGCCGGGCTGCGGGCGCGTCATTGCCTTAGAGCTATTGTTTTTGCCGTACGAATATGGCATAATCGTACATATGAAGAAGACGCTCCACATCGACCAGGCGCTGCTCGAGGAGGCCAAAGCGGCTTGTGGCGCGACTACCGATACGGAAACTGTTCGATTAGGCCTGGAGTCGCTTGTGCGTCATGATGCTTATCAACGCCTGAGAGCTCTGATCGGATCCGAGCCGGATGCCCAGGATGTGCCTCGCCGGCGGGAGGAGCCTGCGGTGAAACATCAGAACGCGTAAATGGTCCTGGTGGACACCTCGGTCTGGATTCGCTCTTTTACTGGGCGTGAGCCATTCGCTCAGGAACTCAATCGGCTTCTTAGCAGCGACCAAGTTGTAGGTCACGAATTAGTGTATGGGGAACTCTTGATCGGTGACCGGGGAGGTCGCAAGAAACTCCTCGGTCGTTATGGGCGAATTTTTCAGGCGGCAATAGTCCCGCACATCGACGTTGTCGCGTTCGTCGAAGGCCGTCGCCTGCATGGTCGTGGCGTCGGTTGGATCGATGTCAGCCTTCTAGCTTCTGCAATTGTCAGCGGACTGAAACTGTGGACCGCTGATCCCCGTTTGTCAGTGATCGCCGACGAGTTTGGCGTTGACTATCGAGTCCCCAATTAGTGAGGCGTTTTCCTTAAGCTGCACTCCCGACAATTTCAACCGCTGCGATTCGTTCATCAGGAACAGCAGCTTGTGCGCAGCCGCCGCGTAGCTCAACCCCTCAGCGCGAATGTTCGAAATGCAATTGCGCTCGGCGTCGGTCCGGCCCAGGCAAGGCTGCCACGTAAGATAAGCGCCCAAGCTGTCCGGGGAACTCAAGCCCGGGCGTTCGCCGATCAGAACCACCACCATTCGCGCCCCCAACAACTCGCCGATTTCATCGCCGATCGCGACACGACCCTGCTCGACGATGCCGACCGGTGCGATTCGCCAATCCAGATCGCGGAGCAGAAGCTCCAACAAAGGCACAGCGTGACGATGCACGGCCAGCGCCGAAAGCCCATCGGCAATCACGAACGCGGCATCGTAGTCCGCGCGCAGTGCAGCTAATCGCTCGCGCGAGTCAACACTCAAGCGCCGGCCCAAGTCGGGACGCCGCAAATATTCATTGCGATCACGCGCCGCGCTCGCCAGCGCGATCGAAGGCAGACCCTTTTGTTTCAACTCGAGGACCAGCGAGTTGACAGCCAGCGGCAGATGCACCGCGTCGCGCGCCTTGGCATGCGCCAGTTGAAACTCAAGCAGCGCCCGCGTGGGAACGCTCAATCCCGCCCGGCCGAGCTCTACCCGGGCCATCGTATAATCGCGCAGCCTGGTCATGCTTCGAGCAACAGCCCCGCCATCCGAGGCAGCTCCTGCCGTACCTCATCGAGCCACGCGTCAAACTCAGGTGCCGGCCGCAACCCGAACACGCCTCGCAAATACAGCGCGTCATGAAACGACGTGCTCTGATAATTCAGCATCACGTCATCGGCGCCCGGCACACCCATGATGTAGTTGACGCCCGCCGCACCCAGCATCGTCAGGAGCGCATCCATGTCGTCCTGATCGGCCTCGGCATGATTGGTGTAACAAATGTCGCAGCCCATCGGAAGCCCCAGCAGCTTGCCGCAAAAATGATCTTCCAAGCCGGCGCGCAGAATCTGCTTGCCGTTGTATAGATACTCGGGACCGATGAAACCAACCACGGTGTTCACCAGCAGCGGTTGGAAATGCCGCGCCAAGCCATATGCGCGCGCTTCGCATGTCTGCTGATCCACGCCGTGATGCCCATTCGCCGATAACGCGCTGCCCTGGCCGGTCTCAAAATACATCACGTTATCGCCAACCGTGCCCCGCCGCAGCTCCAACGCCTGTTGGCGCGCTTCCCGCAGCATGGCGATACTCACGCCAAACGACGCGTTAGCCGCTTCTGTCCCCGCAATAGATTGGAACACCAGATCCACCGGAGCGCCCCGCCGCATCGCGTCCATCGTCGTTGTCACGTGCGAGAGCACACAGTTTTGGGTGGGAATCCGATACGACTCGCGCACATGATCCAGCAGCCGCAATAGCGTCTCGACGCTTTCCAGATTGTCGGACACCGGATTGATCCCGATCACCGCGTCGCCGCTGCCATACGACAGGCCATCGACAATGCTCGCGGCGATGCCTTTGGGATCATCGGTCGGATGATTGGGCTGCAATCGCGTGGATAGCCGCCCGGCCAGCCCCAGCGT